>NZ_JAKRNF010000029.1:0-12373 GCF_022347225.1 Corynebacterium sp. ACRPQ
GCTCCCACCCCGGCCCCCGATACCCAGGCGCAATCCGCGAACTCCTCCTTGGCCGGAGTGCAGGGCTGGCTCGGCTGGGTTATCGCCGGCGTCGTAGTGCTGCTGGCTATTTGCGTGGGTGCTTTTTCACTACTTCGGCGTTAGCCCACTCATCGTGGGTACCGCGGCGATTATTCTTCTCCGAAATAGTGCAGGCGTGCACGCCGGCGCCTACCCAGCTGGCGAACGTACCGGGCCCGGCACGATATTGACTAGGCGCCACCACTGGCGCTTAGCGGACTGGGTGAGGGAGAGCCGCTCTTTGGTGTCGACATCGCGCACCGTGTAGCCCATCAGCAGCTTGGCCGGGCTGGCGCCGAGCCAACACTCGGTGCCCAAGGTGTAGAGCAGCAAGATGATGGCGCCGCCAATGAACGTCGAGAGCTCATCCACGCCGCCGGAGAGCAGCGCGCCGCCGAAGCTGCCACTAATGAGTGAGAAGAAGAAAAAGTCCAAAATGGCCATGCCGATGCGCGCATCTTGACCGGCGCGCTGGCTAATTTCGGCCGCTGGTTGTTGTACCAACGGCGCGGGTACGGCCCCGTTCGCCGTTGCCGGCGGGAAAGGATTGTGCTGCGGGACAAAGGGATTGCGCGCATACGGCGACCCGTAGGGGCTCGCGGTCTGCGTAAATCGCGGCTCCTGCTGAACGTGGCGCCCTGGCCCTGCCGCCTGACCGGGCTGGAAGGACTGAGCTTGCTGCTGGGCCTGCTGTGTCCGCGGATTCCACTGCCCTACCGCGCCCAGCTGCCCGAGGTCTCCCCAGGTGGGGCGCACTCCCGCCGCGCACGCCTTATCGTATTCGGCCCGCTTTGCAGCAGAGCCCAAGACACTGGCAGCGATGCGCAGCTGCGCGCGCCGCGGCTCTTCAATGTCTTGGCCTTGCTGCTGTAGCAGCACATCCTTGGACTCCAGCAAAACTAGAAGCTCGTGCTCGCCATCGCGGCGATCTAGTCCCCATTCCTCATAAAGATTCGGTGCGATGTCATTGGCGTTCATAATGCTCTATCTTAAAGCCCACCGGCAGCGGAGGCCTCACCCCTAAGGAGGAGATTTACTTACGGCGCAACAGGCTCCATGCGCCCACGGCCGCGGCGCCTACAGCGGCGCCAACGCCGAAGGTCGCACCTGCAGGCGCGCCTTCCTTGACCTCGTTGCGGACGCGAATAACGGCCGGCTCTGGGACCGGCGGGTGAGCGTACTTCAGAGACTCCTTGGTGGTGGCGGTCCACGCGGAGACGTACAGCACCACGCGCCAAATCAGATACATGACCACCATGAGCACGATGACTGGGCCGAAAACCGCGCCGGCGGGGCTGCCGGTAGCAGAGGACATGATGAGCGTGGACAGCTGCTTGAGCAGCTCGAAAGCGACGGCACCAATGGCTGCGCCGATAAGGCCGGACTTCTTCGGAACCTTGGTGCGCGGCAGAATCATATTCAGCCACCACATGACGATGAAGTTGGCCAGAAGGCCCACAGCCAAGCCGACAAAGAAAATAACCAAGTCCATGCCTGGGAAGGACTCGATTCCTACGCGCTCAAAGATTTTCTGGGTAAGACCGGAGGAACCGGCGGCGGTTACGCCAAAGGCGATGAGGAACGCCACGATAAGGCCAATGAGGCCCACCAGGTCAGACAACTTCTTCTTCAAGAAGGAACCGCCCTCGTTGGCATCGATGCCCCACATGGCCGAGATACCGATGCGCAGGTTATTCATCCAGCCCAGGCCGGACCACAGGGTGGTCAAACCACCGATACCGAACATGGCGCCGCGTTGGTCAATGGCGGTATCGAGGATCTCGTTAACCGTATCGCCCATATCGCCATCGAGGGAGCTCGTGATCTGGGACTGCAAATCATTGAGCAGGTCCTCGCGGTTAGCCAAGACGGCGGCGACGGTGGCCACGATCAGCATGGCAAGCGGGAAGATGGAGAGCACCGAATAATAGGTGATGCCGGCGGCAAACTGGTTGCCGCCTTCGGCACCATAGCGCTCATTCATGCGCATGAGGTGATCAACGAATCCGGACTTGGAGCGAATCTTATCTACCGCACCGGGTTCGTCGGCATTGGCGCGTTCGATGCCGTAGTGGTCCGTCTTCTTCGAGGAGGATTGCGTGGTAGTAGGCACGTGCTTCCCTTCTTGCTCGCACAGTTTTTATCTCACCTAGAGTAACTGGCAAACCCCCACTTGTCCCTTTGTGGGGTGGGGTACGGGGGAAGCGGCCGCTTGCTACTTGCGCAGGCGGGGAAGGAAGCCGACCTTTTCATAGACGGCGTCGACAAGCGGCTGGGCAATCTCTTGCGCCGTCTCCGCGCCCTGCGCCAGGATGCGCTCGAGCTCGCCGCGGTCCGCCATCAACTCGTCATAGCGCGCCTTGAGCGGAGTGGTAAATTCCTGCAGCGCGTCGGCGGTATCGACCTTGAGGTGGCCGTAGCCTTGGCCGGCGTACTTTTCCACCAAGGAATCGATGGATTCACCGGTCAGCGCAGACTGGATAACCAGCAGGTTGGACACACCCGGCTGGTTGTCGCGGTCGAAGGCCACCGAGCCCAAGTCATCCGTCACGGCGGACTTGATGCGCTTAGCCGAGGTCTTCGGCGCATCAAGCAGGTTGACCAGGCCCTTCGGGTTGGCGCCGGACTTAGACATCTTGGACGTCGGCTCTTGTAGGTCATAAATCTTTGCCGCACCCTCCGGGATGAACGGCTCCGGTACCTTGAAGGTCTCGCCATACTTATTGTTGAAGCGCTCGGCCAGATTGCGGGTCAGCTCCAGGTGCTGGCGCTGGTCCTCGCCCACCGGCACATAATCCGGCGAGTAGAGCAAGATATCGGAGGCCATGAGGATCGGGTAGGTAAATAGGCCCACCGAGGTGCGGTCCGAGCCCTGCTTGGCGGACTTATCCTTGAACTGGGTCATGCGGGAGGCCTCGCCAAAACCGGTAAGGCACTGCAGTACCCAGGTCAGCTCCGCGTGGGCGGGCACGTGCGACTGCACGAAGAGCGTGGACTTTTCCGGGTCAATGCCCAAGGCAATGAGCTGTGCGGCGCCCGCGATGGTGCGGTTGCGCAGCTCCTCCGGATTTTGCTCCACGGTGATCGCGTGCAGGTCAGGGATGAAGTAGAAGGCGTCATAGCCGTCCTGCAGGTCAATCCACTGCTTCAGCGCTCCCAGGTAATTACCCAGGTGATAGGAATCAGCGGTGGGTTGGATACCGGACAGGACGCGGGAAACGGTGGAATTGTCTGCAGTCATGGTGCCTTATCCTACCCCCTAGCCTCGCCGCGCGGTTCACTTCCTTCCCCGGCGCCGCCTGAGCGAGGGATCGAAAAAATCCCCTGCCCGATTAGGCAGGGGATGCGGCGCAAGGATTTTAGAGCTTGCGGGAGGTGGGGCTGACTACGTCCATCAGGATGGCCCAACCGGATACCATCAGCGCGCCGCCCACGCCCATGAGCACGATGGGGCCGAGGAAAGCGAAGGACGGACCAACAACGGTCCACCACCAGATGCTCAGGCCGAGGATTACAGCGCCGAGGACGAAAGAAATAATTGCGCGAGCCATGAACTTTCTCCGTTGCAGATTACTGAATTTTTTGACCTACCCATAGTAGCACTACTGCTTGTGTTTGGGTGCCTTGCGCTTGCCGACGTCCCCCTTATTAAAGCTCCACTGCTGCTCGACGTTTACTCCCCGTGCCCCTGGCGAGTGCCGGCCACTCGGCCGGGTAATCGACTGCCGCTTCGGGCGACGCGCGATGCGATTGCTCGAAATATCGCTGTAGTCAGTGCCCTCCGCCGCGTTAGAAAACTCTCGTGACTTGTTCTTAAACGTGCGCCCCAGTGGACGGCTCAGCGGCCGGGTCAGCGGGCGCGTGATGGGGCTGGCATAGCGCGTGGCCGCGCCCGCCTTGCGCTTGGCCTTGCGGGCGCCATCGCGCACGATGCGCGCGGACAAACGCAGGCGCGGATCCATCTGCTGCTCGGCATCGCGATACTCAAAGACGGGCAATCCCTTCTTGAAGTAGATCGCGGCCAAGCGGGCGATAAAGCACACGGAGGCGGTAATGATAGCGGCCGGTTCTTCGGCCAGACCGCCGTGGTAGAGCGCCATAAAAAGCGCCGCGGCCAGCAGCGAGATGGCGGCATAATACTCGCCGGAAAACACCAGCGGGATACGATCCGAAAGCAGGTCACGCAGCACGCCACCAAAGACGCCAGAAATCACCGCGGAGACCGAGGCAATGATGAACCCGTGCCCCAAGTGGACCGCGATTTGGGTGCCGAGCACCGAGAAGACCGCAAGCCCCAGCGCATCCAGGATGAGGAAGAGGTGGCGGAAGTAGTGCATGAGGAAGGACATGCCCACCGTCACCACGGCCGCCACGATGACGATCACCAAATAGATGGGGTGCTCAACCCAGGTAAAGGGAGGGTCATCGAGGATCATATCGCGCACCGTGCCGCCGCCCAGCGCCGTCATGGAGGCAATCATGGTGACACCAAAAAGGTCGAGCTTTTGGCGGCCGGCGGACAAGGCGGCGGTCATGGACTCGGCCGTAATACCTACTACATATAGGACGCTAAATAGTGGCGTCATCAGCGGTACTCCACCAGCAGTGGGGAATGGTCGGACCAGCGCTGCTCCACGGTAGGAGCCTTATCCACCCAGGTGCGCTGGGCGCGCTCCAGCATCGGGCGGGTGGCCGCCTGGTAATCGATGCGCCACCCGGCATTGTTATTAAACGCCTGGCCGCGGTAGGTCCACCAGGTATAAGGACCATCTTCTTCCGGGTGCAGGCGGCGGGCGACGTCGAACCACTGCGGATCTGCGGCCGGGGACCACGGCTCGCCGCCGGCGTACTCAACCACACCCTGCCACTGCCCCAGGTTCTTCTTCTCTTGCGGCTTGCCATCTGGGAAGGCGCCAAAGACGTGATCCATGAAGGCGCGCTCTTCCGGCAGGTGGCCGGCCTTCTTTTCATTCGCCTTATCATTTTTCAGGTCTTGGGCGCGGTGGCAGATATTCCAGTCGCCGCCGATGACCATCTCGGCCGGGCTGCCATCAGAATTCGTGCGCGCCGCGTTCTTCGCCAGCACCTCCTGGAACTCGTCCAAGAAGCGGTACTTTTCATCCAACTTCGGCGAACCGGTATCGCCGGAAGGCAGGTACAGGGAGGCGACGCGAATATCGCGGGTGGTAGCCGCAATCCAGCGGCCGGCGTCGGTAAAGGAGCCGAAGCCCACTTCGACGTCGGCAAGCGGGGTGCGAGACAGGATGCCGACGCCGGCGCGGCCCTTTGCGGCGGCGTCGGCAAGAGCTAAGTGCCAGCCCGCCTCTAGGGCTGGGGCCAGGGCCTTTTCGGCCTGCTCCGGGGTTGCGCGCACCTCCTGCATGAGCACGATATCGGCCGGAGTCTCCTCTAGCCAGGCATTCATACCGGGGTTATTTTCATTGCGCTGCTTGCACGCAGCGCGGATTCCGTTGACATTAACGCTCGCGATGGTAAGGGTCATGCCAACAGCATATCGGTCCGCCTAGGCGCGGCGAGAAAGGCGCTTTTTATCCCACATCGTCGCAGCCCATACCAGGCAACCCGCAGCCGCTAGGGCCGCACCTGCCAGCGCCGGTGCAGAGTAGCCCAAACCGGCACCCACCACGGCGCCGCCAATGGTCGCACCGGCCGCATTCGCGATGTTGAGCGCGGACTGGTTAAGGGCTGCGGACAGAGTCTGGGCGTCGCCAGCCACATGCACCAAGCGCAGCTGCAGCGAAGGCACCAGCGTGGAGCCCATAAACGCCACGCAGCCAAAGCACAAGGTAGCGGGGATGGCATGGCCGGAGAGGAAGTAGAAGGCCGTCAGGATAACGATGAGGCAGGCCAAGGCAAAGATAATGCCAAACTCCAAGTTGCGGTCAGCGAGCCAGCCGCCAAAGGCATTGCCGATGGTCATGCCGATGCCATAGGCCATGAGTACTACCCAGATGAGGCTCTGGTCCATGCCGGCGACCTCGGTCATGGTCCACGAAATATAGGTATAGACGGAGAACATGCCGCCAAAGCCCACCACGCCCATGATGACGGTGAACCACACCTGACTGTTTTTGAACGCACCAAATTCGGTGCGGATATCGGTCTGCTTCATCTCCGTCATGTGCGGCATCAGGAAGAACAACGCAATGGCGGTGACGATACCCAAAGCCACGACCACCAGGTAGGCCGCCTGCCAGCCCAGTGCGGAGCCGAGGGCTTGGGCGGCCGGCACGCCGATAACCGTGGCGATGGCCAGGCCCATGCCCACATAAGCCATGGCCTTGCCGCGGCCGCCTGGGGGCGCCATGGATGCGGCCGAGAGATTAGCCACGGAGAAATAAGCGCCGTGCGGCATGCCCGCAATAAAGCGCGCGACCATGAGGATGGCGTAATTCGGTGCCAAGACCGAGAGGAGGTTGCCCACCACGAGGAAGCCGATGAGCAGCAGGATTAGCCGGCGGCGCGGCAGCTTGCCGGTAAAAGCCGCAATCAACGGGGCACCGACCACCACGCCCATGGCATAGATGGTGATGAGCGTGGAGGCGTTTTCTTCCGAAACGCCAAAATCATCCGCGATGAGCGGCAGCAGGCCCATGGACACAAATTCCGTCGTGCCGATGGCAAACGCGCCCAGGGCCATGGCCACCATGACGATGGCGCGGCGGCGGGCGGTAATCTCCGTTTGCAACGGCAGCGGACGGCGGCGAATGCGGTGTTCGTGTGCGCTGCGCGGGCTTAGCTCATCGATGATTTTCATGGAGAGTGAGGGTACACCCAGTGCACGCCTACAGCATGCCCGTAGCGGGGGCTCGTGAATATCTCCACCCCTCCCGCGCATGGGTGACAGCGGCCACGCAACCCTTTTCAAGGGGCGGCAAATGGGGGATCACTTTCCGCAAACTGGCCCACATGCGGCCCACAAAATCGGTAATCTGGGCACTTGAACAATTTTCCAACGTTAATTAGGAGAATCATGGCAAAGATTACGTGGACCCGTACCGATGAGGCGCCGCTGCTGGCGACCTACTCCCTCAAGCCCATCGTGGAGGCCTTCGCTTCCACCGCTGGCATCGACGTGGAAACCCGCGATATCTCGCTGGCCGCCCGCATCGCCGCGCAGTTCCCGGAGCGCCTGACCGAGGAGCAGAAGGTCGAAGACGCCCTAGCGGAGCTGGGCAAGATGGCCAAGACCCCGGAAGCAAATATCATCAAGCTGCCGAATATTTCCGCTTCCCTGGTGCAGCTGAAGAAGGCCATCGCCGAGCTGCAGGCTGCGGGCTACGATCTGCCTGATTACCCGGATAACCCTTCCACCGAAGAAGAAAAGGACATCGCCGCCCGCTATGACTCCGTCAAGGGCTCCGCTGTTAACCCGGTGCTGCGTGAGGGCAACTCCGACCGCCGCGCACCGGAGGCCGTGAAGAACTTTGTAAAGAAGCACCCGCACCGCATGGGCGAGTGGTCCAAGGACTCCAAGACCAACGTTGCCACCATGGCGGACAACGACTTCCGCCACAATGAAAAGTCCGTCATTCTGGACAACGAGGACACCCTGTCCATCGTGCTGAAGACCGCCGACGGCGAGCAGACCCTGCTGCCGGAGCTGCCGGTTCTCAAGGGTGAGGTCATCGACGGCACCTTTATGTCCGCCAAGGCCCTGGATGAGTTCCTCATCGCACAGGTCAAGCGCGCCAAGGAAGAGGGCGTGCTCTTCTCCACCCACCTGAAGGCCACCATGATGAAGGTCTCTGACCCCATCCTCTTCGGCCACGTCGTCCGCGCTTTCTTTGCTGATGTATATGACAAGTATGGCGAGGAGCTGCTGGCTGCCGGCCTCAACGGCGAGAACGGCTTGGGCGCTATCTACGAGGGCCTGAAGAACCTGGACAATGGCGAAGAAATCAAGGCTGCTTTCGATGCCGCGCTTTCCGACGGCCCCGACCTTGCCATGGTCAACTCCCACAAGGGCATCACCAACCTGCACGTGCCTTCCGACGTCATTATTGACGCCTCCATGCCTGCCATGATCCGCACCTCTGGCCACATGTGGAATAAGAACGACGAAGAGCAGGACACCCTCGCCGTCATCCCGGATTCCTCCTACGCCGGCGTCTACCAGGCTGTTATCGAGGACTGCAAGGAAAACGGCGCCTTCGACCCGACCACCATGGGTACCGTGCCGAACGTTGGCCTCATGGCGCAGAAGGCCGAGGAGTATGGCTCCCACAACAAGACCTTCAAAATCCCGGCTGCGGGCACCGTTGAGGTTCGCAACTCCCAGGGCGAGGTTCTCATCTCCCACGACGTGGAGGAAGGCGATATCTGGCGCGCCTGCCAGACCAAGGACGCCCCGATCCAGGACTGGGTCAAGCTCGCCGTCAACCGCGCTCGCCTGTCCGGCATGAAGACCATCTTCTGGCTCGACCCAGAGCGCGGCCACGACCGCAACATCAAGTCCCTGGTGGAGAAGTACCTTAAGGACCACGACACCGAGGGCCTGGATATCTCCATCGAGGATCCGGTCACCGCTACCAAGACCTCCATCGAGCGCATCCGCCGCGGCGAGGACACCATCTCCGTGACCGGCAACGTGCTACGTGACTACAACACGGACCTCTTCCCCATCCTCGAGCTGGGTACCTCCGCCAAGATGCTGTCTGTGGTTCCGCTCATGGCCGGCGGCGGCCTCTTCGAGACCGGTGCGGGCGGCTCCGCCCCGAAGCACGTCCAGCAGGTAGAAGAAGAAAACCACCTGCGCTGGGATTCCCTCGGCGAGTTCTTGGCCCTGGCTGAGTCCTTCCGCCACGAGAAGCAGACCAACGGCAACGAGAAGGCCGGCGTTCTGGCCGCCACCTTGGACAAGGCCACCGAGCGCCTGCTCAATGAGGGCAAGTCCCCGTCCCGCAAGGCCGGCGAAATCGACAACCGCGGTTCCCACTTCTTCCTGGCCACCTTCTGGGCCGAGGAGCTGGCTAACCAGACCGATGATGCCGATCTCACCGCTGCGTTCAAGGACGTGGCTTCCCAGCTGTCCTCCCAGGCAGATGAGATTGCCCAGGCGCTTGTCGACGCCCAGGGCAACCCCGCCGACCTCGGCGGCTACTACTGGCCGAATGACGAGAAGACCTCTGCCGTCATGCGCCCAGTTGCTCAGTTCAACGAGATCATCGACGGCCTGAAGAAGTAATTCTTCCTAGGCAAAAGCCGCCCCGCAGCGTTCATCAATTCGCTGCGGGGCGGCTTTGGTGTGTCTGCGTGCTTAGAAGCTGTCGAGCCAGGCGGCGTGCACGCGGGCGTCGCCATTTTCTTCTGGATGAAAGCTCAGCGCCGTCACGCGGCCTTGGCGCACGCCGACCACCGCGTCGCCGTCCTCGCCCGGCACCGTCGCGATTACCTCAACGCCCTCGCCCACGCGGGTGACCAGCGGCGCGCGAATGAAACTCGCCTCGATGTCGAGCGTTTCCTCGCCCGCCGTCACAGGAACCGTGCGCTCTTCGGAAAAGCGCTGGTTGCCAAAGGCATTGCGCCGCACGGTCACGTCGATAAGCCCCAGGGTTTGCTGCCCCGGCGCGGGGTTATCCAGCTCGCGGGCGCAATAAATGAGCCCCGCGCAGGTCGCGAGCACCGGCAATCCTGCGGCCGCGGCGTCACGCAGCGCCTCGGCCAGCCCGAAGCTACGCGCCAGCTTATCGATGACGCTCGACTCGCCGCCCGGAATCACCAGCCCATCGAGCCCGTCCAGGTCGCGCGGCACCCGCACCCGGCGCGTAGCAACGCCGAGCCCGTCCAGAATGCGCTGGTGCTCCTCGACGCCGCCCTGCAGCGCCAGCACCCCGACGGTGGCTACCATCCGCGCTCTGCCAGGCGGTGCGGTGCAGGCACGTCGTTGACGTTAATGCCCACCATGGCCTCGCCCAGGCCGCGGGAAAGCTTGGCGAGCTCAGCGGGGTCGTCGTAAAGCGTGGCAGCCTTCACGATGGCCTCCGCACGCGCCCCCGGGTTGCCGGACTTGAAGATGCCGGAGCCAACGAAGACGCCTTCGGCGCCCATCTGGCGGACAAGGGCGGCGTCGGCAGGCGTGGCCACACCACCGGCAACAAAGAGCACGACCGGGAGCTTACCGGTCTCCGCCACCTCTGCAACCAGGTCGTACGGGGCCTGCAGCTCCTTGGCCGCGACGTAGAGTTCATCGCGATCCAGGTGGCGCAGGCGCGCCATCTCGGCCTTAATGGTGCGCAGGTGCTTCACGGCCTCGGAAACGTCGCCGGTGCCGGCCTCGCCCTTGGAGCGAATCATGGCCGCGCCCTCGGTAATGCGGCGCAGGGCCTCACCCAGGTTGGTGGCACCGCACACGAACGGCACGTCGAAGTCCCACTTATTGATGTGGTTGACGTAATCGGCCGGGCTGAGCACCTCGGACTCGTCGATGAAGTCCACACCCAGCTCGCCCAGAATCTGCGCCTCTACAAAGTGGCCGATACGGGCCTTGGCCATGACGGGGATGTCGACGGCCTCGACGATGCCCTCGATAAGCTCCGGGTCCGACATGCGGGCCACGCCGCCCTGCGCGCGGATATCGGCCGGCACGCGCTCCAGCGCCATCACGGCCGAGGCGCCCGCGTCCTCCGCAATGCGCGCCTGCTCCGGCGTGACGACGTCCATGATGACGCCGCCCTTCAACATATCGGCTAGTCCTCGCTTCACGCGCGTGGTAGCGCGTCCTTGTTCATTTACCTGTTCAGTCATAGGTGCCATAGTGACCCACACAAGTGGTACAAGACAAGAGCCATTTTCAGCGTGTTGGATTAGACCACTTATGATGGGGCCGTGCCCCTTCGCCTCGATCCCTCTGATACGCGGCCGCTGCCCGTGCAAATCGCCGCGGCCCTGCGCACCCAGGTTGCCGCCGGCGTCCTCCTGCCCGGCGAGCGCGTTCCCTCGACCCGCCACTTGGCTTCGCAGCTCGGCATTTCCCGAGGCAGCGTGGTCACCGCCTACGACCAACTCACGGCCGAGGGCTACCTCACCGCCGAGGTTGGTTCCGGCACCGTCATCAACCCGCTGCTTCCCCATGCGCGTGCCCCACGGCCGGAGCCGGCCCCCGCACCCGCCGCCGAGCCCGAGCTGGTGTCACTGACCCCCGGCCTTCCCGACACCGCCGGCATCCTCACCCCTGAATGGAGGGCCGCGTGGCGTGCAGCGGCCGTCGACCCCTCCGGCAATCTGCCCCACGAGGTCGCCGCCCACCTGCGCCACATGCGCGGGCTCACCGTGGACCCGGCCTGCGTGCTCATCACGGCCGGCGCCCGCGACGGCCTCTCCGTGCTCCTGCGCGCCCTCGGCCGCCAGCTGCGCGTGGGCGTGGAATCCCCCGGTTACCCCAGCCTGCGCCGCGTGCCCCACGCCCTCGGCCACACGTTGGTGGAAATCCCCACCGGCCCCGAAGGCGTCACCGTCCCCAAGGCCGATCTCGACGCCCTCATCGTCACCCCCAGCCACCAATACCCCTACGGCGGCTCGCTGCCCGCAGCCCGGCGCGCCGAACTCGTCGAATGGGCCCGCACACACGACGCCCTGCTTATCGAGGATGACTTCGACTCCGAACTGCGCTACGTCGGCCAGCCGCTGCCCGCCCTGGCCGCACTCGCCCCGGAACACACCGTGCTGCTGGGTACCTTCTCCTCGGTCATCTCCCCCTCAATTGCCTGTGGCTACCTCGTCGTTCCACCGCGCCTGCGCCCGGCCGTGGACCACGTGCGCGAGGTCTTCGGCCAACCCGTCGGTTCCATTCCCCAGGCCGCGCTCGCCCACTACCTTTCAAGCGGCGCTTTACGACGCCACACCGGCCGCATGCGCCGCACCTACAAACGCCGCCGCAACCTCGTAGCCGAAACGCTCGGCACCATCGATGGCGCGCAACTCCTCCCCATCCACGGTGGCCTTCACGCGGTATTGCTGTGCGACCCAGCCGTGGTCCCCCGCGCCGCCGCCCGCGGCATTAAGCTCACCCCGCTGCGCGACTATTGGGGCGGCGCCGACGCCGAAGATGGCGTCGTACTCGGCTTCGGCCACCTCAGCGACACCGAGCTGCGCACGAGCCTCACCGCGGTCGCGGCCGCCTTACGCGAGTGATACCGTCACCTCAAAGGCCATAAAAGAAAGGTAATACATGTCTATTGACATCTGGGAACTCGCACTCATTCTTCTTTTCATCGTCGTGGCCGTCGGCGTCGTTGCACTCATTACACGAATCTCCCGCGGCAACAACGAGAGCCACCACCCCACCGATAGC
>NZ_JAKRNF010000002.1:0-231210 GCF_022347225.1 Corynebacterium sp. ACRPQ
TCGACACTGCCTACAACCACTCTATGGGAATACGCAAAGGCCGCATGCGCTAAACCCCACCAACACAAAATGTCGTTTAGCCCGACACGCCGCAAAACAACACATTCTGTCGTTTAGGCCGTGAATTAAGCGAAATTGGGCATAGAAAAATCCTCCTGCATCCACAGTTGGGTGCAGGAGGAAGCTGGCGCGCAGCGCGCTAGTACTAGCGACGCTCCTTGATGCGAGCCTTCTTGCCGCGCAGATCGCGCAGGTAGTAGAGCTTCGCACGGCGGACGCGGCCACGGCGGGAGACCTTGATGGACTCCAGGTTCGGGGAGTGAACCGGGAAGGTACGCTCAACGCCGATACCGAAGGAGACCTTACGGACAGTGAAGGTCTCACGGATGCCGGAACCCTGGCGACGGATGCAGATGCCCTTGAAGAGCTGTGCACGCTCGTTGTTGCCCTCGATAACCTTTACGTTAACGTCGAGGGTATCGCCTGGGCGGAAGGACGGGATATCGTCGCGCAGCTGTGCTGCATCGACCTTGTCAATAATGTTGGACATGCCAATATTCCTTTTCAGTTTGGGACAGAGGACCCTAGCGGCGTACTGCCTAACCGGTTCGTGCCCGTTACATAGAACGGTGCACTATTTTTCCACATCCACCGGCAGGAACCAAATTTCTCCCCAGCACTACTTTCTCCCCCCTCCCAAGCTACGCCGCCGCAGCAGCCGGGAAGCGGACTAGGTGCTCATCCAGGATTTTCGCCGTACCCAAGTGACGCGCGCGGAAGACCACATATGAGGCGAAAAGTGCGATCAGGGTAAATCCGAGCAGCGCTGCCATTCCAGTCCAGAACGTCGCATCATGAATCCCATCAGTGGCACGCGTGAATGCGCCTTTGGCGTAGGTCATCGGGTGGAAAGGATGCATCAAACTCAACGGGCGGGGAATCGCGGCCACCGGCCACACACCACCAAAGACCATCACACCGAGGGCGAAAATTCCCGCAGCAAAGATGCCACCAATCTTTCGCCCAAAAGTCACGTGGAAGAACTGGTAAGTCGCCGCACCCACCGCTGCGATCGCTGCTACTACCCCGAGAATCATGGACCAGCTAGCCGGTGCCCACCCCAAAGTTGCTGACATCAGCGCCATAAAGGCAAGGACAATGAAGTTGAGCACGGTCAGCGTGATGAACGCAGACAATATTCCGCGCGCAGGATGCGCAACTGGGGTTCCTTTACGGCCGAGGTAATAGGGAAACACCATAGCCACCAGCAGCATGACGAGGAAGCCAAAGACGAGCACTAAGAGCAAAGAGGCACCGCCGGTGACGTCCTTGCGGGTGGGGTCCGTGGAGCTTATTGCTGTTTGGACTGGGTGCACATTGGACGCGGTGAAGTTAATGGGAACGGCCATGTTTTGAGCTGAGTCTTCCGGTTTGGAGATAGATGGCGCTTTGGCTGCACCATCTGCCAGCTTCTGTGAGAGCTCACCAGAACCGGCCTTTAGCTTATCCATACCACCCTTGAGCTCGGCACCACCGGCTGCCAAGCGGTCTGTTCCCGTCTTCAGGGTGCCAGTCCCGTCGTGGAGGCGGCTCGCGCCATCGTGCAGCTGAGCGGCGCCGGTGCCAAGTTCGCCAACGCCGCTGTGTAGCTCCTTCGTGCCATCAGCTAGACGGTGCGCTCCGCCATTGAGTTTGTTCATGCCGCCCAGATACTCCGAATTAGGATCTGAAAGGTTGTAGTACAGCTGACCGGTACCATTAGAAAGTTGCTCTAGTTTATCCACCATGTTGCCACTCGTGGCCGGATCAAGTTTGGATACGAGCGAGTGGAGCTGTTCAGCCTGCTGCCCCATACCCAAGTTACGCAGCACCTCTACCAGTTGCGACAGGGCAGGAACCACGACCTGGGCCTGTTTGAGCACTGGGATAAGCATTCCCGTGAGCTGATTGACTCCACCATCGATCTGGCCGGCACCGTCGGCGAGACGGCCGGTGCCAGCAAGCAGCTTATCGGAACCTTCAGCAAGTTGTGTGGCACCGTCATCCAGGCGAGCGGCACCTTCATCGAGTCGCCCGACTCCCTCATTGAGACGGTTTGTGCCATCAAGCAGCGCACCAGTTCCATCATGTAGCTTTCCTGCACCGGCTCCCAGCTGACCTATGCCGGCGACCGCACGACCTCCACCTTCTTGTAGCTTCCCGGCACCTTCATCAAGACGTCTAGCACCATCGGCGGCAGTGCCTATTCCATCACTTAGCTTATTGAGCCCTTCTATTACCTGGTCAGCGTATTTTTTCGAGATTGCATTTTCCACGCTGGTTTGCACCTGCGGGATTAGGCTCGAAGAAATAACGGAGCCGTTAGTTCCGTAATAGTCATTGCTAGCGAAGTGAATTTCAGGTTTGACGGGCTTATCACTGATGATGGACACCGCTTTTTTGGAAAAGTCCTCAGGGATGGTCACCACCAGGAGATATTTGCCTTTAATCAGCCCTTGATCCCCCTCATCCTTATTCACCTCTGCGAAATTCAGGTAATCGGTATCCAGCAGCCCTTCTACCACCTGAACGCCGTAGTTGGTATCAACGCCTTGCTTGTTGACGCCCGCGTCTTCATTCACCACCGCTAGGTCGATTTTGCGCATGTATTTGGATGGGTCCCACATCGCCCACATCATGGTTCCGGCAATAATAATGGGTGCAACCAGGAAGAACACGATGAACAACCGTGCCAATGCACTGCGCGGACGCCAGTCCAATACGCGGTGCCAACCCAACACTCCCCTGCCATGGCTGGCTTTAGCAGCTTTGCTCATTTCCCTCTCCTTGTAATTAAAATGGCACCAAGCGTCTTTTATTTAGTTTTGGCAAACTTACCATTTTGAAACAATCTCGGCGCGCATTGGACCCCACGTCGTGGAGGAATTCTCCCCTCTGGAATGTATAAGCTCCCACCGTCCGCAACGATGGGAGCAAAAAGCAGCAGGTAGAAAGGCTAGTCCACGACGATTAGAAGCCTGCCTTCTTCAAGGCATCGGCCATGGCTCCACCACCACCGGAGCCACCTCGACCGCCAGTGCGGCCGCGCGAGCCGTCCCGGGATCCGCGCCCAGATTTGTGGCCAGAGCGCTTTCCTTCGCCCCTGGCTCCGGATTTGGCGGAACCGCGTGGGGAATCACCGCGGCGTTTAGGGGCCGGCTGCCCCGGTTCATCATCCAAACGGAGGGAGAGACCGATGCGCTGGCGCTCCACATCAACCTCCATGACCTTCACCTTGACCACCTGGCCAGAGCGCACGACCTCGTGCGGATCGGAAACAAACTTGTGGCTCATGGCAGAAACGTGGACGAGGCCATCCTGATGGACTCCGACATCCACGAAGGCGCCAAATGCCGCCACGTTGGTCACCGTGCCCTCAAGAATCATGCCCGGGGTGAGATCGGAGACCTTATGTACGCCTTCTTTAAAGGTGGCGGTCTTGAACTCAGGGCGCGGGTCGCGTCCGGGTTTATCCAGCTCGGCGATGATATCGGTCACCGTAGGAATGCCGAAAGTCTCGTCTGCAAAGTCTGCTGGCGCCAGCATGCTGAGTACGCGGGTATTGCCAATAAGTTCAGAAATCCCCAGGCCCGTCTTCTCCGCGATGCGGGAGACGACAGGATAGGCCTCTGGGTGTACGGCAGAGGAATCCAGCGGATCGGTACCGCCGTTGATGCGGAGAAAGCCCGCAGACTGTTCAAAGGCCTTAGGCCCCAGACGCGGTACCTTCTTCAGTTCCTTGCGGGAAGAAAAAGAACCGTGTTCATTGCGGTAGGAAACGATATTGGCGGCGATAGTGGAATTGACACCCGCTACGCGCTCAAGCAGCGGGACGGAAGCGGTATTGAGATCTACGCCCACACCATTTACCGCACTTTCCACGACGCCATCAAGGGTGCGAGCGAGCGCCGTCTGGTTAACGTCGTGCTGGTACTGCCCCACACCAATAGCCTTGGGATCGATCTTGACCAGCTCAGCCAAAGGATCCTGCAAGCGGCGAGCGATGGAAACCGCACCGCGCAGCGAGACATCCATGTCGGGGAATTCCTCCGCTGCAAGCGGCGAGGCTGAGTAGACCGAGGCGCCGGACTCCGAAACCACCACAGGAGTGGGTCGCTGACCCCCAGCTTGCTTAATAAGGTCCGCAATTTCCTGGGCAAGCTTCTCGGTCTCACGGGAGGCGGTGCCGTTGCCGATGGCCATAAGGTCTACAGAATGCTTGGCGCACAGGGCCGATAGCGTCTGAACTGCTTGGCTCCACTGGTTCTGCGGCTGATGCGGGTAGACAATGGCGGTATCGAGCACCTTGCCGGTTTTGTCCACTACCGCGCACTTCACACCATTGCGGTAACCCGGATCCAAGCCGATGGTGGCACGCTGGCCAGCAGGTGCCGCGAGCAGCACGTCGCGCAGATTGGTGGCAAAGATCTTCAGCGCGCCTTCCTCCGCGATCTCTTTTAGCCGCATGCGAACGTCCAGGCTAGAGGAAATATAGAGCTTGGTGCGCCAGCCCCAATGGACGGCGTCGGCAAGCCACTTGGAGGAGCGATCCAGCTCGAAGCGGGAGGCGATTGCGTCCTCGTAGTCGGCGTCATCGCCGGCATCTAGCTGCAGCTGCAGCACGCCCTCATTCTCGCCACGCAGCAGCGCCAAAATGCGGTGCGAAGGCAGCTTGTGGAAGGGCTCGTTGAAGTCGAAGTAATCCTTAAACTTCGCACCTTCGGCTTCCTTGCCCTCAACTACATGCGCGCCCATGGAGCCCTCAGTGAACATACGCTCGCGTACTTCACCCACCAGATCCGCGTCGAGCGCGAAGCGGTCTGCCAAGATGGCGCGGGCGCCGTCGAGGGCCTTCTTGGTGTCCTCAAAGCCCTCGGTGGTAAAGGCCTGTGCCAGCTCTTCTGGAGCCGCGTTGGGATCCGCAATGAGCTTATCGGTCAGCTCCTCTAGGCCGGCTTCGCGGGCAATATCGGCCTTGGTTTTGCGGCGCTTCTTATACGGCAGGTACAGGTCCTCCAGGCGCGCCTTGGTCTCGCAGGCAAGGATTTGTTCCCTGAGGGCGTCGCTAAGCTTGCCCTGCTCTTCAATCGCCGCAAGGATGGTCTCCTTGCGCTCCTGTAGTTCCTTCAAGTAGTTCGCACGCTCTTCAATGGTGCGCAGCTGGGAATCATCCAGCCCGCCGGTGGCCTCCTTGCGGTAGCGGGCGATAAAGGGCACTGTATTGCCCTCCGCAAGCAGCTGCAACGCGGTAGAAACCTGCGATTCCTTGACGTTGAGCTCGGCGGCGATAGTGGCCGCAATATTCACGTGGTCTCCTCACTCTTTCTCGAGGTTTGGGATTAGACCCACCCAATTTACCGCACGGCCCCTCCACTGCCTTCGCTTGCCGACGCCCCCTAGACGCACAAAACCTCCTTTCCCAGTAAGGGAAAGGAGGTTGCTGCGGCGCGCTCTTAGTAGATAACCACGCGGGCGTTATCGCCGCCGGAGCAGGAAACGCGCGAAGAGCTACCGGAGCAGTACATGGTGTAGGTACCACCGGTGGCCGGCGAGTAGACGCTCAAGGTAGCGCCGGTGCCGCCGCCGGCGACCCAGTTATTCATAAACGCGGTATAGACGTTGCTGGCAAAACCGCTGGAGGTTTTGCTGGTAGCTGGATAGTAGCTAGTGAAGTCACTCCAAGAGTGCCCATTGCTGCTGCCAGAAGACGCTGCCTGTGCCGGCGCTGGCGCTGGAGCATCCTTAGTCTTGGTCACCGTGACCGGGCTGGAATCTTCATCCTCATCCTCTGCATCGTCCTTGGACGAGGAACCGGAGTGCTTGCTAGATCCGGAGCCGGAGCCGCTATTGGCATCAGCCTGTTGGAATTGGCTATCGGCAGCAGCGCTGGTCGATGCATCATCCTTGTTATTGGTCACGAACATGATGACCATGGCGGCCACCGCGATGACCGCCACAATTGCTGCGATAATTGCCGCGATTGTGGCGCCGCCTACGCCACCGCTTTGCTGCGGCTGGGAATAATACTGCTGATTGTACTGAGGCGGCTGTTGGTTATATCCACCGTAGTTATTGCCATTGGGAGCCGTCATAGTTCAGGGACCACCTTGGGAATAGGAATCTAGAGGGAATGTCCCCTTCACTATAACCTTAGAAGGCATATGCGCTGCAGTTTAGGCATGAAAAAGCACTAAATAATTGTCCAGATTCCGCTTATAACCCAGAATCCGCCCGCCACACCGCTGGGGCACCAAGCCCCATCTCCGTAAAACCGATTTCCGCACTGCCTACCCACGAGGCTGCCGGCGGCAAGCAGTCTGCTACCGAGGAAGCCACCGTGGCCAGGGGCTGCATGGTCTTTCCGTTTACGATGAGCCGCCACACCGGTATTCCTTGTGGCCACTGACCGCTCTTGAAGCGATACTCCTGCGCTAGCGGGCTGCTTTCCGAGCTTTCCTCCGCTACCTGAAGAGTGAAAATACTAAGCGGCTCAAAGCCCCGTGCATGCAGCGCCTCTGGCAATGCTTCGAGGCTTTTCGCCCACTCCTGGGTTACTAAGAGTACCGAGAGGTCAGCGCTTACCTCCATTAGCCTTCACCCTGGGTGTTGGCTTCTTGTTCCAACTGCGCGATGAAGGCTTTGTCGTCCTTATCGAGCTCAGCCGCCTCCAAAAGTTCGGGACGGCGTTGCCACGTGCGCAGCAATGCCTGTTCCCTCCGCCATTTGTCTACCAACCCGTGGTTTCCCGAGGTGAGCACCTCCGGCACGGCTAGGCCACGCCACTCTCGCGGCTTGGTATAGCTCGGGCCTTCCAAGAGACCATCAGAAAAAGAATCTTCCTCATGAGAGCGCTTATTTCCCAGCACGCCGGGGATGAGTCGCACTACTGCCTCAGCAATCACCAACGTTGCCACTTCCCCACCGATCAACACATAATCGCCGATGGAAACCTCGCGCACGCGGTAGCGTCGAGCGGCGTCATCCACCACGCGCTGATCGATGCCCTCATAACGCCCGCAGGCAAAAACAATGTGCTCCTCATTGGACCACGCCCGCGCATCTGCTTGGCTAAACGGTTTTCCGGTTGGCGTCGGCACGATAAGCAGTGGGAGGTCGCTATCCTCATCGGCCGTGGCATCAACCGCATAGGCTTGCGCCTCAACCCCTTCTAATTCATCGTGGCGCGGACGGTTTAGGTGTGGCAACGCAGACTCTAGATTGGGCGCACTTTCCCGCGTGGCGACGCTATCGAGCGCCGGCCCCCAAACTTCTGGCTTCATAACCATGCCGGGGCCACCACCGAACGGCGAGTCATCGACAGACTTATGCGCATCCGTAGCCCACTGCCGCAGATCGTGCACACCTACTTCAAGGCGACCTTGTTCAATGGCCTTGCCCAAAAGCGCATGCCGCAACGGGTCCAGGTACTCCGGAAAAATGGTGATGACGTCAAGCCTCATAGGTCAAGCAGTCCTTCCGGCGGATCGATGGTGCACGTTCCAGCCTCTAGGTTCACCTCAGGAACAATGGCATGCACGAAGGGAATGAGCGCCTCCTTGCTGTTGTCGAGTTTTACCTCCAACAAATCTTGACTTCCGCCGTGGATGACCGATGTGACCTCACCGATCTCCTCGCCCGCCAGAAGTACGCGAAGCCCTTCCAGCTCGTGGTCATAAAAGCCATCATCATCACTGTCGAGCGGAGCGGCAAAGAACTTGGTACCACGTAGGCTATCCGCCACTGTTCGGTCTTTGATCTCTTCAAAGGTAACGAGCAGCCTTCCCTTATGGCTCCGGACCGCCTTGATAGTTAGTGTGTGCTCCTTCTTACCCTGCGTCCCCTGAAGAACTTCCCCTACCGCAAAGCGCACCTCCGGTTCATCCGTAGTGGCCTCGACTACGACTTCACCTTTCACGCCGTGCGATTTAATCACGCGACCAATCATCAATTCCATAGCGGAAAGTCTACAACACAGACCTCTTTGCCCTTGTCAGTCATGAATTTTGGCGCTTTGGAAAGCAAACCCAGAATTTGAGTCTTATTGTCGTTAAAGTGGGCTCATGAGCGATCTACCGACCAACTCCCCGGACACGTTCGGCGCGGCTTCTCACTCAGGTGAGGATTCCGTCATGTCCGCGCTAAACCTGCTGGACATCGCGCCTGATACCGATCCGCACCGCCCGCGCCCGGGCGTACAGCGCGTCTTAAGCGCTGATGGTGCCAACCTCATTCTCTTTAGCTTCACACCAGGACAGTCTCTGCCCGATCACAAGGCCGCACATCCCATCACCGTGCAGGCGCTGCGCGGTGAGCTTGACTTCAGCTACGGCAGTGAAACCATCACGCTCACCCCCGGCTCTATCGTGCACCTTCCTGCATATGAGGTGCATAAAGTCGAGGCCACAAGCGAGAGCGGCAACCCTTCCACCCCCGCAATTTTGCTGCTCACCATGCTGACCAAATAATTTATACGTACATAGGTTTTGTTGATAAAATGAATTTTATAGAAACGCACAATAAGCCCTACCATCATGGAAACCTCCACGATGAGCTGCTCCGTATCGCTGTTCAACTGGGCAAAAGAAGTGGCCCCGATGCCATCACCGTCCGTGCGGTCACCCGCGAAGCAGGAGTGTCTCCTACCTCCGCTTACCGTCATTTCAAGGACCAAGAAGAACTGCACGATAAGGTAGCTGAGCTTGCGACCGATGAGTTGGTCCGGCGTTTACACGAGACTACCGAGACAGCAGTGGGCCTAGATTTTCCAGAACACCTGATGCAAATCGGCTACGCCTACCTCGAGTTTGCCCTAGATGAAACCAATTTCTTCCGCTGCATGCTGGAGTGGAAGGCGCTGCGTTTCATGCTTGGCGTAGATCCCAATACGGAAGATGATCCGAAGATGGATCACCTACAGCAGATTCGCGATTTCTTCGCCCTGTTGTCCCGCCACGCGGAAGCGCTGGACAACACCACTGACGCCAGGTATTTCATGCAGAATGCCCTGTTGGCTTGGTCGGCCATTCATGGATTTACCGTACTTGCCATCGACGGCCCTTTGTCCCGGCTTCCACGCGAGCAGATTCTCGAGCTTTTCACACCGGTTGTTGCAGGTGCACTGCGCGGCATGGACTTTAAGGAACCCTCTAATGTCTACAGCCGCTACCCCAACTACAAACCACAGAACTAAGGGCGAACTTGCAAATCCCCGACATGGATGCCGAAAGTTTCCTAGCGCGTCACTGCCAGTAGCGACCGCGCACGCAGCCCCGCCACGGACTAGCGTGCGCGGTCGCTACTGTGTGCCGGCCCCTCCCCCTACAACTACAAAGGCCCCGCCACTACGACCAGTGATCGTAGCGGCGGGGCCCGAAGCTAGAAGCGCTTTGTGCTTAGCAAGGGAGGCAGATTACTCTGCGGACTCCTCAGAAGCTTCCTCAGCCTTCTCCTCGGCCTCAGCGTCAGCTTCGCCGGCGGCAGCAGCGGCAGCCTCTGCAGCAGCAGCTTCCTCAGCAGCCTTCTTCTCAGCCTCTTCCTTGGCCTTCTTCTTCTTTTCGGTGATGGCCTCGATGGTCGGGCCGTTGTTGGCCTCAGCCAGTGCCTCGTTGAAGATCTCCAGCTTGGACTTCTTCTCCTCAGCAACCTTCAGGGTGCCCTCTGCACCCGGCAGACCCTTGTGCTTCTGCCAGTCACCGGTGACCTTCAGCAGAGCGAGAACCGGCTCGGTTGGCTGTGCGCCAACGGACAGCCAGTGCTGTGCACGCTCGGAGTCGATCTGGATGAGGGAAGGCTCTTCCTTCGGGTGGTAGATGCCGATGTTCTCGATGACCTTGCCGTTACGACGGGTGCGGGCATCAGCAATAACAACGCGGTACTCAGCAGCGCGGACCTTGCCCAGGCGCTGCAGCTTGATCTTGACAGCCATGTTGGCTCCTTTACTAGTCACTGGGCAGTACAGACGCGCACTAGGTTGTGCGCCGGTTCAACCCTTGGATTTTATCTGCGCGTGACATACCGGCCGACCGTAGACGGGAACGGTGCTACGCAGAATATTACGTTCTTCAGTTTATCTAGCTCAGAATATCCGAGTAGATAACCTGGGATATTTTAGCGCGAGTAGCCGCATTTTCAAAAATTACTACGCCACGCACGCAGGTTCGTTATGCCTGCGATAGTGAAGCAGAGTACCCTTAAGGGCCGAATATAGACATTTCGTTTCATATGTATGGCGCGCCTTCCGCCCCACCATCCAGGCATAGGCGCACGAAAAGACAGTTTATGACTAAAGAATCTCCGCGAAATTTCCGGTACCGCTATGACCTTGATGGTCTGCGCGGTATTGCCATCGGCCTAGTAGTTATCTACCACGTATTCGTCGGACGCGTATCCGGCGGCGTCGACGTATTCCTGCTGCTATCCGGCTACTTCTTCTTGGGCTCCCAGCTGCGCTACGCGAACAAGCCCAACGCCTCGCTGAACCCATGGTGGCCCATCTGGCGCACCTTGCGGCGCTTGGTACCAAGCTTGGTTTTGGTCATCGGCGTGACCTACATTCTAGTGCGCATTTTCACCCCGCAGCTCATGCGCACCGAGCTCACCCAACAAATCACAGCCACCATGCTGTATTACCAGAACTGGGAGCTAGCGGAACAAAACGCCGACTACACAGCGGCCGCAGCTGATACCTCACCGCTGCAGCACATGTGGTCCATGGCTGTGCAGGGCCAGTTCTACATCATGGGCATTGCCTTTGCGCTCATCTTGGCTGCCATCATGAAGTTCCGGCCACAGCAGCAACCTTTGGGCAAGCGGAGCTTCCCCACGGTCAACCAGATTGCTGGCCCGATCCTCATCGTGATCACCATTGCCTCCTTCGCCTATGCTTCGCGCCACGGCCTCTACGGCACCCCGGAGAACTACTACTCCACCTGGTCGCGCGCTTGGGAGTTAACCTTGGGCGCGGTCCTGGCTATCTACGGTTCCTCTTGGAAGATTCCGGCCCGCCTCTATGACCTCTTTACTGGTCTGGGCCTTTTGATGCTCATCTTTACTGGTGCCATCATCGCGGATACCACTGCGTATCCTGGCCCGCTTTCTCTTTTGCCACTAGGCGGCGCCGTGCTCATTATCTTGGGCGGCGGTGGCAAGATTTCCAAGGCCATGGCTTCCAAGCAGGCGCGCTGGCTGGGCGATGTAGCCTACCCGCTCTACCTGTGGCACTGGCCATTGCTTATTTTGTCCACGTCCTACCTGGGTCAAGAAACCCCGTCGTGGTGGTTGGGCGTCATCATTATCGTCATTTCTCTAGTGTTGGCGGACCTCACGCACCGCTTTTTGGAAAAGCCCCTGCGACAGCATCGCAAGCGCCCCACGGCCGAGGACCTACCGGTACGCAAGGGCCTGTCGACCTTGCAGAAACCCGCCGGTGCCGCCCGCGGTGTGGGTGGCGTTGTAGTCGCCGCGGCCGTTGTCGGCCTCTTGGCTGTCCAGCCACTGTGGATGCGCACCCTTGATGATGCTGATGCGGAGCTTTTGGACCCTGCCCTCTACCCCGGCGCAACGACGTTCATCAACGACATCACCCCGCCGGATAATGTGGAGGTCAAGCCTGATCCGATTCTGGCCGGCGGAATCCAGCCACCAGTAGCGACAAATTGGTGCTTCGTGCCAGATAGCCAGCCTGCTGACTTCTTCTTCGAAACCCGCAAGGACGGAAAGACCCCCTGCATTTTCGGTGACCTCAACGCAGAGAAGGAAGTCTATTTGGTGGGCGGTTCCCACGCGGAGCAGTATTCTGCCCCGCTGGACCGCTTAGGCAAGGAAATGGGCTTTAAGCTGGTACCGCTGCTGCGCCAAGGCTGCCCGATTGAATTGGGTGACGATGTCACCGTGACCCCAGAGTGTGCCGAGTGGGGCAAGCTGGCCATGGATCGCATCGAAGAGGCGAACCCGGCCTTGGTCATCTCGAATACCACCCGCCCACAAAATGAATATGGCACCGGCCCCGATGCCGTGCCCGCCGGCTACCAGGCATTCTGGGAGGAATTGGCCGAACGCGATATTCCCTTCTTGGGCTTCCGCGATAACCCGTGGGGCTTTGATGAAGAAGGCCGTCCACGCGAGTTTGATGAGTGCTACGTCGCTACCGAAGATGCCTACGGCTGCGGCATGCGCTTTGAACAGGTCTACCAGCCTTATGACCCCGGTGCAGTCGTGCTGTCGAAGTACCAGAATATGCTCTCGATCGATACCGCTCCGTGGTTCTGCGATGCCAATGGTGACTGCCCCGTCATCATCGGCAATACGATGGTCTACCGCGACATGCACCACATCACCAATGCTTTTGCGGAATCAGCAATGCCAATGATTCGCGAAGCCCTAAAGCCCTTCCTCAACGGGGAAAAAGTCCAGCAGGAAGCCCCGGACATTCCACCGGAGCAGGCTGCAGGAGCCGTAGAGCAAGCACCCGCAGCACCTACCAACGCCGGCAAGCAACATGCCAACCCAGTCCCCTACCCCAACGCCGCACAAGACGATGCCGTCTAGGCCATAGCTCGGTCACGCACAAGCCCCGAGGGCGAAAGCGCCTCATGCAAAGGCGCGCTGGGGCTTAGGGCGGCGTCGGCAAGCCGTATAAAAAGGAGGCTCCCGCAGCAACGCGGAAGCCTCCTTCTTTATGCTTTAAGGCTGGGAAAACTACTTTTTACCCTTGCCAAAGTCCAGGTTGTCGAGATCGATATTTTCCATTCCCTTCGGCATCTTTGGCATGCCGGGCATACCTGGCATGCCACCGCCGCCGCCCATTTGCTGCTGGAGCTTTTGCAGCTCCTCCATGGACGGCATGCCGCCGCCTCCGGGCATTCCCGGCATTCCGCCCATGCCCGGCATCTTCGGGCCGCGGTTGCCACCGCCGCCCTTGCCCTTCTTTCGCTTGCCGTTCTTGCCCTTGCGACCCTTGGGCTTCTTCTTGGTAGCGGAGCGACCACCCATGCCGCCCATGCCGAATTGGCCGGCCATCTTGGACATCATTTTCTTAGCCTGGTTGAAGCGCTCAATGAGCTGGTTGACCTCGGAAACGCTGACACCAGAACCATTAGCAATGCGCTTGCGGCGCGAAGCATTGAGAATCTTCGGATCCTCGCGCTCCTGCGGCGTCATACCGCGAATGATCGCTTGGATGCGGTCCAGCTGCTTTTCGTCCACCATGGCGGCCATTTCATTCATCTGCTTGCCGCCGGGCATCATCTTCAGCAGGTTGCCGATGGGGCCCATCTTGCGGATCATCAGCATCTGCTCAAGGAAGTCGTTGAGCGTCAGCTCGCCAGAGCCGAGCTTGGAGGCTGCCTCTTCGGCTTTCTGGTGGTCCAGGGTGGCTTCGGCCTGCTCGATAAGGGAGAGCAAATCACCCATGCCCAGAATGCGGCTGGACATGCGCTCCGGGTGGAAGACATCGAAATCATCGAGCTTCTCACCGGTAGAGGCGTACATGATGGGCTTGCCGGTGACCTCACGAATAGACAGGGCCGCACCACCGCGGGCGTCACCGTCCAGCTTGGTAAGAACAACGCCGGTAAAGTCCACGCCATCGCGGAAGGCCTCGGCCGTCTGTACGGCATCCTGGCCAATCATGGAGTCGATGACAAAAAGGACTTCGTCTGGGTTGACGGCATCGCGGATATTGCGTGCCTGCGTCATCAGGGTCTCATCGATGCCCAAGCGGCCAGCGGTATCGATGATGACCACATCGTGCTGCTTCTGCTTAGCCTCAGCAATGCCCTGCTTGGCGACGTCCACCGGGTCACCGTGCGAGGTACCCATTTCATGCTCATTGGAGTCCAGGGAGGTTCCCGGATCCGGTGCAAAGGTCGGCACCTCAGCGCGCTCGCCGACGATTTGCAGCTGCTGCACCGCGCCTGGGCGCTGCAAGTCACAGGCCACCAGCATCGGGGTATGGCCCTGCTTAGCCAGGTGCTTGGCCAACTTACCGGCCAAGGTGGTTTTACCAGCACCCTGCAGGCCGGCAAGCATGATCACCGTCGGCGGGTTCTTAGCCAAGTTCAGGCGGCGGGTTTCGCCACCGAGGATCTCAATGAGCTCCTCATTGACGATCTTGACTACCTGCTGCGCCGGGTTGAGCGCCTCAGAGACTTCCGCGCCGCGGGCGCGTTCCTTGATGCGCTTGATAAAGCCACGGACGACGGTCAAAGATACGTCGGCTTCCAGCAGCGCGAGGCGGATCTCACGAGCGGTGGCATTGATATCAGCCTCGGTCAGTTTGCCCTTACCGCGCAGGCCCGCCAGGGCTGACTGTAGGCGGTCTGATAGTGAGTCAAACACTACGGATGCGCTCCCTTAATTTAGATCGATCTAAAGTTCAACTATTCAATCTTAGTCCCTAGCCAGGGCCCTGGTCACATTCCCCACCACGGTAGCGCGAGAAACCTGCCCGGCGAGGTACACATTGACGATCATCGTCGCGCCCAAAATCTCATGGCGCAGCCACACAAAGTCCGGCAGTGCCTCTACCAAGTGCCCTAAAGCACCGATGCGCTCAACCGTCCGGATGACCAAAATGCCGCCTACATCGAATGCCGCAGTGGTCACCTCGCCAGCAATGGCCGGCAGCTCCGTATAAGTTCGTGAGTTATAGGACTGGATAAACCTTATCTCCTGCGCTGCCTCCTTTAGGGTCTGTTGCACCGTGCGGATGAAAAACTCCGCCTTATAGGCACCGTCCTCCTCGCGAACGATATTAGCCCGCACGATGGTCCATCCGAGAGCCGATAACAGGGCAAATATGCGCTTTAGCTTCCCTTGAGAGGTACCGCACCACGACACGCTGACTTCTTGGTCTTCCCAATCCACTTTGAGCGCAACGCCTTCGCTAGATAGCGGTACATGCACAGCAGGGCGGTCGAGAACACGCGGTTTGAGCGCCTCAAGTGCCCGCGCGACGATCAGCTTCTGTGCTTGCTTCACTCGCGGTGTCCACACGCCAGGCCCGGTCGATTGGGCATCAGCCTCAGCCAACACCGCTAACAGGGAAATAGTTAGCTGATCATAATGCGCGGCAGCCAATAAGGTGTCGCGAGCGGCGTCGGAGGCCGGATCCATCGTCGCCGCTAACCGCGCCAAGGTGGTATGTTCTGCCACCAGGGTTTGGGCGCGCGACCTATCGGCAACACTCAACCGCATACGGGCTGCCTGGTGGGTAATCATCTCCGCACCTACTTGCGCATGAGGGCGCCCGTAGCCCTTGCCTATGTCATGGTAAAGCGCCGCCAAAAGCAATAAGTCCGGTCGAGCCACCGAGGTACGCATTTCCGCACAGCGGGTAACCGTAGCGATGAGATGATGGTCCACCGCATGGACGTGGCTGCGCTCGCGCGGCAATAAGCCGCGCACATGCCCCCATTCCGGGACTAAGCGTTCCCATAGGCCATAGTGGTCCAAGTCCTGTATGACACGCGGCGTGCATCGCGGGGAGGACAAAATAGCGAAGAACTCATCCACCGCTGCCCGCGGCCAGCGTGGCGGCAGCTCGGGCAGGTCTTGGAGCTGGTGCCAGGTGGTCTCGGCGATGATATATCCCGTGCGCGCCGCGGCAGCCGCCACCCGGGTGAGCAGCCACGGGTCCTCGACATTAGGATTGCGCGAAAGGTAAATGTTGCCACCCTCGGACACCACGTCCACATCGAGCGGGCGGCGCCGGCCCCGGCCGGTCGCTGAAGCATTACGGCCTAGCACCCCACGGGCGGTTGCAAGGCCGCGCTCCACCGCCTTATTGACCGTGGCTGCAGCGCTGACCAAAGCTGCCGTCAGTGCGTAGCGACTTTCAAAACCCAGGTCCGCCGCTACGTCCGCGGCAAACTCGGGATCCAGTATGTCCCGGTGGCGCCGGGCTGTGACGTGCAGGAGCGTGCGGGCGTCGAGAAGCAGCCGCTGTTCACCGTCCAGATCTGGAAAGTCGCACAGGTTGCCCAAGGCCATCGCGCGCAAGAGCTGAATATCGCGCAGTCCCCCGCGCCCATTTTTCAAGTCCGGGTTCGTCATCGCTGCCACCGCGCCCGAACGCTTCCACCGAGTAATCGCGGTATCCAAGAAATCATCAAAGCCACGCTGCAGCTGGCGCCGCCACGCCGCGAGCAATTGCGCCCGCGCCTCATCCACCAGAACCTTGCGCCCTGCTACAAAGGCCAAATCCAGCTGGGCAAAGCCGGCAGAGGCATCTTCAGCAGCAATCGCCCCGCACTCTTGTGGGGTACGCAGGGCATAATCCAGGCGGTACTTGGCATCCCACACGGGGTACCACAGCTGCTCCACCAGAGCAGGATCTAGCTCATGGCCTTCCGGATAGATGAGGATGACATCAATATCCGAGTGCGGAGTCATCTCATTGCGCGCAAAGGAACCGGTGGCAGCGAGTGCGGTTCCCGGTGGAAGCTCGAGACTGCGCAATACACGAAGCGCCGAGGCATGGGCCTCGGCGCGAATCTGTGCGGCGGTATGCATGCGGGCTTAAAGTGCCGCCTCGCCGCGCTCGCCAGTGCGCACACGAATGGCATCTTCAACTGGGGTTACCCACAGCTTGCCGTCGCCGATCTTGCCCGTGTAGGCAGCATCCACGATGGCGTTAATGATGTCTTCGACGTGGTCATCGGCCGCAACAACCTCCAGCTTGACCTTAGGCACGAAGTCAGTGGCGTATTCTGCCCCTCGGTATACCTCGCTGTGCCCACGTTGCTGTCCGAAGCCCTGGCTTTCTGTAACAGTGAGGCCGCGTACTTCCTGCTGCTCCAGAGCCTGGCGGATTTCCGGCAGGGTGAAGGGCTTAACGATGGCCGTGATGAGTTTCATTGTTACTCCTTGCAATCTCTTCGGGGCGGGTCTAGAAGCACCGAATAACGTGCACCCATTCTAGCCCGAGCACAACAATTGCTGTGCAACTTTTCCGCATTGTGAATCCAGGGTGCAGGTGGGCTCAGAAGACCCCACTGTGCAACCAGAAAAGCGGCGAGCGGTTCTGTTCTCCGCGCAGCTACGCGCAGGAGCAGAAAGGGCTCGCCGCCAGAAGGAACTGGAGAGGACTAGATATCGTCTTCCCCTGCTTGCACGGTCTGAATTTTCTTATGGTTGTGCTTGGCGTGCTTGACGTCGGTGACGGTTACGCCATAGATGGAACGGCCCAGATAAAAGGAACCTACCGAGCCGATGATCCATACACCGAAGCAGGCAATCAGTGCTTGGATGAGCAGCCACAGCGAAAAACCATCGCGGCCAAAGTCCACGACTAGCTTGGCCACGATGATCAGCGGCACCGCAAGTCCCACGGTAGGGCCCAGCAGGTTGGCACGGGTCAAGGCATCGGGCGCTCGCCACAGAGACACCACCGTAGCGACCACCAAGATAGTAGCGATGATAAGCAGGACCGAAGCGATAATTTCAGAGATGGCCATGGTTTATCGCCTACCCTTCGAAATAATGCGGGCCATCGATAGCGTCGGTAGCACACCGGCGGCAATGGCTCCGAGGAGTGCAATGTAATACGCCATCGGGGCATTATTCGTCATCGACCACGCTAAATACATGCAGATCATGCCGTAGAAAACGATATCCGAGGTAATGGCGCGGGTGAGCTCATCGCGCGTGCGAAGCGCCAGCAGCACGCCGCACCACGTGGCGATGCCCATGATGAATACGCATACAAATACGACCCAGCCGAACGGGGACAATGTGGCAAAGTCAATCATCGCTCGGTCTCCTTTCTGCGTTGTACGTTGCGGGCGCGGCGCTTTGGCTTTTCGACGTCCGCTTCGCTTTCTGAAAGCGGAGTGTCCTCCGCCCGAGCCAAGTCTGGCGAGCGCATATAACGACCGACGGACTCGAGCGGATACTCGTAGAAAGCCTCATCCAATTCTGTAGTCTCCCCTTGCCCCGGGACGCCGTAATCGATGTCCTTAACCCGCGGGGCGAGGCGCTGTTCCATATCAGCAAGATCAGCGACGATTCCCGCTGGGTCGGATCCTTGGACGGCCTGTACCAGCACGATGCGGGGCAGACCCTTGCGGGGCGGTTCACGCAAACCGAGCGAGAGCGTGCCCGGGGTTGCGGTAATGGAGGACGTAAACCAGAAGATCTCCCAGGCGCTAGTCACGCGCAGTGGGTAACGAATGATAACCGGGTTATATTCGTTATCCGGTTTGAAGGCCGCCAGTGCCAAGCTAATGCCGGCGACGAAAATCTCCTTGATGAGCCACAATGCATACACAATTGCGTTCATTTAACGGCCCTCCTGGATTTCATCGATATTGGGAACGGCAATCGGCTCATCTCCCAAGACGGTTTCAGTATATGCGTTAGTATCCAGCAGCTGCTCCGCTGCAGAATCCACGACATCGAGGACGATGCCGGAGAAGATGAACATGCACAGCGAACCAAGGATGAGAGCCGCGGATGGGGCCATGAGCTTTTTGCGGATGACCAATTCATCTGGGACCTTGTCCTCCGGCAGGCCCTTGCCCCAAAAGACCTTGCGCCACACGCGCAGCATGGCCAAGAAGGCAGCGAAGGAAGCGATGATGATGGCCGCGATAGCAATCCAGGCCCAAGCACCGCCCACGCGGGCAATCTCGAAGACAATCATCAGCTTGCCCCACATTCCCGAGAACGGTGGGAAGCCCACGACGGAGAATGCACCGGCAGCGAAGATCCAGGCGATGATGGGGTCGCGGCGAGCAAGGCCGGAAAGCTTGCTGAGCAAGCCTGTGCCGTAGGTTTCCTCAATGGCACCAGAAGCCAAAATCAGCGAACCAACGGTCAGCATGTGGTGAATCGTGTACATGATGCCAGCTGCCAGTGCACGACGTGGGTCATCAGAGGTGAACGCAAGCATGACCAAAATGAAAGGCATGCCGTTGAGCATCTGGTAGCCGAGGACGCGGCGAATGGAATTTTCCGCTAGGCCGCCGAAGGCACCGATCATCATGGAAATAATCATGATGACAATGATCATCACATTCCAGCGCTGTTCCAGATCGAATAGCTGCACGTAGAGGCGGTAGAGCATGTAGACGGCCACTTTGGTGTGCAGGCCGGAAAACAGGCCCATCACCGCGGCCGAGGTCCCTGGGTAGGTGCGTGGCAGCCACGACTGCACGGGGAAAACGCCGGCCTTGGCGGTAATCGCAATGAGGATCAAGCCTGCTGCCACGGTCACCGGCCCATTGCCTGCCGCTGCGCCCTTCAGCGCGCCCAGGTTAACCGCACCGGTAACCGAATACATATAACCCACGCCAACAACCAACAAGGTGGAGGCGAAAAGGTTAACCAAGACGAAGGCACGGCCGGCTGCCAAGCGCGACCACGTACCAGACATGGTGATAAGGCCATAGGACGGCAAAAGCATGACCTCAATAAAGACGAAGAAGTTAAAGAGGTCGGCGGTGAGCAATGCGCCGCACACACCAGTGATCAAGATCAGGGTGAGCGAAGGATAGTAGCGAGACTTAGTCTCTCCGCCCACAATGGCAAACCAGTTGGCACCAAACGCGACGATCATCGTAGTAATGATCATCAACGCGGAGAAGGCATCGGCCGCAAACGGGATACCCACATTGCCTTGGTAGAGGCCAACGGTATGGGCTACTACCCCATTGTTCATGGTGTAGATGAGCAGGCCCAAGCCGGCGAAAATTCCAACGCCCGGGATGATAAGCATGATGGAATCGCGCACCGCACGCCACGGTGCTAGCAGCGCGAAGGCCGCTGCAATCAGCGGGACCGCTGGAAATAGCGGAAGGAGTTGAGCTACAGAATCAGCCATTATTTGTCATCCTCCTTCTGTTGAGTTGCCCCGCGTTCTGCAACGGGAGTGTTGTGGTCCACCTGACCGATTCGGTCCAGCTGATTGGTGGACTCTTCCAAAATTTGGCGATTTTGGGCGTCTCGACCCAAGGTCGAAAAGGCATGGTCGATGGTGTTGTCATCAACCGGCTCCACCACGTCGGTGTCGTCGTTCTTGCCCATGGCCGCCATCGTCAACAAGATGGTCGAGGTTGCCATGGAAATAACGACGGCGGTCAGCACAAAGGCCTGCGGCAGCGGGTCGGCCATCTGATCGTGCGGAACCTGGGATGGGAAGGACTCTCCGCGGTAGGAATACACGCCCGTAGCCAGCAGCATCAGGTTGGCACCGTGGCCAAAGGCCATCATGCCCAACACGATGCGTACCAGGCCGCGCTGCTGGATGAGATAGACAGCACTGCCGATGAGTAAAGCAATAGTCAGTGCAAGGATCATTACTTCTCCCCTCCCCGGTTAGCCACGGAGCGCTTATTCTTCCTCTTCGTCTTTGCTTCCGAAGGCGTCAGCAAGGCCAACGGATCGGTCGAAGGGTTGATCGGGTCTGGGTACGGATCGTCGACATCCTCGAGCGAAATGCGTGGAGTCGTCGGCAGCGCGGAATCATCATCATGAACCCATGGCAAGAAGTCACGCTCCGTGCCTGGGCGCAGGTAGCCACCCAATGCGTTAATCGCCATGGTCAACATACCCAGCACTGCTAGGTAGATGCCCAAGTCGAAGATGAGCGAGGTGGTCCAGTGTTGGCCAAAGGCCTCGGCATGAATTGCAGCCAAGAAGCCACCATTGCCAAAGCCGTGGTGCAAGTAACCCACAAAGCCGGCGATCAAGGCGGTTATGATGCCAATACCGGTCAGGTGAATCGGAGTCATGCGGCCGAAAACAATCTCATCGGAGCCACGGGACAGATAGATAAGCCCGATTGCCGCGCCCATGATCAGCGCTGCGGGGAAGCCACCACCGGAGGCATTGTGCCCGCGGAAGAAAACGATGACGGACATCATGACCAACAGCGGGATGACAACGTGCACGCCCTTGCGCAATGGCACGGAGTTCAGCTGGGACTGGCCAAACGGTGCTGGGCGTGTACCCGACTTGAACGGGAATCGCGGCAACGTCGTAGTGATGGCTGCAATAACCACCGCAGCCATACCCAGAACGGAAAGCTCGCCCAAGGTATCGAGTGCACGGAATTCCACGATGATAGTAGCGACAACATTGTCGCCGCCGGTGATATCCGGAGCATTGTCCAGGTACCACATGGCCAAATCGGAGCGCTCGTGGCGGCCCATGAGTCCCCACACGCCCAGGAACGCAGCCACACCGGCCAAGACCGCAATGACGATGGAGCCGGTCTTGCGGGATCTGTTCTTCACCGGATGGAAGGTTTCTGGCAGGTAGCGCAGCACCATCATCATGACGATGACGGACAGGGCCTCCACCATAAACTGGGTCAGCGCCACGTCAGGTGCGCCCAGCAGGAACATCTGCAGGGTCACGCCCGAGCCGGCAATGCCAATCATGATGGCACCCGTCAAGCGGTTCTGGGTGCGCACTAGTCCAAACATCGCTAGGGCGATGATGCCCAGTGGCAGCAGGTCCCATGGGTTATCCAAACCATCCACCCGTGGCTGCAGTGCTACCCCGTCGACGCCATCGCGGATGAGGGTGGTGGCAGCCAGCACGATGATCAAAATGACAATCGGCAGCATGTGGCGGGATGGATTATGCGAGTCGGACATCTTGCCCAAGACGCGCCCCAACTGGGAGCAGCCCTTCATCAAGGAGTACAGCAAATCATTGCCGCTACGCGGCATGAACTCGTGGGCTTCAAAGCTTGCCCACATCTTCTTGCGGGCAAAGATACCGGCAATACCGAGGATGAGGACCACTAGCGAGATAAGGAAAGGAACGTTGAGCCCGTGCCAGAGGGCAAGGTGCGAATGATGCTCCAATCCCACGGCAGCCACTGCATCATCGATCGGGGCATCAAAGAGCCCGAGCACAAATACCAGCGGCAGAGACATAAAGCCCGGCAAAGCTGCAGGTAGCCACAGCGACACTGGTGCTTCATGGACATCTCCCATGTCGCGAGGTCCGTCAAAGAAGGCGCCGAAGACAATCTTTGCGGAGTAAGTAAAGGTAAAGAAAGCACCGATACCGGCAACGATGAGAAGGATTACCTGGCCCGCGCCGCCAATCGGGGCGTCTTCAAACGCGGTAAGCATTCCTTCCTTGGACACAAAGCCCAAAAGCGGTGGCACCGCAGCCATCGAGGCTGCACCGATTACTACGGAACCGAAGGTCCACGGCATCTTATTCCACAGCGGTCCAAGGCGGCGAATATCGCGCGACCCAGCCTCGTGGTCGATGACGCCAATGAGCATAAACAGCGAGGACTTAAACAGCGCGTGCGCCAGAGTGTGGACCAGCGCTGCGGCGATAGCGAACGGGGTGCCCACACCGATGGTGGCAACGATCCAGCCCAGATGGGAGACGGTGGAATAGGCCGTAAGCTTTTTCAGATCCGTCTTCTGCACTGCAAATACCGCGGACATGACCGCGGTGCCCATGCCTACGACGATGAGCAACCAATTCCACACCGCCACATCGTGGAAGATGGTGGAAAAGCGAATAAGCAGGTACACACCGGCCTTGACCACCGCTGCCGCGTGAAGGAAAGCCGATACCGGCGTGGCGGCGGCCATAGCCTCTGGCAACCAGAAATGGAATGGGAACTGCGCCGCCTTGGTAAAGGCGGACGCCGCAATCAACACGGCTACGGCTGCCGTTACCCCTGGGCGTTCCGTCCATACAGGGGACGCCAAGATGGCAGATACGGTAGTCGATCCGGTCACCGTCGCGGCAATACCCAAGCCAGTCAGCAGGGTCAATCCGCCAATAAAGGTCAGGATTAAGGTGCGCTGCGAACCAGCCTCGCCGCCGGAACCGGAGCGAGCGATCAACATAAACGAAGCCAAGGAGACTAGCTCCCAGGCAAGGAACAAAACCACCACGTCGTTGGCCAGAACCAGCAACAAGATGGACAGCGTGAACGCTGTCATCAAGGTATAAAAGCTGGTGTTGCCCTCATTCTTGGGCAGATAGGCCGCCGAATAAGTGAAAACGACGGCGCCAATGACCAGTGCCAACATAGCGAAGAAGATGCTCAACGCGTCCCCGCGGAGAGCAAAACTTACGTCGACGCCTGGTGCGATGAAATCACGCACCCAAGTGGCGTGGAAACTTAATTCCTCCCCGGCTGCAATGGCAGGAAATTCCTTGGCGATGAGGACCGCTGCAATAAGAAAAAGGCCAGCTAGTGGATAGCCTGCCTTTCGGTCAATAACCTTTACGGTTACCGGTGCCAAGATCACTGCCAGCGCCGCGAGGAGGACTGCATAAAGTAGCGTCACGAAATACTTGCCTCACGAACCTTGGTCTAGGTTTAATGCGGATTTCGCATTAAATACAGCCCTTTCAGGCTACCATTCCCGCCAAGGTCAAACCACATTGCAGCATTCCTCTACGTTTCATAAAAGGCGAGTACAACCGCCACAATTACGCTCGCAGGCAGAGAATTCACAGGCGCTCAGCAGGACTTATTCCCGCGCCAATTGCATAGGCCTCTTTGCATAGTCTGTGAAACGACAGCGAGATGAGAGCGAAAGAATTCGCAAGATTGCTGCACGCTATAACTCGCCCATGAAAACGAAGGACTCCCCCAGCACACCGTGGCGCACGTACGTGGCACCCGATATGCAGGGGGAGCTACAAGCTTAGCCACTACTTCTCACCCAACAGGGCGTCGACGAAGCCTTCAACCTCGAATGGCGCGAGATCATCGGCGCCTTCGCCCAAGCCCACAAGCTTGACTGGTACGCCCAATTCTTCTTGTACCTGGAAGACGATTCCGCCCTTGGCAGTGCCGTCCAGCTTGGTGAGAACCACACCGGTAATATCTACTACCTCGCGGAAAATACGCGCCTGAGTAAGGCCGTTCTGCCCCACCGTGGCATCCAATACCAGCAGGACCTCGTCCACATCGGTCTTCTTTTCTACCACGCGCTTGACCTTGCCCAGCTGGTCCATCAAGTCCGTGGAGGTATGGAGGCGACCTGCGGTGTCGACCAAGACCACATCTACTTGCTGTTCCACGCCGGTTGCTACCGCATCGAAGGCTACAGATGCTGGGTCGGCACCTTCCTTGCCGCGCACGGTATCGGCGCCAACGCGGCGACCCCACGTCTCAAGCTGATCAGCAGCCGCAGCACGGAAAGTATCGGCAGCACCCAAAAGGACCTTGTGGCCCATGGCTACCAGCACGCGAGCAAGCTTGCCGGTGGTTGTGGTTTTACCGGTGCCATTGACACCGACGACCATGACGATTGCTGGCTTGCCCTCATTCGGCATGGCCTTAATGGAGCGATCCATCTCTGGGTGACCTGCCTCAATGAGGCATTCGCGCAGCATGGCACGTGCCTCATCCTCGCTGGAAACGCCGCGCTCTGCAATCTTTTCGCGCAGGGAATCAGTCACCTTCATCGTGGACTTGGTGCCCAAATCCGCCATGATGAGCGTGTCTTCGACTTCCTCCCAGGCGTCTTCATCCAGATCGCCTGCGGACAAAATTCCCATGAGCCCCTGGCCGATGGCATTCTGCGAGCGCGAAAGGCGTCCACGCAAACGGCCAAGACGTCCACCAGCGGGTGCGATATCATCCTGCGGAGCTGGCGCTGGAGCAGGTTCTCCCTCTGGAACCTCGGTCTGTTCCTTGGCCGCCTCGGCGGCACCGGTTTGTGCCTCGGCTGCGGCTGCGGCTTCTTCGGCTTCCTCGCGGTCGTCCACTCGCTCTTCGATGTCTTCGGCATCATTGTCTTCAACAACCTCGTCGAAGACTGGGGACTCCTCTGCTACCTCGGCATTTTCCACGGAGACAACGTCTTCTGGAGTTTCCGCCTTTTCGGCAGCTGCCGGCTCTTCCGGCTTGGGTGCAGCTTCTGGCTGCCCAGCCGCTTCCGGGGCACGGTCCGCGTGCGATTCTTCGCTTTCCGACGCCCCAGCTGCCGCACCCGCTACGCCTGCCGCGCCAGCAGCAGCCGCGGCCGCAGCGCCAGTTCCCTTGGACTGTGGTTTATCTGCCTTATCAGCGGAAGATTCTGCCGCTTGCTTCTTCTCCTCCGCTGGCGCTTGGGCCTGGGCCTGCTTAGTAGGCTCTGCCGGCTTGTCGGTCTTCGCCGGCTTCCGCTGCTGTTGTGCCGGTTTGGTTTCTGGTTCCTCTGCCACGGGCTTTTCGGCCACAGGCTTGTCGGCCACGGGCTTGTTTGCCGCGGCATCGGCCGTGGGCTGAGCAGACTGTGGCTTATCAGCCTGCGGCTTAGCCTGTGCCTGCGGCTTTTCCTTCGGCTGCGAGGTCTTGCCGCTGAGCTGCTCATTGGCGATGTCAGTAGCATTCGGTTCTGCAGCGTTCGGCTCTGCCTTAGCTGCCTGCTGTGCTTGAGCCGGCTTGTCCGCCTGAACCGGGGCTTTCTGCGCTTCCTTAGCGCCGCCAGCAGGAGCGAAGTTAAAGCCGGACTTGGCTTGATAGTTGCCGGACTTTTGCTCCTGGGTCAGCTGCTTCGGTTCTTCCTCAGCAGGCTTATCAAAGGACACCTTCTTGGCGTCGCCGCGCTTTTTGCCGATTACCACGAGAAGAATAATCAGCACGATGACGACGATCGCAATGCCGATCCATAACCATAAAGAATTCATGCCTCTATAGTGCCAGTCTTCTCAGCTCGCGGCACGTCAAACCCCCTCCTATAGCGGAAGGGGGCCTGCGGGAAGTGGACGAACCCCAGGCTACTTCCCCGCCTCGTCACCGCGGGGAGCATCTACACCCAAGCGAGTAGCATCCTCGCTGGCTTGCTCCGTTCCAGGGGCGCTGCCTGCGGGATTCATGCGCTGCGAAATCACGCGAGTAACACCATCGCCGCGCATGGTTACGCCATAAAGGACGTTGGCAACATCCATCGTCGGTTTTTGGTGCGTAATGACGATGAGCTGCGAGTCCTTTCGCAGCTCCTCAAAGAGGGCAATGAGGCGGCGCAGGTTGACGTCATCAAGCGCTGCCTCAACCTCGTCCATGACATAGAACGGGCTGGGACGGGCGCGGAAGATGGCTACCAGCATCGCAAGCGCAGTAAGCGACTTCTCGCCACCAGATAGCAAGGACAGGCGCTTGACCTTCTTGCCCGGTGGGCGTGCTTCCACCTCGATGCCGGTGGTGAGCATGTCCTCCGGCTCTGTGAGGATAAGGCGTCCCTCGCCACCGGGGAAAAGGGTCTGGAAAACCTTTGGAAATTCTGCTTCGACGTCGTGCCATGCATCTGTAAACAGTTGCAAAATCTGCGCGTCTACGTCTTCGATAACGCCCGCAAGATCCTTGCGGGCTTGGATGACATCCTCTAACTGAGTGGACAGGAAGGAATAGCGCTCCTCCAAAGCCTTGTATTCTTCCAGCGCGAGCGGATTGACCTTGCCTAGTGAATTGAGGTCCTTTTCTGCTTGCTTCAAGCGCGCGTTTTCCGCCCGGCGGTCGAAATCTTCGCCTGGAGTGTAGTCCTGCAAGAGATCCGAAATCGCAATGCCCAGCTGTTCCACAATCTTGGCTTCTGCTTCGTCCACACGCACCTGCGCCTGGGAGCGAGCAATTTCCGAGTCATGGGCGCGATTGGTCAGCCGGTCCAGCTGCTGCCGCGCGGCCGAGACATGTTGCTTGACCTGCTGCAGCTGCGAGTTTAAGGAGGTGCGCTGCGCAAAGTAGTCATCGCGCTCAGAGGTAGCGCGCTCAAGCAGCTGCGTGGCGCGCGCGGCCAGATCGCGTGAATGCTTGGCTACCGCACCGGCCAACTCTCCCTGGGCCTTGCGGCGCGCCATGGCTTGCTCATGGCGGGCTTTGGCTTGGCGTTCATGCTGCGCTTGGCGACGCAACGCCTCACCCTTCCCCGCTACCTGCCCCACGTGGTCTTGGGCCGAACGGGCCGCCACCTGCGCCTCCATTTCCATGGACTTGACCTGCTCTAATGCTGCGGAGGCCTCGTCGCGCTTTACCGAAGAGGGCTCGTCGGGCTGCTCGTCCGCATCGACGCGGGCGAGCCTATCGCGGGCGTCGGCAAGCTGCGTGCGCGCCTCGGTAAGCTTGACTTCAATCTCGGTCGCCCGCGCCGCGGCCTTCTCGTGCTCGTTCTTATTAGCCTCGTACTGCTTGAGCAGGCGTTGATGATCGCGCTTCCACGCATCAACTTCGGTATCGTGCTCGCGCAAGGCTGCCTTCGCCGAGGCTGCAGTCACCCGGGCATCCTCCGCCGCGATCTTCGCGCCCTCGAGCGTGCCGGAGAGTTCTTCCAGCTCCTGCGTGGCAGATTCCAACTGCTCCTCTGCCTCCGCGATGCGAGCGGAAACCTCGACGGTGGATGAGGCACCGGTGCCTACTTCTACCCAACCTTCACCCAGCACCACGCCGGATTCGGTGACGGCACGCAGGCGGGGATCCTCTGCCACCAGCTTTTTCGCCTCCGCGACATCGGAGACGAGTACGACATCCGCAAGGAGGCGGTGCAGCGCTGCGGATACCTCTGGAACCACCGCAATGTGGTCGAGCAACCACGAGGTGCCTGCGGGCAATGTCGCATCCACGCGCCAGGAAGAGGAGGGGGCGGCCACGGAGACGTCGATAAGCGCGGAGCGCGTGCCCTTTTCTAAGTCCGCAATCAGCTGGGCAGAAATCTCGCCCGCCTGGGCCTCTGCAAAAGCACCCAACGCGGCAGCTACCGCCGTCTCGTACTTGGTGGTGATGAACTCCGCCAACGGTTGGAACTGCTCGCCTACATCAACCGTTTCCGGCGCAGTCTGGGCCAAGGTATCGATGCGGGAGCGCAACGTGTAGACAGCGCGCTCACGCTCGCGCTGCTCATCGCGAAGCTGCTCCAAACGCTTATCGGCCGCACCCGATTCACTGGCCGCCCGCACATGAGCTTCCTCGAGCGGCTCACGCTCGCCGGCCAAAGACTGCAGCTTATCCGCCACCTCATCGGCTTCCGCCTGGGCAGCTTGGGTGCGTTGCTTGGTAGAAGTCAGGGTCTCCTCTTGGCGCGCCAGCTCCTCTTCGGCCGAAGTAACCTGGCCTGCCGCCTTTTCTTCCGCGGCGATGAGGCGGACGACGCCCTCGCGCCTATCCGCAATGGCACGCAGCTGCGCCATGTGCTCGCGCTCAGCAGCCTCGAATGCCTCACGGCGCTCTGCTACCTCTTCGCGGATAGCCTCCAGACGTTCCGCAGCCTCCTCCGCTGTGGCGAGAAGCTCTGCATGTTCTTCGTCCGCGCGGGCAGCACGAGACTCTAGGTCATCCGGATCCTGGCCGGAATAGGCCACCTGTGCGCCGGCATTGGCTGCTCGTTCCTCCGCAATGCGCTGGGTCGCGGAAATGCGCTCGGACAGCGTGGACAGGTCGAACCACAGCTTTTGGGCAGCATCCGCCTTGGGGTTTACCTCCTCTAGCTGGGCTTCCACTTCTAACTGAGAACCCGTTGCTTCTTCCAGCTGCGCGGTAACTTCTTCTACCTGCTCGGCCAAAACCTCGGCCGCGCGCTCGGCCTCCTGAAACTTGCTGCGCAGGCGCACCACCCTATCTCCTGCCAGCCGCAGGCGGGCGTCGCGCAAATCTGCCTGCACAGTGGCGGCGCGCTGCGCAGCTTCTGCTTGGCGGGCCAAAGGCTTGAGCTGCTTTCCCAACTCATCAGTAAGGTCCTGCAGGCGATCCAAATTGGCCTGCATGCCGGTGAGCTTGCGCTGCGCTTTTTCCTTGCGGCGGCGGTGCTTAAGCACACCTGCGGCCTCTTCGATATACGAGCGCCGATCCTCAGGCCGCGATTCCAGGATCTCAGAAAGCTTGCCCTGGCCGACGATAATGTGCATCTCGCGGCCAATGCCCGAATCAGATAGCAGCTCCTGAATATCCATCAGGCGCGCTTTGGAGCCATTGATTTCGTATTCGCTGGCGCCATCGCGGAACATGCGGCGGGTGACCGACACTTCCGAGTATTCGATCGGCAACGCACCGTCCGCATTATCGATGGTGAGGGTGACCTCGGCGCGCCCCAAAGCCTTGCGGTCGCCGGCACCGGCAAAGATGACGTCCTGCATCTTTCCGCCGCGCAGCGTCTTGGCGCTTCCCTCACCCATAACCCAGGCCAGGGCGTCCACCACATTGGACTTGCCGGAACCATTTGGCCCGACGACGGCGCAAATTCCCGGCTCGAATTTCAGAGACGTCGCCGACGCGAATGATTTGAAGCCTTTCAGCGTCAGCGATTTCAGGTGCATTTGGGTAAGTTTAGCAAGCCTTGAACGCAGCTGCCCAGCCGAGCCTGGCGGTTCGCTCCAGCGGGCTTGTGCTGCGAGTTAGCGTTCAATGAAGCCAGATTCGCCCTTAGGGGCAGCCCATTGTTCGACAACCAGATCCACCGTTCCCGGGCGCCGAGTCGTACTCGGCTGTTCTTTGAGGAGTCCCAGCAATTCCTCGCATTTCTCCCGCGGACCTTCTGCTACCACCTGCACCCGGCCATCTCTCAGATTGGTGGCATGCCCGCTCAAACCGAGTTCCAAGGCACGGGAGCGCGTCCACCAGCGAAAGCCCACGCCTTGGACGTGCCCATGGACAAAAGCAGTCATTCTTTCCAGTGCCATGCTGCCTCCCTAATTTCTAATAGCGGTCGTGGTGTCCCTTATCGCGCAACACGCGGCGATCCTCTTCGCTGCGGCGAGTGACAGGATCCGATCCGTCCCAGCACTCTACGCCCTTCAGCTCCGGCATCATGTCGCGGTGGAATACCGGATCGATGCCGTGGCTGCGCTGCTCGTTGTAATTCTTGAGCAACTTAATCGCCACACCGGATAGTGGCACGATGGCGATGATATTGAGGATCACCATGGTTGCCGCACCGGTATCGGCCAAAGCAAAGACCAGCGGCAGGGAACCCACTGCGCCGAACCAGACAAAGAAAAGCACGACGAGGCGGAAGATTACCAGCGCAGGCTTGCTTTGGGTGAGGTACTCCAGGTTGGATTCCGCCAAGTAATAATTGCCCAGGATGGAGGAGAAAGCCAAAAAGAAAAGGATGAAGCTGACGAAGTGGATTCCCCACTCGCCCACCTCAGAAGACAAAGCCGCCTGGGTCAAGGAGACGCCTTCTGCTTCAGCGCCGTAGGCAATCTCCGGCCCCAGCAAGATGATAAAGGCGGTGATGGTACACACCACCAAGGTGTCGAAGTACACGCCAAGGGTTTGTACCAGGCCCTGCTTGACCGGGTGGGAGACTGCCGCGGTAGCCGCTGCGTTCGGAGCAGAGCCCTCACCAGCTTCGTTGGAGAACAGTCCGCGCTGAATGCCCTTCATCATGGCCGCGCCGAGACCGGCGCCAGAAATTTCCTTAATACCCAGAGCGTGGCCGACAATATCGCCAATCATTCCCGGCACCTTGTCAAAGTTGGTAATGACCACAAAGCCGCCGACAAGCAGGTAGGCCACCGCCATAAAAGGCACGATGATCTGAGTGATATTGGCAATGCGGTTCACGCCGCCAAAGATGATGAGGCCCGCAACCACGGCGATAACAACACCAATAATGGAGCGGAACATAGTGTCATCGCGGTCAAAGGAGAAGGACACCGCATCTGCAATGGCGTTGGTCTGGAAGGCGTTGTAGACCAAACCAAAGGTAAAGGCGATAGCGATGGAGAAAAGAACGCCAAGCGGGCCCCAGCCCAAGCCGCGCTTCATGTAATACGCTGGGCCGCCGCGGTATCCATCACCATCGCGCACCTTCCACAGCTGCGCCAGGGTGGACTCGATGAATGCAGTTGCACCACCAAGGATGGCGATGAGCCACATCCAAAAGACAGCACCTGGGCCGCCCACGGAAATAGCCACGGCCACGCCGGCCACATTGCCGGTGCCAACGCGGGAGGCGGCCGAGATGGTAAAGGCCTTGAAAGCAGAGATGCCGCCATAGTCCTCGTCCTCATCGCGGCCCTCCCCCTTGGGTCGCTCGACGACGGCGCGGAACATATCCGGCACCATGCGCACCTGCACCAAAGCGGTACGGATGCCGAAGAATAGGCCCGCCGCGATGAGCAGCCAGGGCAGAATCCACGACCAGACGCCGTCATTAAATGTCGTTACGACATTTTCAAGAAAATCCATGCAGAATAATTTACTGCCTTGAGGTTCACAACGTGAACCCCATGCGCCATAACTTATTGGCAATGGGGGCAGAAATGGGTGGACCGCCCTGAAATGACGCAGCGTTCTAAGGGCGTTCCGCAGCGCTGACAGGGCTGGCCAGCCCGCCCATACGCGGCCAAGGACCGCGAGAAGTACCCCGATTCACCATTCACGTTGACGTACAAGGAGTCGAAGCTTGTGCCACCCACTTTTAGGGCGGCGGCCATGACCTCCTGGGCCGATTCGAGCAGGGCTACGGCATCCTTTTGCCGCAACGTCGATGTCCTTTTGCGGGGCGGAATCTGTGCCGCCCACAGGGATTCATCGGCATAGATATTGCCGATTCCAGACGCCAAGGTTTGATCCAACAGTGCGGTCTTTACTGCAGTCTTCTTTGCCCGCAGGCGCCGGGCGGTTGCCACAATGTCGAAGTCTGGTTCCAACGGGTCAATGCCAATGTGGGAGATCTTCGCCCACGGTGCATAGAGCCAATAGCCAAAGGTGCGCTGGTCTACAAAGCTAAGCTCTACCCCACCGCTTAGCTTGGCGCGAATGCGCAGATGCGGCGAATCGGTCGTGCCGATTCGAACCTGACCCGACATGCCTAAGTGTATGAAGAGGACGTCGCGGTGGGGATCCATTAAATCTTCGCCCACAAATTCCAGCCACATGAACTTTCCCCGCCGAGCCACAGCGGCGATCTCCTTACTGACAAGAAGACCGGAGAGTGGCTCATCTTGGCCACGGTTGGCGCGCGGGTGCAGCACTCGTACAGACTCAAAAGTCCGCCCCACCACGTGGGGCTCAAGCCCCCGGCGGACGGACTCGACTTCCGGCAGTTCCGGCATGCTTAGCCTTCTTTATGCGCAGTGCCCTGCACCAAGAGAGGAGTTTCGCGCAAAGTCTGGCACGCCTCTTGAGCTGCTTGCTGCTCGGCCAGCTTCTTATTGTGGCCCACTCCATTGCCCACGGTCAGACCAGCGACGGTAGCTACCGCGTTAAAGGTTTGGTCATGTTCTGGGCCGGTGGAGGTAGCCGAGTAGACCGGCATCGGTGCCTTAAGCTCGGCGCACAGCTCCTGCAGGGTGGTCTTCCAATCCAGGTGGCGGCCACTCACGGTCGCATTGTCGATCTTTTCTGCAAATAGGCGCAGGATGACATCTCGCGCAGTTTCGAATCCATGCTCGCGGTAAATAGCGCCAAAGATTGCCTCGGTGGTATCGGCAAGGATGGAATCCTTATCGCGGCCACCGGTCGACTGCTCACCTTTACCCAACAAAATGTGCGGGCCGAGGTTTATCTCACGGGCGATATCCGATAGTCCGTAGCGCGAGACGATCGAAGCACGCATTTTGGAAATATCCGATTCCGGACGAGAGGGATAAGTGATGTAGAGCTGGGAGGCCACCGACAGTCCCAGCACCGCATCACCCAAAAACTCCAAGCGCTCGTTATTAGGCAAATGCCCATTCTCATTGGCAAAAGAGCGGTGAGTAAGCGCCAGGCGCAGATGTTCTGGCTGCAATTCCACGCCGAGCGATTCCAACAATGGGGTGTGGTCTACGGCAGCAAATTCGGCTGCCAGTGCCTCTTCCCCGGTTAGCTTCTTTTTGCGGCTCATAGGAACTTCTCCAAACCAGCCCAGCGGGGATCGACCTTGTCTTCCTCTTCTTCGCCAGAGATACCGGTGGTCACCCCTTCAGGCGTGTCAATCTCACAGCCGTCCTCACACACCGGCGCGAAGGGAAGGTTGAGGCCTGCCTCATCGATCACGGCCTGCAAAAGGTCCAGCTCATCATCCTCGATCTCCGGAATCTCATCTCCGGAACCTTCATCATCGGCTGCAGGATCATCGCCAGAGACAAAGGAGTCATCGGCGGCAAAGACCTGCGTGACGTGGAGATCCAGCTGCGGGTGCAGTTCCTTCAAGCAGCGGGAACATTCCCCGGTTAGCCGTCCGGATACGTTGGCGTCCACCAAGACACCTGCACCTAGAGGGGTTAAGGTGGCGTCTACGGTGAGCTCCTCGCCCTTCGGAATGGCGATCATCTCGACGCCGATCCTCTCAGGTGCGGGGCCGGTCTGGGTGCGTTGCTCCGGCAGTGCGTCAGCGCCTTGGGCGTTCAACAATTCGCCCACATCGAACTTCAATGGTGATGTCATAACACTAGGTAGTCTACCTTGCCCCGCAAACTCCGCCTAGCGGCCAGCACAGGCAAACTTTCTGTCAAGAGTCTGTCGTTTAAAGTAAAAGGGCCTATGCCTTTCCGGATTAGCCTTTTCCCAAGCCAAAGCCGTCTTTAGTGTGGAGGCATGACTTACCACTTGGCGCTAGCCTCCACGGATCCCCGCAGCATCGCACTCGGATTCGCCGTGTTTAGCTGCCTTCCTGCCGCGGTATTAACCATTGCCGGCACGCTCATGCACGCCACTCCACGGCCGGACCGTTCAGGAATCTATGGTGCTAGTGGGATTCGCCTCTTTACTGCACTCATCTGCAGCATCATTGCTGGTTTGATAGCTGGCACCATCCTGGTATTGCCCACTGGCATGGACCTTTCGGTGCTTACCGGCGCACTCATCTTTTCCCTAAGCGCAGGCGCCATTACTTGGTTCTCTCGAGAGACCATTCCCACGGCGCTTATTTCTGTAGGCACCATGCTGGTTGCCACAGGTGCGCTAGTGAGTATGTGCGCCGTGTGCTTTCCGCAGAACTTTAGTGATAGTTCTTTGACGTCACTGTCTTCCTATTTCTTTACCGCACTCGTTGCATTCCTTTTCCCTGGATTAGTAACCACAATCATTGCAGCATGTATGGCCGTCCAATCCGCCGCGCCTGCGCATCTCACCTCGAGGAAGGAAGGAAGCGCCACGTCCGCACACACCGTTAACAGCGGCTCCCCATGCACCGAATCCGGCAGTGTCCACCACACAGCCTCGCTCCCGCGCAACCTCCTGAACTGCTCACGCTGGTAGGGAAACATAAAGGTCCTGGTGGGTGGGAAGACGGCGTACGACAAACCGTCTGCCCACCCACCAGGACCTTTGGCCGTGCCTGATTTAAGGGACTAAACCATCCCTCACCCCTCAAGCCCCAGAGCCCAGTTCCATCCGGGAAATGAAGCTTAAGAGCAGGAAGAATTTAAAGGTTTAGCGCTCGTTATAGCGACGCTCGTAGTTCTCACTTTCTGCGTAGCGGGAGCCGCCCGCAACACCGCCGGCACGACTCGAGGGCTGGTAGTCGCCGCCGCGGGAACGGACCCCGGCACCGCCGCGCAGTGCAGAGCGGTCGGAGCTTACGGTGCGCAGCAGCCCATTGAGGGTGGTTTCAAATTCGCTTAGCTTGCCGTCTACAAACTCATCGCATTCACTGCGCAGACGGTTGGACTCAGTGTGGGCGGACTCCACGATGCGGTGTGCTTCCTCATCAGCGCGGCGCACAACTTCCGATTCCGAAACCATACGCTCTTGCTCGGCACGGCCTTCTGCCACGGAACGCTCATATTCATCATTGGCCTGAGCGATGGTGCGGTCTGCTTCCGCGCGGGCCTGCTCCACCATGGACTGAGCGCGAGCTTCAGCATCAGCCACTAGCTTGGCGGCATGCTGTTCTGCGTGGGACACCGTAGCATCCGCCTCCTCGCGAGCGTGGCCCACGATGTCGTCGGCCTGCGCATTAGCGTCGTTGATGGTCTGGTCCGCACGCTCTTCGGCGCCGTGGAGGATTTCATCCTGCTTATCCAAGACATCCTGCGCGTCATCAATTTCAACGGGCAGGGCGTTTCGGAGGTCGTCGAGAAGGGCGAGCATTTCATGGCGCGGAACCATGCAATTAGAGGTCATGGGGAGGCTATGGGCCTCTTCCAAGTGCTGGACTAGTTCATCTAGGGACTCAAAGACACGGTACATGCTGCGAATTTTACATGCCCTCACGTGCCAGACGTGGAGGCCACGCACCGAGTGTGTACTGAGGATTTACCCTCCAGTGCCGACAATCGCCTTCCTCCCGCCCACTCACACAATCTATGGCGCGTATTTACAGCACAAGCTCCCCTTCTCCACTACACAAAGGCAGCGCAGAAGCGGAGCTAAAAAGGAAAAAGCGAGCTACTAAATCACGCCCTGTGCCAGCATGGCGTCCGCTACCTTCTTGAAGCCAGCGATATTCGCGCCGGCAACGTAATCACCCTCACGGTCATATCCCTTAGCCGTGCTATCGATGTTTTTAAAGATATTGGACATGATCGCATGGAGGCGATCATCGGTGTACTCAAAGGACCAGGAGTCACGGGATGCGTTTTGCTGCATTTCTAGCGCGGAGGTAGCAACGCCACCAGCGTTGGCGGCCTTGCCCGGCGCGAAGTTGATCTTGGATTCTTGGAAGATGTGGACCGCCTCTGGGGTAGACGGCATATTAGCGCCTTCGGCTACGTAGCGCACGCCGCCGTCAACGAGCTTTTTTGCGGATTCGCCATCGAGCTCATTTTGGGTGGCACATGGTAGAGCTACGTCTGCCTTTACTTCCCAGATATTTCCGCCTTTGTGGAACTCCACTCCGTTTCCAGCCTCTTCGGCGTAGGTGGAAATACGTTCACGGCGGGTTTCCTTTACATCCTTGAGCAGTTCAATGTCCACGCCATTCGGGGTGGTGATGTAGCCGGAGGAATCAGACATCGCAACTACGGTGGCGCCGAGCTCTTGGGCCTTAGCGGCAGCGTAGATAGCCACATTGCCAGAACCGGAGACGATAACCTTGGCACCGTCGAAAGACTCGCCGTGCGTCTTCATCATCTCATTGGTGAGGTAGACCGTGCCAAAGCCCGTGGCTTCAGTACGGACCAGGGAGCCACCCCAGGTCAGCCCCTTGCCAGTGAGGATGCCGGATTCATGCTGGGTGGTCAGGCGGCGGTACTGGCCAAAGAGAAAACCGATCTCGCGGCCGCCGACGCCAATGTCGCCGGCCGGCACGTCGCGATATTCGCCAATGTGGCGGTGCAGCTCGGTCATGAAGGACTGGCAAAAGCGCATGACCTCCACCTCGGACTTGCCCTTGGGATCAAAGTCAGAACCGCCCTTGCCGCCACCAATGGGCAGGCCGGTCAGGGAGTTTTTGAAGATCTGCTCGAAGCCAAGGAACTTGATGATGCCCAGGTTGACCGAGGGGTGGAATCGCAGGCCGCCCTTGTAGGGGCCGAGCGCGGAGTTGAACTGAACGCGGAAGCCGCGGTTGACCTGGATTTCGCCATTATCGTCAATCCATGGCACACGGAAGATGAGCTGGCGTTCAGGCTCGCACAGGCGCTCCACCAGGCCGTAGTCCGCGTACTGCGGATCCTTTTCCAGGACAATTTTCAGCGAATCCAGGACCTCAGAAACCGCTTGGTGGAATTCTGGTTCTCCCGCATTGCGCTTGAGCAATTTGTCGTAGTACTCAGAGATTTGGCTATCTACTGACATGGTGTGCATTCCATTCTGTGGACTTGTAAGAACAGATACCAGTTTCCTATCACACTACCGATAATGCAAGCAGGTTCGAGGGTTCAGGTAGATACATACCCCCTTTACCAGCCACGTTAAAGATGGATATTTTCTGTAGTCCGTTCGAATCTTAAGCCGCGTCGTGCCCCAGCGCGGGCGGGCTTTATAATCACGGGCATGCATATTGTTGTCGCCCCAGACTCGTTTAAAGGCACCGCCTCCGCGCCCGAGGCCGCAGCCAGCATTGCTATGGGAGTGCGCCAGGCGCTTCCCGACGCCACGGTGACCACCCTGCCCATGGCTGATGGCGGCGAGGGCACCGCCGCTGTCCTTGCACAGGCGGCAGCGGCCGGTGGACAATCCGCCGAGACCATTACCCTGCCCACTACCGACGCCATCGGCCGCTTGACCCAGGCAAGCTATGTCCTCGCCGGAACCACTGCGTTCATTGACGTCGCCGCTGCCACCGGGCTGCCCGCCGTGCAGGACAGCCTTGATCCGCTCCACGCCGATTCCTATGGCACTGGCGTGCTGATCGCGGATGCAGAAACCCGCGGTGCTACCTCGATCGTGCTGGGATTGGGCGGCACCGCCAGCATTGACGCCGGGATGGGCATCCTCACCGCACTCGGCGCCGCTGCGCACGACGCCCGCGGCTATGCCCTGCCGAAGGGCGGTGCTCCCCTCGTTCAGCTCGACCACATCGATACCGCGCAGCTCAATATCAAGGCGGGCATGCTTGACTTCACACTGCTGGCAGATACCCGCGCTACCCCAGTACAAGCGGCAACCATGTACGGTCCCCAAAAGGGAGCGAAAGGCGAACAAGTAGCGCTGCTGGCCGGCGCCATGCTCCAAGCCTGCGCGGTTACCGGCACCGATGCAGATTCTGTATTTTATGGCGCCGCGGGTGGCCTTCCCATTGGCCTGTCCTGGCTCTCGCGCACCCTCTGGGGTTCAGACGAACACGTGCGCGTCCTGTCCGGCGGCACGCATGTGGCCGCAGCACTGGGGCTTCCAGAAAAGATCGCCTCGGCCGATCTCGTCATTACCGGCGAGGGCCGCTTTGATGAACAGTCTCTGACCGGCAAGGCCGTCGGAACCATCACGGATCTCGCCCAACAAGCGGGAACTCCCGTGGGCATTATCGCCGGCTCCTTCGAGCATGACACCGACGCCTACTGCGTTCCCCTTAGCCAAGAAGGCTCGTTGGCCCAGCAGCTAGCGGCGGCCGCCGGGGACATCGTCAAGCAGCTCTAAGGCCGAATGGACAGCGACCACGGGAAGATGGCGGGCCGCTCATGCGCCAGCTCATCTTCTAGCAATACGTGGTCCTTGGGCAGCACTGCATGCGGGGTGAGAAGGCGCGAGAGCACCATGCCCAGCTGATTGACCGAGCCACTCACGCCCGCCACCGCAATGTCATAGCGGTGCACGCTCGCATCCTCAAGGTCACGTTCCTCATGCTCGTCGCGATAATTTTGCCGCAGCTGCTCTTCCAACCCCTCTGGAAACTGCGGCGCCTTGGGGCGGGTAACGTCAGCTGAGGAAAGCGAACCGCTCTCCACCAGCTTGTCAGTGGCGGTGGTAAAGATTTCCGCGACGCGCTCTGCTTGCGCGTTGGGAACCAAAACATCAAATTGAATAACCGGCATAGCGCCAACCCTACCCAATCCCTAAGGTGTGAAACCATGTCTGATTCTGCCCGCATCGCCCAGCTCACCACTTCCCAAGAAGCCGATCTGGGGTGGCAGCAGGACTTTTATGAGGACCTGCACCGCCACCCCGAGCTTTCGCATGAAGAGGAGCGCACCGCCGGTCGCATCCGCGCCAAGCTCGCCGATTTTGACTGCGAGGTAGTAGAAAACATCGGCGGCTTTGGCATGGTCGCCATCTTCCGCAACGGCGATGGCCCCACTGCTTTGCTGCGTGCGGACTTTGACGGCCTGCCCGTGGAAGAGGCCACCGGCGTGTCCTATTCCGCCACTAATGGAAAGATGCACGCCTGCGGGCACGATATGCACACCACGGCGCTGCTGGGTGCCTGCGCGCTTCTCGACGCCTCCCGTAATTCCTGGTCCGGCACCTTCCTCGCCCTTTTCCAGCCGGCCGAAGAATCCTCCGTGGGAGCAAAGGACATGTTGGCCGATAACCTCATCGAGCGCGTGCCGCGTCCCGATATTTGCCTAGGCCAACACATCATGCCCGGCCGAGCTGGCACTGTGCGCCACACCGCAGGCCCCATCATGGCCGGCTGCGATTCCCTGCGCATTTGCGTCTTTGGAAAATCGGCCCACGCTTCCATGCCCCATAACTCCATCGACCCCACTTATATCGCGGCCATGATCGTCACCCGCCTGCAGGCCATTGTCGGCCGCGAGGTCGCCCCACACGAGTTCTTTGTCATCTCTGTAGGCGAGCTACACTCCGGCGATAAAAACAACATCATTCCCGAATCCGCCGAGCTCGTGCTCAATACGCGCTACTACGATCCCGCACTCGCGGAAAAGGTCTATGCCTCCCTCGAGCGCATGGTCAAGGCCGAGTGTGTGGCGTCCGGAAGCGAGCAAGACCCGACCTTTGAGTACTACGCTCACGGCGAGGTCACCGATAACGACGCCGCAGCCCACGCACCAGTGGCCGAGGTTTTCGATACCGCCTTCGGCTCCGATTCGGTCATCGCCGCCCCTTCTACCGCCTCTGAGGACTTTTGCTATCTACCACAGGCATGGGGCGTGCCTTATGTCTTCTGGCACATCGGCTGCACCCCGGAAGACGAGTTGCAAGACCCACCGGTCAACCACCAGGCGACCTTCCTGCCGGACTACGCCCCGACCGTCTACGCCTCCACTCGGGCAGCATATGGTGCGGCATTGACCTACTTGGCAAAGCCCTAGGTACCCGGCGCGCCTTTCCCTATTCCTCCCTGCAAGGCTGCGCCAATCCTATTAAGCTGGCAGGCGTTTCGTGACTTCCCACTAACTTAAGGTTTCACATGAGCCAGCCACGGCACTCTGTTTTCGAATCCACCGTTCCCTCCCATGTTCGTGCGGCCTCCGGTGTAAGCCCGCACAGCGCTTCCTACCGCAAGTTCTGGTCGGGCCTATCCGGCGCCGTCATGGAGCAGATTGCCGATAACTGGGAGCGCACCCGTTCCGCCTACGCTGCGACCCGCCAGCAGCATTACTTCTCCGCGGAGTTCCTGCAGGGCCGCGCGCTGCTCAATAACCTCACCAACCTGGGCTTGGTCGACGATGCCAAGGCAGCGGCCTCCGCTGCCGACCACGAGCTAAGCGATGTCCTCGAAGCCGAGCACGATGCCGCACTCGGCAACGGTGGCCTCGGCCGCCTTGCCGCCTGCTTCCTCGATTCCGCCGTCACCCAGGACTACCCCGTTACCGGTTATGGCCTGCTCTACCGTTACGGCCTTTTCCGCCAGTCCTTTGAGAATGGCTTCCAGAAGGAACAGCCTGATGCGTGGATGGAAAACGGCTATGACTTCATTATCCGCCGCGCCTCCGAGCAGCGCCGTGTCCACTTCGATGATATGGACGTGCGCGCCATTCCTTATGACATGCCTATTACTGGCTACGGAACCGATAACGTAGGCACGCTACGCCTGTGGAAGTCCGAGCCCATCGCTGAATTCGATTATGATGCCTTCAACTCCCAGCGCTTTACGGAGGCCATTGTCGATCGCGAGCGCGTCATGGATATCTGCCGCGTGCTCTACCCCAACGACACCACCTACGAGGGCAAGGTACTGCGCGTTCGCCAACAGTACTTCTTTGTCTCCGCATCCCTGCAGACCATGGTGGATAACTACATTGCCCAGCACGGCGAGGACCTCAGCGGTTTTGCGCAGTACAACTCCATCCAGCTCAATGACACCCACCCAGTGCTCGCCGTCCCAGAGCTCCTGCGCATTCTGCTCGATGACCACGGTCTGAGCTGGGATGCGGCGTGGAAGATCGTCACCGAGACCTTCGCCTACACCAACCACACCGTGCTCGCAGAGGCCCTGGAGAGCTGGGAAGTGTCCATCTTCCAAAAGCTGTTCTGGCGCATCTGGCAGTTGGTGGAAGAAATCGACCGCCGCTTCCGCGAAGATATGGCCCACCGCGGCCTAGATCAGGGCCGCATTGACTACATGGCGCCGGTATCCAACGGACACGTGCACATGGCCTGGATCGCCTGCTACGCCGCCTACTCCATTAACGGTGTCGCCGCCCTGCATACCGAGATCATTAAGGCCGATACGCTGTCCGAATGGCATGAGCTGTGGCCAGAAAAATTCAACAATAAGACCAATGGCGTCACCCCGCGCCGCTGGCTGAAGATGTGCAACCCCCGCCTAGCAGAGCTGCTCACCCAGCAGGCTGGTTCCGATGCGTGGGTTACTGACCTCACCCAGCTGGCCAAACTCGCCGATAAGGCCGACGATACTGACCTACTGCGAGAGCTCATTGCCATCAAGCGGGCCAATAAGCGCGACTTTGCGCAGTGGGTCAACGACCACCAAGGCGCTGAAGTCGACCCTGATTCCATCTTTGACGTGCAGATTAAGCGCCTGCACGAGTACAAGCGCCAACTGATGAACGCCCTCTACGTCCTCGACCTCTACTTCCGCATCAAGGACGAAGGCGAAACCGTGCCGAAGCGCACTTTCATTTTTGGTGCCAAGGCCGCGCCGGGCTACGACCGCGCCAAGGCGATTATCAAGCTCATCAACACCATCGCGGATCTGGTCAATAACGACCCAGCCACCAAGGACATCATCCGCGTCGTCTTCGTAGAGAATTACAACGTCTCCCCCGCCGAACACATCATCCCGGCCGCTGATATCTCCGAGCAGATTTCTGTGGCTGGTAAGGAAGCCTCCGGCACCTCCAATATGAAGTTCATGATGAATGGCGCGCTGACCTTGGGCACCATGGATGGAGCAAACGTGGAAATCGTCGAGTCGGTCGGCGAGGACAACGCCTATATCTTCGGCGCCCGCAATGAGGAGTTGCCGCAGCTGCGCGCCGAGTACAACCCGGGCGAGCTTTACCAGAGCGTGCCAGGCTTGGCCCGCGTGCTGGATGCGCTTGTCGACGGCACCCTGGGCGCCGACAATGCCGGCATCTTCGGCGATCTGCGCTCCTCGCTTCTCGACGGCTTCGGGGAGCACGCCCAAGACCAGTACTACGTCCTCGGTGACTTCGCCGACTACCGCGAGACCCGCGACCGCATGGCCGCGGAGTATCAAGAGGACGAGCTTGCGTGGGCCAAGAAGGCATGGCTGAATATCTGTTATTCCGGTCGCTTCTCTTCGGACCGAACCATCGCGGACTACGCGAACGAGGTGTGGAAGATCCAGCCGACCCCGATTTCCCAGCGCTAAGAAAAGGTCCTGCCCTTCGCTTCCACGGCGAAGGGCAGGACCTTTAGGCAAGGCGGTGTGCCTGATTCTGTTTAGCGCAGGCCCACGCGCTTGAGCTGCTCATAAATGGGCTTCAAGTCAATGTTAAGCACGCCCATCTGCGTAGCTAGGAAGCCGAGTCCGCCGACAACTGCGCCCAGAATCCCCAGACCCGTAGCTAGACCAGCAGCAAAGCCCTTGCTGCTGCCTTCCTTGCCGGCATCGGCGTCATCGGACGGGTTGGCAGCGTCTTCTGGCTGCTCTGGGTCGTCTGCTTGGCCGGTGCCATCGTTCCACCACTCATCAAAGGTCAAGTTGGCTACCAGGGTGTTGTCGATGTAGTCACCGCGGACCGAATCGGTCCCAGAGGTACGGGCCATGATGTCCTCGGAGCCGACGCCCTTGAAGAAGAACGGCACCAACTGGTTGGTGTGCTGACCGGAGTACCAACCGTGGCGAGCAACCTTGCCCTTCTCACCTTCCATAGCGTTGAAGCGGTTATCCGCCTCAGGGTTATCCTCAGTGGGAGCCTCGTTCGCACCGGAGAGATAGCCGGTTTCGTGGTCTGCGGTAACAACCAGTAGGGTCTCCTCCCACGAAGAGTTCTCCTCTACCCACTTGATGGCGGCATCGACCGATTTGTTGAAGTCCTGGGTCTCTTCGATGTCGCGCACTGGGTTATTGCCGTGTCCGGCCCAGTCGATGGCACCGCCCTCGATCATGACGGAGAATCCATCCTCATCCTGCCCCAGTGCGTTGAGTGCGCCGGTGGTCATGGTGGGGAGATCGACGACGTCGTTAAGCGGGTCAGAGTACGGCTCCTTCGCCTCGCCAGAGCGGGAGTTCTGCAAGGTGGATCCTACCTGTGCGATACCCCAGTACTTCTGGTCCGGCTTGACGTCGCCTTCCGCCATCTTCTTGAAGTCATCGTTGGACTCAAAGTAGTTCCAGTCGGTCTCGCCAGCGGAAAGCTTGGCGTAGTCCTCCTCGTACATGAAGCTGTAATCCGGAGTATCGACCTTTTGGTGGTCATTATCGTAGAACGGGTGGCCAGCGGCCATGACCAAGTCGAGGGCGCTGCCGAGCATCTCACGGCTAATGTCCTGCAGCTTATCGCGGTCCTTGTTGTGCGCGGCCCACGCCGCCGGAGTGGCTTCGGAATAGAGAGTGTCTGATGGTTTGTGTGTGGGTACCTAACCCGCATAAGGAGATGGACCAGAATGACTACTGTGGCGAGACGAGATCCGGCTGATAAGGCCAAGATTGATGCGATTGAAAAGAAGCTGCTTGCTAACCCTGACATCGCGAAGCTGATTGATGACCTAGGCACGTCTACAACGGATGCCAACGACCTGGTTCGCGGCATGTTACAAGCCTCGATTACCAGAGGCCTCAACGCTGAAATGGATGCCCACCTAGGCTACGAGTCTGGCGACAGGAGCGCTAAAGCTGCAGCTAGAACAGACAATCACCGCAACGGGTCGTATCCAAAGACCGTGGATTCTAACTACGGGCCAGTCACCGTTGATGTGCCAAGAGATCGGGCTGGAACATTCTTTCCGACTATGGTCCCTAAAGGCTCGAGGAGATTGACCGATGTCGATGACATGACCGTTAGCTTGTACGCCGGTGGGATGACAATTAGGGACATCCAGCACCATATGGCAACGGCGATGCGTGTTGATATTTCCCATGAGACGATTTCCGCAGTCACCGATGCCGTCCTCGATGAGGTCATGGTCTGGCAAAACCGCCAGCTAGACGAGTTCTACCCGGTCATTTTCCTGGACGCGCTGCGCATTAAAATCCGCGATGGCGGCCTAGTGGTCAATAAGTCCGCGTACATGGCAATCGGCGTGACTCCCGACGGTATCAAGCACTTTTTGGAATCGTGGATTGCCAAAGAAGAAAGCGCTTCATCCTGGGCGCAGGTATGCGCCAATCTTTCCAATCGTGGGGTCAAAGACGTCTTTATTGTCTGCTGTGACGGGCTTAAAGGCCTGCCAGAAGCAGTTGAGGCAACGTGGCCGAACTCTATGGTGCAAACCTGTATCGTGCACCTGATTCGTGCCGCTAACCGGTGGGTAGCCTACGGCGATCGACGGGGTGTATCGGCGGCGTTGAAAAAGATTTACACCGCCGCAGACGAGTCCACAGCCCGTGCTGCTTTAGACGAATTTGAAGCCTCTGAATTGGCAGAAAAGTATCCACGCTCAGTCAAAGTCTGGCGAGATGCATGGGCGCGTTTCGTACCGTTTCTCCAGTTCCCACCAGCAGCCAGCAAGGTCATTTACACGAAGAATTCGATTGAATCATTCAACAATGAACTGCGGAAAGCTACCCGCAACAGGGTGCAGTTCACTAACAATGAATCAGCGCTGAAGACGCTGTGGTTGATGATCTGCAATATCGAAGACAGACAAGCTGCCAAGAGAGCGAAGCAGGGCAAACGAGTCTCAGCGACAACCGGCAGACTCATGGAAGGGACCCGAGTTTCCGGCTGGAAACAAGCCATTAACCAAATGGCCGTGGCCTACCCCGACAGCTTCGACAAATACCTATAAACCTAGCCCCACACACAAACAACTTGACACCCTCCGAACAAGCAAGCATTGATAGATGCAGGTCTGCACTACATTTTGTCGGTGAAACCCCACCGTGCCTGAGGTGATTGAAACCTGGCGGCGGGAAATCCCTGGTGAAGCCTACGCCCACGGCCAGATCTGGACACAAGCCTCGGCAAGCGATGCGCGCAAACACACAACCCCGAATACGGTGACCCACTTCCAGTACTCCTATGATCGGGCCAGACGCGGCCTGCGCGGAATCAAAGAGCAAGTCGCAAAAGCCAAACGCGCTGTTGACGGCGAAATCGCCATTAAGCGCAACCGCTATTTCGATCTTTCCACCCCGAACAAGAAGGTCAACTACGCTCTTGCTGCCAAACACCGAGCCCTAGCCGGAATTAAAGGCTATGAAACCGACCTGACCGCTCTTCCCGCCCAGGAGGTTATCGGGCATTACCGCAGGCTATTCCACATTGAAAATGTCGTATCGGATGTCGAAATCAGACCTGAAAGCACGCCCAATCTATGCGAGGAAACAAAACTCGATCACAGCACATCTCAATATTGTGATGGCAGCACTAGCCGTGACCCACCTGATGGAGACCCGCAGTGGTCACTTCATCAAACGCCTCGTGAGAACACTCAAGAAATACCGCAGCTTTCAACTCGTCGTTGGCGGCGAAACCATTCACGCCGCCGTACCATTCCCGCCCGACCTCACTGCCACCATCCAAGTAATCACCGGCCGCGAACTTCCGCACAAAATTGGCCTAAGTCAGGTTAGAAGGGAATCAGCACACCGTCTCGTGGGATTCGTGCTCTGGGTGCTCAATCTGGATGGTGGAGTGCTCGATACCGTGTTCGCGCAGGGCCTGCTGGGCGGCATCCAACAGCGGGCCGGTGCCGACGGTGCCGTCGCGCACGATATGCACGGTCGTGAGCACGTTCACGCCGTCCAGGCTCCACAGGTGCAGGTCGTGGATGTCAGCAACGCCCTCGACCTGCCGCAGCGCGGGCTCGATCGCACTGGCGTCGAAGTCCGCCGGGACTTGCTCGAGCAGCACGCTCGCCGAAAGCCGCATGAGCTGCCAGGCGCGCGGCAGCACCATCGCCGCGATCGCTAGGGAGGCGATCACGTCCGCCGCCACAAACCCCGTGGTCAGTACCACGATGCCGGCTACGATTACTGCGACCGAGCCGAGCATATCCACTAACACGTGCAAGAACGCGCCCTCCACGTTGATCGAGGATTTGCGGTGCCGGTGCAGAACCCACGCCGATAGCGCATTCGCCACCAGGCCGATCACCGCGATGATCAGCATCGTTTTTCCCTGCACTTCGGCCGGGCTCTGCAGGCGGCGCACCGCCTCGACGACAATCCACACCGAGATCGCCAGCACCATCACTGCGTTCGCCAGTGCAGCAAGCACCTCCACTCGTCGGTAGCCGTACGTGGCCTGAGCCGATGCTTGTCGGCGCCCAACCAACACCGCTAACACCGCGATGATCAACCCCGCAGCGTCGGAAAGCATGTGCATCGCATCCGCCATCAGCGCCATCGAACCCGCCAACCAGCCGCCGATCAGCTCCGCGAAGAAGACGGTGCCGGTAATGCCTAGCGCAATCAAGAGTGCGCGCAGCGGCGTGCTGGAGTGATCGTGGTCGTGGTGCTCGTGTGCCATGCACTCAGCCTATCCCCGTCGACGCTTATTGACAATTAAATGAAAATGGATGGCGGTAAGCGCAGCCACTGAGGCCAAGTCGGCCTGATTTAGGTCATTGTGCAGTTGTCCTTTGAATGTGTAGAGAAGCTGAAACATGAACAACCAAAAAGTACTGCAGCCGCATGTCAGGAAAGCAACCGCTGAGCGCACTCGAGGTAAATATAAATCTACATTTGTATAAATGTATATAGAAAAGCGCCGCGACCCGTGGAACGTGTTAAAGGGTGGGTCGCGGCGCTCGTGCCAAAAATCTACTTCTTGGTTTCACCCAACAAGTGACACTGAATCATGTTGGTGTTGCCAGCAATTCCTGGAGGAGTACCAGCAATGACGACAATCATGTCACCTTCCTCATACCTGTCCATCTCCAGCAATGCATCATCGATGGCTTCCATCATGTCATCGGTGGACTTAACGTGCGGGCTCAAGAAGGTCTCAGCACCCCACGTCAGAGCCAGCTGGGAGCGAACCGCTGGGTCCGGCGTAAACGCCAACAGTGGAAGCTGGGAGTGCAGGCGAGCCACTCGCTTAGCGGTATCGCCGGAGGTAGTAAAGGCTACGATGGCCTTTGCATTGAGGCGCTCGGCAATATCGCGGGCGGAATAGGACACCACACCACGCTTGGTGCGCGGAACGTGGGACAGCGGTGGAACCTTGCCGCCATCTTCAGCGTTAGCCACGATCTTGGACATGGTGCGCACGACGTTCTGCGGGTCGATACCCACGGAAGTCTCACCAGAGAGCATAACGGCGTCAGCGCCATCGAGAACGGCGTTAGCCACGTCGGAAGCCTCTGCACGGGTCGGGCGCAGGTTAGAAATCATGGAATCCAGCATCTGGGTAGCCACGATGACCGGCTTAGCGTTCTCGCGAGCAATCTGGATAGCGCGCTTCTGGAACAGCGGCACGCGCTCCAGCGGCACCTCGACGCCGAGGTCACCACGGGCAATCATGATGGCATCGAATGCCAGCACGATAGACTCGAGCGCGTCTACTGCCTCAGGCTTTTCCAGCTTCGCAATGACCGGAACGCGGCGACCCTCTTCGTCCATAATCTCATGGACCTTATCCACATCTGCCGGGGAGCGGACAAAGGACAGTGCCACGAGGTCAACGCCGAGCTTCAAAGCGAAGCGTAGGTCAGCGATATCCTTTTCCGACAAAGCCGGCACGGAGATATCCATGCCAGGAAGGGAAACGCCCTTGTTATTGGAAACCGGGCCACCTTCGGTGACCTCACAGACGACGTCGTTGCCGTCGACTTCCTTACAAACAACGGCAACCTTGCCGTCGTCGATCAGCAGGCGGTCACCTGGCTTGGCGTCCTTCGCCAGACCCTTGTAGGTGGTGGAGACGCGGTCATGAGTGCCTTCGATATCGTCCACGGTAATGCGGACGATCTGGCCGTTATCCCACTGCTCCTCGCCGTTGATAAAGCGGCCAAGGCGAATCTTAGGGCCCTGGAGGTCCGCCAAAATACCGACGGCGCGGCCGGTCTTATCGGTGGCTTGGCGCACCCAGTTGTAATTCGCCTCGTGGTCTGCATGCTCGCCGTGAGACATATTCAGGCGAGCAACGTCCATGCCGTCCTGTACGAGGCGCAAGATACCATCCTCGCTAGCAACGGCAGGGCCGAGAGTACAAACAATCTTCGTTCTTCTATCCAGCATTATTGGCCTATTCCGTCGGGGAAACTGAACACTCCCCAACCTACTCCTTCGAAAGGATTGAGGCCACAATTTTTCGGTACCACTTTTTTGAACGGGCACCCCAAAATGCCCCATTTCCCACAAAACCAAACCTAACCGGACACACTTGGGCAGTGCTTACGTCGATAAAGAACCCGGTTGCTGCCCGTCAGATACCGCGTTCTCATGGCTGTGCCCATCAGTATCCCGGCGCTCCGCCCAATACTTAGGATCCACCTCTTCGGGGGACTCCGGGCCCTGGCGGTGCCTATCAAGCACAAAGAAGACAATCGTGGCGATGATAAAAATCACAAGCGAGACGATGATATTTACGCGAACCCCAAAGATATGGGTCGCCTCATCGGAACGCATCCCTTCAATGAAGAAACGGCCCAATGTATAGCCCATGACATAGAGGGCAAAGACGCGCCCGTGACCCAACTTCCAGGCCTTGTGAGCCCACAAGAGGAAAAGGCAGACTAGGACATTCCACACGAGCTCGTACAGGAAGGTCGGGTGCACCGAGGTCATGATCTCCCCCGTGGAGTGTCCGGAAACGGGAGCATAGCCGCCATTTTCATTGACGCGGTAATAGATGTCTAAAGCCCACGGAACGTCGGTCGGGCGCCCATAGAGCTCTTGGTTAAACCAGTTACCTAGGCGTCCAATCGCCTGCGCGAGGACGAGGCCTGGCGCCACCGCGTCAGCAAAGGGGCCGAGCGGCACCTTTTTCACTTTGAAAAACACCCACAATGCTAGTGCGCCCAAGGCTACGGCGCCCCAAATGCCCAGTCCGCCATTGGTAATCTTCAGCGCGTCCGCGGGATTGCAGCTATCGCAGAAGTACTTCTGGTTATCGGTAATGACGTGGTAGAGCCGCCCGCCAATGATGCCGGCTGGGATGACCACGATGGCGGCATCCCATACTGTGTCTGGGTTACCGCCGCGTGCGGTGTAGCGGCGTAAGGTCATTCGCAAGGCGACGATAATACCTACGATGATGCACAGCGCATAGGCACGAATGGGAATGGGCCCCAACTGCCACACGCCCTGCGGCGGAGACGGAATATTTGCAAGAATTTCAGTGTGCACATAGCCAGTGTGCCTTATCCCCCACCTCACCAGCTAGTTGGGGTCTTATTCTATCTTGCGCGCGGGACACGCTGGATGCTGCCCGGCAGCCACCAAAGAGCGCGCCAGCGCCGTAGGATCCTGGGCAGCCATGACTGATTCTCCCACCAAAACTGCATCGGCGCCGCGGGAAGCATAGTGAAACAGGTTGCGCGCGTTATTTACCCCGCCTACTGCGATGCGCAGGATCGATTCTGGCAGGCCTGGAGCGATATCGTTAAACGCCTCGCGGTTAATGGCATCCGAAGCCAACGACCACGCATTGATGGCAATGACGCTACTTCCTGCCTTGATTGCGCGGTCAACCTCGGCGCAGTTGCGTACCTCTACGATGGCGGTCATACCGAGCGATTCCACCCGATCCAAAAGTGCCTCCAGGCGAGCTTGCTCTAAGAGTTCAACCTGCAGCGGAATAGCATCGGCCCCAAAGCACCGGGCTTCATGAATTTGGTAAGGGTCCACGATGAGATCGCGCGACATCATGGGAATATCAATCGCAGCACGCGCAGCTGCCATGTCTTCTAAAGAACCGTGAAAGCGGCGGAAATCGGTCTGGCATGCCATGAGATGTACGCCGCAGTGTTCAAAGGTGCGGGCCCATTCCGCCATCTGTTCCGCAGAACCAACATGTGCGATTTCGCCACCGTAGGGTACGGCGCGCTTGAGCTCCGTGATAACCGAGCAGCCTGTGCGCAGCAAAGCCGCGCGGGCATCCCGGGGAGGCTCCATGTCACGCGAGCGGGCTTTCACCTCTTTGAAAGACACGCGAGCTTCCCGCGCAGCGACGTCCTCCAAGACTCCTGCAACAAGGTGGTCAACGGCAATGGGCGTAGGCATCAGCACCTCCCTCCACGGGCGATTAAAATCACACTTAGGTTAACCCGCTAGCGTGCCGTTCCGGAAATTACACAGGAAACGGGGCTATTTTTTGTCCATATCGGTGGGATCGATATCACTATCAAGGGCGTCCCACATCACGCGGCCAGAGTCGGAGGAGGTTTCCAAATCCTCCTCCAGCTTTGCTTGTCGTGCCGCCGGGGTTTCGTATTTGCTAGACGCCTTCGCCTTATCCACGCCTGGATTGCGCGCAAGCATGACCGCACCGAATAGGGCCGCTGCCGCACCGATTAGGGCCAGAATTGGTCCCAGGGAATGCACCTCGGTGGAAACTACCGTGGCCCAGTCAGAAATCTGGGCAGAGTCTACGGCGTTTTCATTGGACGAGGCTCCCTGCAGGATCTTCTGGGCGCGCTCGGCGTCCGCGCCCGCAGTCAACAGACTCACCGGGGTCCATGCACTAGCCGCGGCCGCAAGAGCGCACACGATGCCCACTACTCGCCTACCTACGCGACGCAGCGCCATCCCCGCAACAGCACCGGCTACCAGAACGAGGGTCAAGGCCATGATTTCCAGCGACCAAGCCGAGCCGACGATGTCATTGGCCGCGGAGCCGGCCTTATCGTCCTCGCTGGCGGCTACCACCCACGTAGCACGCGAGGACAGCCACACTACGATGGCTCCTACAGCGATAAGTAGTGGTCCAAGGCGTCTAGCCTTCACGGTTGCCCTCCTAGGAGATCGGTGGCGTCAAAGCACGTGCGGTCACCGGTATGGCAGGCGCCGCCGCGCTGCCGCACGGTCAGCAGAATAGTATCTCCATCGCAGTCAAGGCGAACGCCCAGCACCTCTTGGGTATTTCCAGAAGTTTCTCCTTTGACCCAATATTCGTTGCGCGAGCGTGAAAAATACGTTGCCTTGCGGGTGGCGAGGGTATGGGCCAAAGCGTGGTCATCCATCCAGGCCATCATCAGCACCTCACCAGACTCAGCTTGGGCAATGGCCGGCACCAAGCCTTGGTCATTGCGCTTGAGCTGCTTGGCGATGTCCCCGTTAAGTTCAAAGTCGCCCGGGCTACTCATCGGCGCACCTCGTAGCCAGCAGCGTCAAGGGCGTCTTTCACGTGGCTGATTTCTACCTCACCGAAGTGAAAAATGCTTGCTGCCAAGACGGCATCGGCGCCTGCTGCAACTGCCGGTGGGAAGTCCGCAGCGCTTCCCGCACCACCAGAGGCGATAACGGGAACGGTCACCGCTGCGCGCACGGCGCGCAGCAACTCAAGGTCAAACCCTTCCTTTGTGCCGTCGCCATCCATCGAGTTAAGGAGGATCTCCCCTACGCCGAGTTCTTCGCCGCGGCGCGCCCATTCGATAGCGTCGATCCCGGCTGATTCCGTACCGCCGTGCGTGGTGACCTCAAAGCCGGATGGCGCATACTCCTCGTGGCACCGGCGGGCATCAACGGACAGCACGATGCATTGGGCCCCGAAAATCTCAGCCATTTCGCGCAGCAGTTCCGGATTCTTAATGGCCGCAGTGTTTACAGAGACCTTATCTGCCCCGGCGCGCAATAATTCCCGGACGTCATCAACGCTGCGAACTCCGCCTCCCACCGTCAATGGGATGAATACCTGGTCTGCGGTGCGGCGCACGACCTCGAGCATGGTGGAGCGGCCTTGTTGAGAAGCAGAGACATCCAAGAAGGTAAGTTCATCGGCTCCTAGAGAGTCATAACGCGCGGCCAGCTCCACTGGGTCGCCAGCATCGCGCAGGTTGTCAAAGTTGATGCCCTTGACCACGCGGCCTTGGTCCACGTCTAGGCAGGGGATCACGCGTACGGCTACAGCCATGGCGGCCGCCTCCTTTTTAGGGTTTAAATTTTAGCGGTGAAAAGTACCAGTATGACGAGACAGGATATCCACGATGGTCGCATGCACCTGCGGGGTACCTGCCACCATGCCGCGCGACTGCGCGGTCCACGGATTTCCTTCCGGATCGGTGACAACGCCACCAGCGGCCTGAATCTGCAGCGCTCCCGCGGCGTTATCCCATGGGTGCGGGGAGAAGTTAATTGCGCCATCGAACACTCCCTGCGCAACGAAGGCATTATCAAGTCCTACGGAACCGGTCATTCGCGGGCGCAGTCCGGTCTCGCGCAGCTCGTGGAAAATCTCGGTGGGCAGGTGGGAAGAACAGCCCACGTGACCACGTGCTTCATCAAATCCCATTGCTTCGCCCCCTCCACCGAAGCCAGTGGCAGGCCCACCTACTGAGCGCAGTGGGGAGCCATCGCAGGTGACCAGACGGCGCCCCAGGAGCGGGAAGTCAGATACCGCGGCAACGGGCGCACCCTCATGAATGAGCGCCACTAGGATGCCGGCCATGGGGTTTCCGGCAGAGTAGTTTGCGGTGCCATCAATCGGATCTACCACCCACACGGTATCGAGCACGCTGCCGCCTGATTCTTCTCCATAGACCGGGATGCCGGTCATCTGGGTCAAGATATCGCGCAGCTGTTGCTCGATGACGAGGTCTACCTCGGTGGCGAAATCTCCCTGCCCCTTAAAACGGGCGGGCGCAGCTCCGAGGCCGGAGCGAAAAATGGGTTCTACTTGGTCTACGGCCGCCTCCGCGAAGGCCACCAACTCGCGGGGTTCCATCATGACTTAGTTGTCCTCAGGGTCGAAAGGGTCAATGGTTTCTTCCGCCGGCAGCGGCTCTACCTCGGCCACCGCAGCGAGTGCTTCGTCGAGGGTGAAATTCCCCTCGTACAGGGCCTTGCCAATAATGGCGGAATCAATGCCCTCATTTACATAAAGCGCGAGCTCGCGCAGGTCTTCCACGCTAGAAATGCCACCAGAGGCGGTGATCTTTGCCTCCGTTGCCATCGCCACCTCGCGCAGGAGCTCAATATTAGGTCCGGTGAGCGTGCCGTCTTTAGACACATCTGTCACCACAAAACGCTGGCAGCCGGCTGCATCCAGGCGCTCGAGTACCTCCCACAGATCGCCGCCATCGGAGACCCAGCCATTGCCGGCGGTACGCCATTCGCCGCCTTCCTCGCGCACGGCAAGATCCACGGCGACCTTATCTCCGTAGCGCGCCAGGATGTCCTCGACCCATTCCGGCTGCTCTAGGGCAGCCGTGCCGATACTAATGCGCTGCGCGCCGGTAGCCAGCGCGCGCTCCACCGCGGCATCATCCCGGATGCCGCCACTAAGCTCCACATTTACGCCCAGCTCACGAGTAATCGTCGCCATTTCTGCGTGGTTGGAGCCCCGGCCGAAAGCCGCATCCAAATCCACAAAGTGCAGCCAGTGCGCGCCTTGGGATTGCCACTTTTGCGCGGCATCGCGCGGGGAACCGTACGAGGTTTCGGTGCCTGCTTCGCCTTTATCTAGGCGCACGGCTTGGCCTTGAGATACATCGACTGCTGGCAAAAGCGTAAAAGTCATATCCTTCATCCTACCTAGAGCGTGCGCATCCAGTTTTCCAAAAGCTGTGCACCGGCGTCCCCGGATTTCTCAGGGTGGAATTGAGTCGCCCACAGGGCACCGTTTTCTACGGCCGCGACGAACCTATCGCCCGCGTGCTCGGCCCAGCTCACCTGCGGCGGACGGGTGATTTCCGTTTCCAATTCCCACCGGCGAACGCCATAGGAATGCACGAAATAAAACCGCTCGTCTTCGGCCACTCCGGCAAACATATCGCTGCCGACGGGTACCTCTACGGTATTCCATCCCATATGCGGCAGCACCGCAGATTGCAGCTTTTCCACGGTGCCGGGCCACTCGCCGCAGCCGGTGGAGTTGATGTTGTGTTCCACTCCGGCGTCGAAAAGCACCTGCATGCCTACGCAAATGCCCAACACCGGTCGCTCTCCTGCCAAGCGCTGGCCGATGACCCGAGGCCCCTGCACCGCCCGTAGCCCGCGCATGCAGGCAGCAAAGGCACCCACGCCGGGGACAAGCAGACCGTCCGCTTCCACCGCTTCTTTAGGGTCCGCGGTAACGGTGACGTCCGCGCCCACCCGCTCCAGCGCGCGCTGGGCCGAGCGAACATTGCCCGCGCCATAATCCAATAATGCGACCGTCTTTGCCATGGGCTATACCTTACGCATGCGACGCAGGCGCGTCCGGATATCGTTGGTTTCGCTCACGCGGGTGCGCCCAAGGATAAAATCTGCCAGCGTCATCACAACGCCGGCGACGAGGATGACCACGCCGGCGCCAAAAGCCCCTGCATAGCCGTAGCCGGCAACCAAGGCGCCCAAGAGGGTCGAGCCCAAGCCGGTTCCGCCGTCATAGAAGATATTCCAGATGGCCGAAGCCTCCGAGACGCGCTCGCGCGGCAGGCGGTCAAACATCGATAGCAGGGCCTCATTTTGCGCAATACCAAAGGCACCGCCGAAGAGGAAGGCACCCAGGACGAGCCACCACACAGAACCGTCGAGGTACAGCGGTACGGCGATGGCGAGCACGCCCACGATGGCCATGATCTGGCTGGGGATATACAGACGGCCTGGGGTGCCTACGCGGTCTGCCACCATGCCGGCAAAGTAGCGGAAAATCATGGCGGCGCCGCCCACGATGGACAGCATGATGCCGGCCAAGCTGGCGCCGCGCTCTGCATCAAGTTCTTGCACCGCCGGCGGCAGGAAAGACGAGACGGCACCGTAGCTCATGGAGAAGGTCGTCAGCGCCAGCGCGGGCACGAGCACCAGCTTCCACGTAGGAACGCGGATAAGGTTCGGCTCCTCTTCGGTATCGGAGGCGAGGGTGACCTTAATCTTGGGAATGCGCAGGCACAGACCAAAGCCCACAAAGCCAATGATGCCGGCGGTGATATACGTCGAGGCATAACCTAGCTTTTCCGCCATGATCAATCCCAGTGGCAAAAAGACCATTTGGCCCAGGCCAGTGAAAACACCAATCATGCCGGTTGCCTTGCCCAGCAGGCGTACGGGCGCCAGTTCCGCAATGAGCGCGGACTCAGAAACGGTCAGCGCACCAAAGCCCACGCCGCGCAGTGCGGAAAAGAGCAGGACAACCCAAGCATCGGTACCCAAGAGGTGGCCAAAGGCAGGTACACCCAGGGTAAACGCGGACAGTGCCATTACGCGGCGGTAGCCCCACCGGCGCAGCAGCCACGGTGAGATGATCTGGGTAAGCACGGTGAAGGCCATGAAGATGCCTGTGGATGAGCCCGCCAAGGTCGCTGAGCCGCCGGAGTCAATGACCGCTAGCGGCACCACTGGAAGGAGGATGGACCAAGCACCGAAGGCTGCGGCGATGGCCAACATGGTCGCGGTATATCCAGGTACCTTCCAGATATTAGTTTCTTGGGTATTGCTCATTTACCGAACGCTCCTACCATCCACGAGATTGCTGCTACCACGGTGATTGCGGCCAATAAAGAGGCTACTACTGTCATTGCCTTCGATCCCTGTTGGTAGGCAGACCACGCACCGCCCACCAACATGCCGGCGACGAGGAAAAGGACCAAGATCATAAAATGCATGCGTTTTAGAGTGCTCCCTTCGTCGATGGAATTCCAGTCTGGCGGGGGTCGAATTCCACCGCGCCGCGCAACGCACGCGCTACGGCTTTATACTCCGCTTCCGTAATGTGATGCGGATCGCGCCCATAGCGCACGTTGAGGTGGAGCGTTACCGCAGCGTGGGTGGCGAGCGTTTCAAAGAAGTGGCGGTTGATAACCGTGGCGTAATGCCCACCAATGGTCTGCCACTGCAGATGTTCTGGTTCGCCGGTCATCACGAAATAGGCGCGCCCAGAAAAATCCACCACTGCTTCCACTAAGGCCTCATCCATGGGCAAAAGCTGGGAGCCAAAGCGGCGAATGCCGGCCTTATCCCCCACCGCCTTAAGCAGCGCGGTGCCGAGCACGATGGCGGTATCTTCCACAGTGTGGTGGGCATCTACCTCCACATCGCCCTCAGCCTGCACGGTGAGATCAAAGCTGCCATGAGTAGCAAAGGCCGTGAGCATGTGGTCAAAGAAAGGCAGTCCGGTGGAAATATCGTTTTGCCCCGTGCCATCGAGGTCAATGACCACAGAAATCTGCGATTCCGACGTCGCCCGCTGGGCGCGTCCTACGCGGTTGCTCATGCTTCGCTCCTTTCTCCTGCGACCGGGAAATCAGCCACTACTGTATCCGCAAGGTCCTCGGCTACGGCCAAAAAGGCCGAATTTTCTTCTGGCAGCCCCACGGTCATGCGCAGGTGGCCTGCGATGCCAACATCGCGAATAAGCACTTCCTTATCCAAGAACTGTTGCCACACGCGGTGTTGGTCAGCAAAGCGGCCGAAAAAGAGGAAATTGGATTCGCTGGGTAAGACGGTATAGCCCAGTTCGCGCAAGCGAGTGGCCACCCGCTCGCGCTCGGCGGCAATCTTTTCCACGGTGGCGAGCGTATCCGCGCTATGGCGCAGCGCCACCGTCGCCGCCGCTTGGGAAAGCACGGACAGATGGTACGGCAACCGCACCAGCATTACGGCCTCCACAAAGGCCGGGTCCGCCACGAAATAGCCGAGGCGGCCACCCGCGAAGTCGAAGGCCTTAGACATGGTGCGCGAGACCACCAGCTTCGTAGGGTATTTATCCAGCAGCGTTACCGCAGAAGGTGAGGAAGAAAATTCGCCATAAGCTTCATCGACGATGAGGATGCCCGGGGCGGCGTCGGCAAGCGCGGCAATATCGTCCACGCTGGTCACCCCACCGGTGGGGTTATTCGGCGTAGTCACAAAGATGATATCCGGCTGGTGCTGCGCCACGGCTGCGAGCGCCCGGTCCATATCAATGCGGAAATTCTCATCGCGCGGGCACTCCACAAACTGCGTATGGGTGCCGTCCGCAAGGATAGGGTGCATGGAGTAGGACGGGGTGAAACCGAGCACGCTGCGGCCCGGACCGCCGAAGGCCTGCAGTAGCTGCTGCAAAATCTCATTCGAGCCATTCGCCGCCCACACCTGCGCATAGCCCACGCACACGCCGGTCTGTGCAGAAACGTAGTCCGCCAAGGCCTGGCGCAACTCCACCGCGTCGCGCTCCGGATAGCGATTGAGTGTGGTGGCAAGGCGCCGGGTCTCCGCCACCAAGTCATCCACTAGCGCCTGCGAGGGAGGATAAGGATTTTCGTTGGTATTGAGCTGGTAGACCACGTGGAGCTGCGGCGCCCCGTAGGCAGACTTGCCGCGCAGCTCCTCGCGCAGGGGAAGATCATTCAAGTGCGTCATTTAATTCTCCTCGAATCGGGCGCGGATAGCCTCACCGTGGGCAGGCAGCCCCTCGGCCTCCGCAAAAGCGATAACGTGCGGGGCAATCTCTTCCAACGCAGCTCGGTCATAATCAATAAGGTTGACCGGCCGCATAAAGGTATGGGTAGAAAGGCCGGCAGAGAAGCGCGCCGTACCGGAGGTGGGCAATACGTGATTGGAGCCGGCCGCGTAATCCCCGAGCGGCACTGGAGCAAAATCCCCTACAAAAATGGCACCGGCGTGCTTAATCCGCTCGGCCACCGCGCCGGGCTCTGCGGTGTGGATTTCCAGGTGCTCTGCAGCGTAGGCATTGGCCACCGCCACCGCTGCATCCAGGGAATCGACCAACACAATTCCGGATTGCTCGCCGCCTAGAGCTTCGGCCGCCCGCTGCGCATGTGCGGTAGCGCCGTAGCGCGCCTCTACCTCTGTTTTCACACGCTGAGCCAGGCTTGGAGATGCCGTAATGAGCACACTCGCGGCCATCGGATCATGCTCGGCCTGGGAGATGAGGTCATAGGCCACATACACCGGATTCGCGGTGTCATCAGCGATAATGGCGATTTCGGTCGGCCCGGCCTCGGCATCAGTGCCCACCACGCCGCGCACCAGCCGCTTGGCCGCGGTAACGAAGATATTTCCAGGGCCGGTAATCATGTCCACCGGGGCTAGTTCGGCGTCATCATCGCCGTAGGCCATCAGCGCGATGGCTTGGCCACCTCCTACCGCCCAGACCTCATCTACGCCCAGCATCTGGCACACGGCTAGCACCGTGGGGTGCGGCAGACCGCCGAATTCCTTTTGTGGCGGCGAGGCTACCACTAAGCTTTCCGCGCCGGCCGCCTGTGCTGGCACGGCGTTCATAATCACCGAGGACGGATAGACCGCCTTGCCTCCCGGCACGTATAGCCCAACGCGCTCGATGGGGCGAAAGACCTCGGTCACCGTGGCACCTGGTGCTAGCTCGGTGGTGTGTGCGGCCGGGTTCTGCTCGGCGTGAACCTTGCGGACCCTCTCGATGGAGGCCTCAATCGCTCGGCGCACCTGTGGGTCTAGGCCGGAAGCGGCCTTCTCCAACTCCGCTTGGGGCACCCGCAGGTGGGTTGGGCGCACGCCATCGAATTGCTCGCCATAGTCCAAGGCGGCCGCAGCGCCTTCGTGACGTACTCGATGAACCAGCGGCGCCACCTTGTCCACCACGGCGGCGACGTCGGTGTCACCGCGCGGCAAAACTCGCCGCAGCTGGGCGGGGCGCAGCTCTTGGCCACGCAAATCGATGGTGCGGAGCATTCCCGGATCCCCTTTTTGCCAATCGGATTTCTGTTATTAAACCAATATCCTAATGGCCAAACGCCAGCGAGGGGGCCGGTTTGGGCTATAGACTCGGTGTCAACACAGCTTTAAGGTGGTGGCAGCGATGAGCGAGATTGAACCCTCTCTTCTGCTCTCGCATGCCCGCACCATTGCCCGCGATAATGACGTGTCCTGCTGGGCTCTGCCTACTGGCGAGCTTCTCGTTCCTCATGCGGCCGGTGGCTCCACCTTCATCTTTATAGACCAGTTGGAAGAACCGGTGCTCCACCTGCACACCAGCCCCCGCGGAGGCGTTGATCTCAGCGAGATCTCCGAGCTCGCACACCTAGCCAATGAGTGGAATCACGATTGCCTCTCCCCGGCCGTCGTGGTTGATTATGACCAGCCTGACTGCGTGAGCGTTTCCGGTCATAGCTATCTGCCGGCCGATACCTCCCCCAGCCGCGAACAGCTCGCGGCATTCCTCCTACCGGCGCTACGCAACGCGGAGGTCCTCATGGATCTGCTCGCCCAATCCCATCCCGGCCTCGTGCGCGAAGCCTCACCGGAGCTTGCCCCGCTTGCCGACGCCCCCTTGGAACCCTTCACGCTCGATAGCCTGGGCGAGATCCTGCCGCTTATTGGCATCCAGCGCTTCCAAAGCGACGGGGCCACCGCCATCTACGCCTGGGTCAATGACGTCCTTTTCGCCTTTGCACTGGACAACGGGCCCAGCCTCATTATCAAAGGGCATTGGGACCCTAGCCTGGACGAGGCGGAATTTACCCGGCTTTTTCTCATTTGCAATGACTGGAATCGCGCCCACCACGGCGCCGTGGCATTTTGCCACCACACCTCCGAGGGCCTGCAGGTGCGGATGGATGCCGCAACCATTACCGCCGCGGGACTTACCCGGCCGCAACTATTTAGCGCAATCGGCCGCGGGCTCAAGCACATCCTGCACGGCATCGATGACATTGCGCACGAAGTAACCGGCGCCTCCCCCGTCGAATGGCCTTAGACGCGCGCATCACCAATCTTCATCGGCGCTGACAAAGGCCGTGGACCAATAGGCAAACATCGCCATAAAGGGCGCCACCACCCACGAGATGGCTGGGGAAAAATTCGGGGCGAACTCTACGACTTCCCCTGGGTTTTCTGGCGGATGCGTGGCGGTGACCCCACCAAAGACATAAAACGACGCCGCCCCAGCCAGGGCACACACGCCGACCCACAGGAGCATCGACAAGCCCCGCCCCTGCCGGCGGAGATACGCGCCCAACCCCAAGAACAAACCAAGCAGGCCGGTAATGAGGGCAAAGGTAATAAAGGCGATGAACTGAACGCTTCCCATCGCATCGATGGCATAGCCGCCATCGTCTACCTCATGGCCGGTAAGCGTCGGCCGGAAAAGCCCCCACAGCGCACCGGCCACGGCATACACCAGGAGCGCACACGCGAGTAACCCCGCACCAAAACCTAGGGTGCGGGGTAACCGGCGCTTTAACTGAGCCAACTTAGTTACAGAAGGTCCAGTTGCCGTTCTCTCGACGGAAGCGGACCGTGGAGGTCTCGGTGCCCTCGGAGTTGGACACGCTCACGGTTGCAGAAGCATCGTCGCCATTGACCACAACGTCGTTGACGGACTGCAGCTTGGTCGACTGCGGGATGGACTCCAACTGGCTAGCGAACTTCTCTACCTCGGCGTTGCCACCGCCCTGCTGGCGCATGGTGTTGGCATACTCGGCGAAGGACTGGTTCGGCAGGCTATCGACGTACTGCTGGTACTGGCCGAACTCCTGGGACTGCTCATCGCGGACTGCCTGGCAGGCGTGCTGCGGCATGTAGTTGAAGTATTCCTTCACGTTATCGATCTCGTGCTGGCCGCGAACCAGCTGCTCGATGGCCTGCTTATCGCCATCATTAGCGTCCTGGCCGCCTTCGATCGGCTTGATATCCTTCGCGCCAGCGAAAGGATCTTCACCATTGTTCAGCGGGTTAGCCAGCTGATCTGGCCCCTCGCCAGCGCCGTCCTCGCCCTCCTGGCCTTCTGCGCCTGCGGCGGCGTCCTTGTTTTCGCCGTCCTTATTCTGATCCTTTTCTTTTTCCTTGTCCTTATCTTTGTCTTTGTCTTTGTCCTTGTCCTTGGACTTATCGGCATCTTTGTCCTCGGATTTATCTGCAGACTTATCCTCAGAAGACTTGGATGCCGTGGTGGCGGCAGCCTTCTTGGAATCGTCATTGTCATCCGAACCACACGCAGCCAAAGCCAGCGGGGTAACCAGCGCAACTGCGATGAGGGACTTCTTTGCAGGGGTCAAAAAGGACAAGGGAAAGCTCCTGAATCAATCTTGCGAATGTGAAGCCACCCCAAGGGCGGCCTCTTATTTGTCTTCGCAATACTAACAACCCGACGATGGAAATGACATTGAGACTCCGTTAAAAGAACCTGTGAACTACCGTCCCGCCCGGCCAAGTCCGTACAATTGCCAAGGTGCACATAAACCGCGAGAGTATTATCGACGCCGCTCTTTCCCTGCTTGATACCTACGGGCTTGGCGACGTCACCATGCGCCGCGTTGCTTCCTCCCTCGGCGTCGCCCCCGGCGCGCTCTACTGGCACATTGCCAATAAGCAAGCGCTCATTGCAGCCCTAGCGGAAGACATTACCTCCCCCGTTTCTGGGGAGTCGCTCGAGGATATCAGCCTCAATCTTCGTGATTTGCTGCTCGCCCGCCGCGACGGCGCCGAGGTAGTCATTGCCGGCCTCTCCCTCCCGCAGGCCCCGGCCTGGGACCGCCTCTTGGCGGCCTTCACCGCTGCCGCCACGCGCAGCACCCTCGCTGCCGACAGCGCCCACCGCGCCGCCGCGCTCTCCGCCATTCACCTCGTGCTCGGCGCCACCTTGATGGAACAGTCCCAACGCCAGCTTGCAGAAACCACCGGCGAGTCGCCGGTCACAGATTATCGCGCAGACCTCATTCGCGGCGTACGCATTATTAACGCTGGACTTACGCACGGCGCCGGCGCCTAGAAAGTGGTTATGCTCGTGGGCATGAACACTCCCGCCATGGACGCAGTCCCCACGCCCACCGAGAGCTACGGCCGCCAAATCTGGCCCGGCAAACCCACCCCGCTGGGATCCACTTTTGACGGATCCGGCACCAACTTTGCCCTGTTTTCCGAGGTAGCAGACAAGGTCGAGCTCTGCCTCATCGACAAAGAAGGCACCGAGGAACGCATCGAAATGTCGGAGGTCACTGCCCATGTGTGGCATATTTACCTCCCCAATGTCACCCCTGGCCAGCGCTACGGCTACCGCGTCTATGGCCCCTATGAACCAGAAAACGGCCTGCGCTGCGACCCTTCCAAGCTCCTTGTAGACCCCTATGCCCGGGCGTTCGACGGCGAATTCGACGGCGATGCTTCCCTCTACTCCTATGACATCCATGCTGAGGAACCCGGCACCGGCCGCAACGAAGAAGACTCGCTAGGCCACACCATGTTATCTGTGGTGATTAATCCCTTCTTCGACTGGCGCAGCGACCACCGCCCGCACATTCCGGATAACGAAAAGGTCATCTACGAAACCCATGTCAAGGGCATGACCATGACCCATCCGGACGTGCCGGAAGAGCTCCGTGGCACGTACGCCGGCATGGCCCATCCCGCCGTCATTAACTACTTCAAAGAGCTTGGCGTTACCACCGTTGAGCTCATGCCCGTCCACCAATTCCTGCAGGACGATCGCCTGCGCAACCTGGGGCTGCGCAACTACTGGGGCTATAACACCTTCGGCTTTTTCGCCCCACACCATGACTATGCCTTTGCCAAGAAGCCGGGCGAGGTGGTCTCCGAGTTCAAGACCATGGTCCGCGCCTTCCACGAGGCCGGCATCGAGGTCATCCTCGACGTGGTTTATAACCACACCGCCGAGGGCAACCACATGGGCCCCACCATTGCCTTCCGCGGCATCGACAATGGCGCCTACTATCGCCTCGTCGAGGGCGATGAGGCTCATTACATGGATTACACCGGCACCGGCAATTCCCTCAATGTCCGCCACCCGCACTCGCTGCAGCTGATTATGGATTCGCTGCGCTACTGGGTTACGGAGATGCGCGTCGATGGCTTCCGCTTCGACTTGGCGGCGACGTTGGCGCGGGAGCTTGACGACGTCGACAAGCTCGCTACCTTCTTCGATCTAGTCCAGCAAGACCCCATTGTCAGCCAGGTTAAGCTCATCGCCGAGCCGTGGGACATCGGCCACGATGGCTACCAGGTGGGCAATTTCCCGCCGATTTGGAGCGAATGGAACGGCAAGTACCGCGATACCGTGCGCGACTTCTGGCGCGGCGAGCCCGCTACCCTAGGTGAATTCGCCTCCCGCCTGACCGGCTCTTCGGATCTCTATGCCGATAATGACCGCCGCCCCACCGCCTCCATCAACTTCATCACCGCCCACGATGGCTTTACCCTGCGCGATCTTGTTTCCTATAACGACAAGCACAACGAGGCCAATGGCGAGGACAACCGCGACGGCGAATCTTTCAACCGCTCCTGGAACTGTGGCGAGGAAGGCCCCACCGATAACGACGATATCCGCAAGCTGCGCCGCCGCCAGGCCCGCAACTTCCTGACCACTCTCCTGCTTTCCCAGGGCACTCCTATGCTTTCGCATGGCGATGAATTCGGCCGCACGCAGGACGGAAATAATAACGTCTACTGCCAGGACAACGAGCTGTCATGGATGGACTGGTCCATGCTGGAGGAAGAAAAATCCGCCGCGATGCTGGGCTTTACCAAGCGCGTCCTGGCCATCCGCAATCATCACCCCGTCTTCCGCCGCAAGCGTTTCCTCGCCGGCGGCCCGCTCGGCGCGGATGTTAAGGAACGCGATATCGCCTGGCTGGTTCCTTCGGGCCGCCTGATGACCCAGGACGACTGGGACCACGACTTCGGCCGCGCCCTCATGGTCTACCTCAATGGCAATGCGATTACGGAAACCACCGCCCGCGGCGAGCGCATCACCGATGATTCCTTCATCATGATCTTCAACTCCCACGACGGCGAAATCGAGTTCACCCTGCCCACCAAGGATCTCGGCGCTACGTGGCGGCTGATGGTCGATACCGCCGATTCCGGCGGCTACCCCGCGGAGGAAACCCTCATTGAGGCAGAGGGTACGATCACGGTGCAGCCGCGTTCAACGCTGATTCTGCGTCAGATTGAACCGCCCGTTTTCGATTCCTAGAGAAAGGCCCCTCGTGTCATTTCCCGCGCACGGCGCACTCATCGATGTCACAGCGGATAAACTCGTGCTCCACCGCACCCTGCTGGCTACCAGCCTCGGCGCCCCCGCCACGCAGGATATCCCGCTTGAGTCCATCGACACCGTGCGCGTGAGTGAACCGACCCCCACCGGCTTCGGCGCCCTGGACTTGGGCGCCGCCGGCACTATCGCCTTCGCCCCGCACCAAGCCCCGCAGGCAGTCGCCCGCGCCATTTCCGCCGCACAGCGCGGCGAAGCACCCTCTTCCGCCGCCACCATCCCCGGCCTTGATTTCATTGCCGTGGACGTGGAAACGGCCAACGACAACTGGGGCTCTATCTGCCAAATTGGCGCGGTGCGCTTCCGCGACGGCCAGGAGACCGACTCCCAGTCCTGGCTGTGCACTCCTCCACCAGGCCTAGAGCACTTTGCCGATATCAACGTCTCCATCCACGGCATTACCGCGGACGATGTGAAAGGGGCGCCGGCATTTGCCGACGTCGCCAAGGAGCTCTTCGATTTCCTCGGCGGCGACGTGCTTGTCGCCCACAACGCCCAGTTCGATTCCACCGCACTGCGCTCCGGCCTCCTTACTGCCGGTGCCGAGGTGCCCACCGTGCCGCTGGCCTGCTCCCTCGCGCTGTCCCGCGATGCCTCCAAGGCCAAGGTTATTTCGGTGCGCAACCACAAGCTGCCCACCGTCGCCGCCCACCTGTCTGCGCCGGACTTCAGCCACCACGACGCCACCGAGGATGCTCGTGCGGCCGGCGAAATCATCGCCCGTTTGGCCGAGCGCTTCGGGCACACCGGCAGCATCCGCGATCTATTCACCGCACGCGAATTCACCTTGGGCCGCCTCGATTCCGAGGCCATTCTGCCCGTCCTGCGCGCCCACACCGCCCCCACCTCCGGCGCGGACCTCGGCGCAGGGACTGACTTCCGCGACCAGACCCGTGCGGCCGGCTCCGCACAGAAGAAGTCCCGCGGGCCAGCCCCATGGCAGTCCGTCGCCACCCCGGACACAATTCCGGAGCCCAACCCAGACGCCGACCCGGAAGGCGCACTCTACGGCCAGCACGTCACCCTCACCGGTGATTTTGAGCCCTACGATAAGGGCGTGCTGTGGCAGGGCATCGCCGAGCGCGGTGGCCAAGTGGCAAAGAACGTCACCAAAAAGTCCACCCTGCTCATCGTGGGCGAATGGGCCAAGAAGACCTCCAAGGAAAAGCGCGCAGAGGAGCTGCAGGCCAAGGGCCAAGAAATTGACATCTGGCCGGCCGATAAGCTCTTTGCTGAGCTGCAGCTCGACGCAGAGCCGCCCTTCTAGGCCCACCCAGGGAACCAAACGGCGGTTTCTCCAGTCCAATAAAGGCGACCGCACCCTACCGCCGCACTGGAGAAACCGCCGTGACCGTCGCCCTGCGCCCGCCTCGCCCCACCACCGCAAACCTGCTGCCTGCGCTCTTTGCCCGTTCCTGGCTGAAAGAGCAGCGGCTTTCTGACGACGGCTTCTGCGACTCCCTCGCCACCATCCAGCTCTCCCCGAGCTTATCCATGGCGCTGGTCTTTCCCGGCAAGCAGACCTTTCGCCGGCTCAGCCACCGCGGCCTCGCGGACATGGATATCTCCGCGCGCCGAGCATGGAACCACGCCTCCCATAACCTGCAGCGCGCCGCCCTCGATTCGCAAGGGTTGCGTTTTTGGACCCGCCCCGCCGCCTGCGCGCTGCCTTCCGCCGCCCGTTTCGGTGGCTTGCAAGTCCGCTCCCACGGCGCACCGATTTCCTCCTGGATTGCCCACCCAGAGACCTTTACCGTGCTGGACAAGCACATGCGCCGACTCCTGCGATCGCACTCCCTGACCTACCTAGTTCCGGACTCCGCCACGCTCTTTGTCTTTGCCCACCTGCCGGATACCTATGCCCGCCAGCTGGCCGCCGATGCCGTAGCGCGCGTACCCCGCCATCGCACCGTGCTCCACCCACGCCCGCTAGTATGGTCTAACGGATTCCCGCGGGAGTTATGAAAGGAGCACCATGCCGGAAAGTAGGATGTCGCGGCTGAGCAACCAGTACCACGACTGGGCGCGCAGCCACCCCACCGCCGCAGTGGACTTCCGCACCGCCATCGAGGATCTCCTCAATGACGCCGGCATCATCTTCGACCGCGTGTCTACCCGCGTCAAAACCTGGCCCTCGCTGAAGGCGAAGGCCAAGAAGCGCCGGGAGAACGGCGATTTTGTCTATCCCCAGCCCTGGCAGGAGATCCACGACGTCATGGGAGTGCGTGTCACCCTGTATCACTCCACCGCTATTCCAGAAGCGCTAGACGTTTTCGGTGAATCCTTTAAGGTTGAACGCTCCGTAGACAAGGCGGCCGAAACTCGCATCTCTGGTGGCTTTGGCTACGGCTCCCACCACCTGGTGCTTACCGTGACCGAAGATAGCGCGGCTGCGATGGAAGAGCTCGCCGCCTACGTGGGATGGACCTTTGAGGTGCAAATTCGCACCGTCCTGCAGCACGCATGGGCGGAATTTGAGCACGATATCCGCTATAAGCAGGGACCGAACCCGCCCTCGCCGGAGGTAGATCGCCTCTTTACCTTGGCCGCGGGGCTTATCGAGCTCGCCGACCAGCAATTCGATGAGATCGCCGCCCTCAAGGCCCCCGATACAGAAACCGACAAGGACGTGGAACTTACCGCCGAGACCCTGCCGGGCGTACTTGCCATCATCTTGGGCAATCGCTTCCCGCTCTCGCGCTCGGAGCACTACCGCTTCTTGGCGGAGCTATTGGAGCAGAACGGCGTGCGCCACTTGGGCCAGCTTGAGCAGCTGCTGGATGACACCGCCATTGCCCACGTCCACGACGCCATGCGCTACCGTTTCCGCCCCGGCCAGGTGCGGCTTATCGACGACCTCCTGCTCAACAAGTTTGGCAAACAACACATCGAGGCCACCGCCGAATCCGGCGACCGCCCAGGCCGCAAGCGGCGGCTTACTGCGCGCCTGAAAGCCCTACGCGCCGCCCACTAGCCGCGCAGGATTTTCGGCAACTTACCGGAAACCGCCGCGGAATTTCTCCATATCGCGGCGCTCCTTCTTCGTCGGCCGACCGGCGCCGCGCGGGCGCACGGGAACCGACGGCAGAAACTCCTTGGGCGGCGGCGGTGGCGCGTGGTCCGTATAGCAGGTGCGCGCGACGGGCGCGCCGACGCGCTTAGCGACGGTCGCTAAAACCTCGAGGTCATGCTCATGGTGGTTGCGCCATACGCGCACGCGGTCGCCAGGCACCACCTGTTGGGAAGGCTTGACGGCCTCGCCGTTGATCTTCACGTGCCCAGCGCGCACGGCGGTCGCGGCCGCGGATCGGGTTTTAAACATGCGAACGGCCCACACCCAGGCATCGATCCTGACGGGGCGGCCGCTAGGTTGCGGTACCGGCATCTAGTACTGGTTGTGGTTCTCGTTGACGATTTTCTGGATCTTCAGCCAGTTATAGCCGCCACCTGCGACGGCGACGATGGCACCCAGTAGCATCCAAGCCCAGAAGTTAGCCGAAAGCACGCCGAGCACTACGCCCACACCAATGCCGCCGGCCACGCATACGACGGCATTGCGGGAGTGCTTGCGCACCTGCTGCTTGCGCTGCGCAATGGGGTTATTCGGTCGCTGCTGCATACTCATGGTCAGGATCCTACCTCAACCCAGGCGCTGCCGGCCTCTGCCGCTTCGAGCTGGCCCTGCGAGATCGCTGCCAGCGTAGCTTCCAGCTCGTCCAGCCCGCCCGGGCGCACGGCTAGCGTAAAAGTCACCGCGGCCGCATAGGCGGTATCGGTTATCTCATAGCCGCGCCCGCGCAGGTCCGATTCCACGCGCCCAGCCGTCGCATGCGGACACTCCACCGCATAAAGCTCCCGGCGCGCCCTGGTTACCGCGCGCACCTTCTCCATGGTCTCGCTGACCGCACCACCATAGGCATGCACCAGCCCGCCGGCGCCCAGCTTGATGCCGCCGAAGTAGCGCACGACCACCGCGCACACATCGAGCATGCCGGAGCCCTTCACCACGTCTAGCATCGGCTTTCCGGCCGTACCGGAGGGCTCGCCGTCATCGGAAGAGCGCTCCACCGGGTTCGCACCATCAACGTGATAGACGTAGGCGGAACAGTGGTGGCGGGCGTCGGGAAAGCGGCTGCGGGCGGCGTCGATAAACGCGCGAGCCTCTTCCTCATTGGTGACGCGACCAATCAAGGTAATAAACCGGGAGCGCTTAATATCAATTTCGTGTTCGACCTGGCCTACTGGGCGACGATAAGAATTCTGCATTAGGCCACGAGGAATTCGTACTCGGGGGTGCCGGGCTTGAGGTACTGCACCGAAATCTTGGATTCTCCCATGCGCTCTAGCAGGCCCTGGAGATCCTCGGCGCGGCTAAGCTGCAGGCCCACCAGCGCAGCGCCCGTCTCGCGGTTATTGCGTTTGAGGTACTCAAAGAGCGTGATGTCATCGGTCGGGCCCAAAATCTCGTGCAAGAAATGGCGCAACTGGCCCGGCTCCTGCGGGAAATTCACCAGGAAGTAATGCTTCAGGCCGCGGTGGACCAGGGAGCGCTCCATGATTTCGGCGTAGCGCAGCACATCGTTATTGCCGCCGGAAATTACGCACACCACCGTCGCGCCCGGTTCCAGGTCCAATTGGTGCAGGCCCGCCACCGACAGCGCACCGGCCGGCTCCGCAATGATGCCCTCATTTTGATACAGGTTGAGCAGGTCCGTGCACACCGCGCCCTCGGACACGGTGTCGAAGCTCAGGCGCTCGCGATTGGCCTGCAAAATCTCATAGGGCAGCGCGCCTAGGCGCTTGACGGCCGCGCCATCCACGAAGGGGTCGACCTCCTCCAGCGTCACCGGGCCGCCGTGGTCAAACGCCGCTCTTAGCGACGCCGCCCCCTCCGGCTCCATGCCCACCACCCGAGTCTGCGGCGCCATATCCGCCACATAGGAGGTGATGCCAGAAATCAGGCCGCCGCCACCCACAGGAACGACGATGGTATCGAGCGACTTGCCCTTGGCCGAAAGCTGCGCCAGAACCTCCGCCGCGACCGTGCCTTGCCCGGTGATGGTATCGCGGGCGTCGAAGGGCTCGATGAAGGTGGCGTCGCGCTCGGCGGCGTCGGCATGCGCCGCCGCGGCTGCCTCATCGAAGTTGGCGCCGACCACCACCAGTTCCACCTGGCCGCCGCCATGGACCAGGATGCGGTCGCGCTTTTGCATCGGCGTGGGCTCCGGCACAAAAATCTTGCCGGCAATGCCCATCGTGCGGCAGGCATAGGCCACGCCCTGCGCGTGATTGCCGGCCGAGGCCGTAACAATTCCCCGGCCGCGCTCCTCTTGGGGAACATTCGACATACCGTTTAACGCGCCGCGAATCTTATAGGAGCGCACGTCCTGCAGATCCTCCCGCTTGAGATAGACCTCGCAGCCCGTCTCGGCCGACAGCCGAGCGCAGTATTGCAGCGGAGTCGGGGCGATTTCCGAGCTAATCCGCGCCTGCGCCTGCTGGATATCGGATGCATGGATGGTCGAATCAGTCATGTCTTGACAGTCTACCCATTCACTGGAAATTCACTGTCCTTTAGTTGCAGCGTTACCTCCATCAGCAATAGTGGACATAACCACAAGAAAGGAATACTTATGCTCAAGCGCATCTCTCTCTGCGTTACCTCCTCGCTCGTCCTCGCCTGTGCCCCGGCCGCCCACGCCCACATCGTGGATAACGTGCTGGAGCACTCCGCCCCCAACGCGGCACTGCAGCTGACTCCCATCGGTTCCCATGAATCCGGCGTGCTGGGCAAATCCGCCGCCGAAATCGTCGCCTACCACGCTGCGTCCCAGCGCATCCTCACCGTCAATGCGCGCTCCGGTGAGGTCGATATCCTCGACGCCTCCGATCCCACTAAGCCGCGCAAGATCGGCGCCCTCTCCGCCGGCGGGGACAAGGAAATCAACTCCGTGGCCGTGCGCCCCGATGGCCTGGCCGTCGCCGCGGTACAGCAGGCGGACAAAACCGACAACGGCGAGGCGCTGTTCTTCAATGCCGAAACCGGCGAGGAGCTTGGGCGCGTAGGCGTTGGCGCCCTGCCCGATAACGTGCACCTCACCGCCGACGGCCGCCACGCGCTGGTTGCCAACGAGGGCGAGCCTTCCGACGCCCTCAACGCCGAGGGCACCGCCTACCTCAAGGACCCAGAGGGCTCCATTTCCGTCATCAGCCTGCCCGAGGACGTCGCAGCGCCCGCGCTTGGCGACGTCCACACGGCCGATTTCACCGCCTTTGACACCGCCGACCTCGACCCCTCGATCCGTGTCTTCGGCCCCTCCGCGCACCACAACCTGCCCTCGCGGGACTTCGAGCCGGAGTACATCTCCTCCGCGGGCGGCAAGGCCTACGCCACGCTGCAGGAAAACAACGCCATCGCGGTCATCGATATCGAGTCCGCCACCGTGGAAAAGGTAATTCCCGCTCATATCGCGGACCACTCCCAGGTACCGGTGGATCCATCCAATAAGGATGACGTGGCGGAGCTGCGCACCATTCCGGTCAAGGGCCTGTCCATGCCGGACTCCATCGGTGCCTTCGAGACGGAGGGCCAGACCTACTTCGCCACCGCCAACGAGGGCGATGCCCGCGAGTGGGGAGACTATACCGACGAAGTAGAGCTCAAGGACCTAGTAAAGGACGGCAAGGTCTGCGACGACCTCGAGCTTCCCGAGGGCATCGAGGAAAAGAAGTTCGCCGGCAACCTCAAGCTCACCAACGCTTCTGGCTGGAACGAAGAAAAAGAGTGCTTCGACGACCTGTATTCCTATGGCTCGCGCTCCTTTAGCATCTACGACGCCGAGGGCAACGTGGTCTTCGACTCCGGTGCGGACTTCGAGAACATCACTAAGGATTTGCCCGGCCTGAACTTCAACGCCGATAACGAGGATCCGGATTTCGATGATCGCTCCGATAACAAGGGACCAGAGCCGGAAGCCTTGACCATCGGCAAGGTTGGCGATCGCACCTACGCCTTCATCGGCGCAGAGCGCGTGGGCGGCATCTTTGTCTACGACGTAACCACCCCCGCCGAGGCAAAGTTTGTCACCTACGTAAACAATCGCGATTTCTCCGTCGGCTACGACGAGGACGATGTCGCTGCCACCACCAAGGCCGGCGACCTCGGACCAGAGGGGCTAGCCTTCGTTCCCGCCGCAGATTCCCCCACCGATGACGCGCTCTTCATCGCCGGCAACGAGGTATCCGGCACCACCACCGTGTTCTCCGTCAAGGACCTGCTTGCCGACGCCTCCGATGACACCGATTCCCCCTCCACGTCTGCGGGTTCCACTGGATCCAGCAACGGCAGCAGCGGCAGCAGCGTCGCTGCCGGCGTGGGCATCGTAGCCGGTTTGGTAGGTCTTGGCGCCCTGATCGGCGGGGCGCTGGGCTTCCTGCCGAAGACCGTCGACGAGTTCTATGCGCTGTTGCCGGCGCAGGTGCGCAAGCTTTTGCCATAGACCTTCTGGGATTTAGCTGCTAAATTGTTTGAGGCTAATACCTCTCACTCTAAAGGAGAACCATGCGCAACCGTCTCAGCACTTCGCTCGTCGCCGCCACCGCCGTGGCAGCGGGCCTCGTTGCACCAGCTACCGCTTCTGCCGCTGAAGCGCAGCCGAAGCAGCTCTCGGCTGAATGCCAGGCCGAGGTCGACAACGCCAAGGCAGAGCACCTCAAGAAGATTGAGAGCGGCGAGCTCGGATCTTCCGCCCGCACCCCGCAGGAGCTCATGCAGGGCCTGGCTAGCGGCTACGGTTCTTCCGGAATGCCAAAGGAGCCGGACTGCGTAGCCGAGGAGGCAGAGGCGCAGCAGATCGAGGCACTCAAGAAGCTTCCCATCTGGGGTTCTTCCTCCCCAGAGAAGTTCCTCGAGGTCATGAGCTGGGTTACCGTGGCCGCCAGCCTCGTTGCCGCGCTGCTGCAGGCCTTCACCATGGTTGCCAAGGTGAACCCCGCTGTGCTGGAGCCAATGAAGAATGCCCTCAAGCAGCTGGGCGTGCGCTTCTAAGCACTAAATAATTGAGCCGCTCCGGAACTCTGGAGCGGCTTTATGCGTTTTAGAAGAGTTCTCGGGTAGCAATCTCCGCACCCTCGACCAAGGACTGCAGCTTCGCCCAAGCAATCTGGGGGTGCAGGCGGCCGCCCAAGCCGCAGTCGGTCGACGCGATGACGTTTTCTGGGCCGGCTACCTCTGCAAACTGGATGATGCGATCGGCCACGAGGCGCGGATGCTCTACCGCGTTGGTGGAGTGAGAGACCACGCCCGGGTAAATCACGGTGCCTTCCGGCAGCGCATGGTCCTGCCACACGCGCCACTCATGCGCGTGGCGCGGCGAAGCGGCCTCGAAGGAGAATCCGCCGACCTCGGCGCGCAGGATTTCCTCGATAATATCCGCAAAGGGCACGTCGGTAACGTGTGGTCCGTGCCAAGAGCCCCAGCAGATGTGCAGGCGCGTTTGTTCCTTGGGCAGGCTAGAGATGGAATCATTGAGGACGTCGATGCGCTCGCGGATAAAACCGCGGAAGTCCTGCACGGACGGCTCGGGATTGATTTGGTCCCAAGCCTCGGCCAGGTCGGGTGCGTCGAATTGCACAGTCAGCCCAGCATCGGTGATGGCCTGATATTCGGTGCGCATAGCGCGGCCGACGTCGGCAAGCAGCTCATGCTCATCGTCGTAGTAGCGGTTGGTCAGGCGCGCTGCCGAGCCGGGCGAAAGGGCGGCGATGAAGCCGGGGGTGCCGGTTGGGAGGGCGTCGGCAAGCAGGCGCACATCGGCGGCGACCTCATCCTGGCCGATGTAGGTCACAGGGCCGGTGAACTCTGGGTTCGCCACCTTGGCGCGGCCGGTGAAGATGCCAGAATCCGGGTCATTATAGGCCTCAGAGAACAGCGCGCGGTCGCGGCGATCAATAAACGACGTCAGCCGCGGCTCACCCGGCTTGGAGCGCACCACCTCGGCCGATTCCCAGCGGTCGGTATCCGTCATCGTCAGCCCGCCCAGGCGGCTAAACGAATAATTCCACCACGCGCCATAATCCACCGCACCAGAGGTGATATGGCCGTACTCGCCCTCGTTAATAATATCGAGGCCGAGATCGAGCTGCCGCTTGACGACGTCCGCCACCGCAGCCTCCAAAATCCCCTGAAACTCCGCGGCCGGCAGCTCCCCGCGCTGCAGGTTTGCTTCCAGCAGCTCCGGGGTGCGCGGCAGCGAGCCGACGTGGGTGGTGCGAATCTTGTTAACCATCAGGTTTCCTCCATCGATATAGACTGTGCTGTCTAGATTAGTAGAGGGCGCCCGCCGCCGCCGAGTTTAAATTCAGCCTAATATGCCCGCGCCCATAGTGGCCTTAAGGTCACCCATGAGGTTGCCGGATCGCTCCACACGCAGGTGGTCGCCGAGGATCATGGTGGTGGACTCGGAGCCGTCGACAAGCTCGAGGTAGACATCCGACTCGCCCTGGTTCTTGAGCAGGACCTGCTTGAGGCGGGCAATATTTTCCATGGTGCACTGGTCCGTGCGCATGGTCAGGCGCAGCGGCAGGCCCGCGCCACCGCCCGGGCCGAGGTCTGGGACGCGGATATCGGAGCAGAATAGCGAGCGGCGCTCATCGCGAACCTTGACGTTCACGCGCGCGAGGATGATATTGTCCTCCACAATCTGCGGGGCGACGAGCGAGTACACCTTGTTGAATACCAGGATTTCCACCTGCGCGCCGTTGTGGTCTTCCACCGTGACAATGGCCCACGGCGAGCCATCACGCTTAGAGAAGCGACGGTCCACGCCCGAAATGATGCCGCCGATGATGAGCTCTTGGCCGTTATGGACCTCGTCGTTGAGAATCTTGGTCAGCGGGGTGTCAGTCTGCGCGGCCAGCGCCTCCTCGAAGCCATCGAGAGGGTGGCCGGAAACATATAGACCCAGCATTTCGCGCTCGAGGGCGAGCTCGTGTTTGCGATCCCAGTTGTCTTCTGGAATGTCCAAGGCAAAGGCGTTGGAGGCCGCGTCGTCCTCTCCCCCGCCAATTCCAGCGAAGAGATCGAACTGTCCCTTATCCGCGGCCTTCTTGGTGGTTTGCACCGCATCCACCGCGTCCTCGTGGATGAGCATGAGGCCCTTGCGCGGGTGGTTCAAGTCATCGAAGGCGCCGGCCTTAATCAGCGCTTCTGTCACGCGTTTGGTGCAGGCGGCGAGCTCGATCTTGTCCAGGTAATCGCTAAAGGAGGTAAACGCGCCCTTGTCGTGGCGGGATTTGATGATGGATTCCACCACTTCCGAGCCGACGTTGCGGATAGCGCCCATGCCGAAGCGGATATCCTCTCCCACCGCCTGGAAGTCCTCTTCGGACTCGTTGACGGACGGTGGCAGCACCTTGATGCCCAGGTGGCGGCAATCCGAGAGGTAGATGGCGGACTTATCCTTCTTATCGCCCACCGAGGTCAACAGCGCGGCCATATATTCCGGTGCGTAGTAAGCCTTGAGGTAGGCCGTCCAGAAGGACACCAAGCCGTAGCCCGCGGCGTGGGACTTGTTAAACGCGTAGGACGCGAAGGGCTCGATGGTGCCCCAGAGCGCATCCATGGCGGACTTGGAGTAGCCATTTTCTTGCATGCCGCCCCAGAACTTGTCGTACTGCTGGGCCAGCACTTCGGGCTTCTTCTTACCCATTGCCTTACGGAAGCCATCTGCCTCGCCGGCCGTGTAGTTGGCGACCTTCTGCGAGATACGCATGATCTGCTCCTGGTAGACGATAAGGCCGTAAGTCTCATCCAGGATTTCCTTGAGCGGCTCTTCCAACTCCGGGTGAATTGGAGTGATTTCCTTACGGCCGTTCTTGCGGTCCGCGTAGTCCCAGTGAGCGTTCACGCCCATCGGGCCCGGGCGGTAGAGCGCAAGGGAGGCCACAATATCCTTAAAGCCGGTCGGCTTCATGCGCTTGAGCAGCTCCTGCATGCCGCCGGAGTCGAGCTGGAAGACGCCCAGCGTATCGCCGCGTGAGAGCAGGTCATAAACCTTGGAGACCTTGGGGTCGTCGGCATGCAGCTGCTCCAAGTGGATTTCTTCGCCGCGGTTGCGCTTGATGTTTTCAATCGCATCGCCGATAACGGTGAGGTTGCGCAGGCCCAGAAAGTCCATCTTCAGCAGGCCGATGGCCTCGCACGCCGGGTAATCCCAGCCAGTGATATAAGCGCCGTCGGCCGGGCGCTTCCACATAGGAATGTGGTCCATGAGCCGGACCGAAGCCATAATCACCGCACAGGCGTGCACGCCCGCCTGCCTGACGACGCCCTCCAAACCCCGCGCCGTGTCATAAATCTTTTTCACATCGGGGTCGGATTCCACCATCTGGCGGACCTCGGCGGCCTCGGAGTAGCGCTCGTGGTCCGGGTCCGTGATGCCTTTAAGCGGAATGTCCTTGGCCATGATGGCCGGCGGCAGCGCGCCGTTGATGCGGTCGGCCATCTGGAAGCCGGGCTGGCCAAAGTGCACCTTGGCCGAGTCCTTAATGGCCTGCTTGGTCTTCACCGTGCCGAAGGTAATCACCTGCGCCACCTTGTCCTCGCCCCAGCGCTCGGCCGCATAGGTGATCATTTCGCCACGGCGGCGGTCGTCGAAGTCGATATCGATATCGGGTGCGGACGGGCGCTCAGGGTTCAAGAAGCGCTCGAAGAGGAGATCGTGCTCCAGCGGATCGATATTAGTAATGGTCAGCGCGTAGGCGACCAGCGCACCGGCCGCCGAGCCACGGCCCGGCCCCACACGAATGCCCACGGAGCGCGCGTGCTTAATGAGCTCGGCCACGATGAGGAAGTAGGACGGGTAGCCCTTCATCTCAATAACGGAGATCTCATACTTGGCGCGCTCGATATACTCTTCCGGAACGTCCTGGCCGGGGAAGCGCTTTTGCAGGCCCTCCATGACCTCGTGGGTGAGCCAGGAGGTTGGGGTGTGGCCCTCAGGGACGTCGGCAATAGGCATGCGATCGTGGGTGTGTTCTTCCCAGATCTCGCCGTAGTCCTGCACGCGCTCGGCAATCCACAGGGTGTTATCGCAGCCGTCTGGAATCATATCGTCCCAGGTCTCGCGCATCTGCGCGGCCGACTTAATGTAGTAGCCGGTGCCGCCGAACTTAAAGCGGTCCGGGTCCATGAACGTCTTGCCGGTCTGCACGCACAGCATCGCCTCATGCGCCGGCGCCTGGGACTCCAACACGTAGTGGCAGTCATTGGTCACCAGCGGCGGCAAGTCCAGCTTGCGGCCGATTTCTAGCAGGCCATCGCGCGTGCGCTTTTCGATGTCCAGCCCATGGTCCATCAACTCTAAAAAGAAGTTGTCCTTGCCGTAGATGTCCTGCCACATGGCCGCAGCCTCCAGCGCCTCGTTGAACTGGCCGAGGCGCAGGCGGGTCTGGACGTCGCCAGAGGGGCAACCGGTGGTGGCGATGATGCCGTCGGCATGCTCGGCGATGAGCTCGGCGTCCATGCGCGGCCACTTGCCCAACTGGCCCTCGTAGGAAGCCAGCGAAGACAAGGTAAAGAGGTTGCGCAGGCCGGTGGCATTCTCCGCGATCATCGTTTGGTGGAGGTAGGCACCGGACGCGGAGACGTCGTCGCGCTTTTGATCCGGCGTGCCCCACAGCACGCGCTTTTTATTGAAGCGGGATTCGGGCGCCATATACGCCTCGATGCCGATGATGGGCTTGACGCCGGCGCCGGTCATGCGGCGGTAGAAGGCATCAGAGCCATACATATTGCCGTGGTCGGTCATGCCGACGGCCGGCATTTCTTGGCGGACCACCTCGTCTGCCAGCATATCGACCTTGGCCATGCCGTCCAGCATGGAAAACTCGGTGTGGTTGTGCAGGTGGACGAAGGAGGAGTTTTTGGCCATGCGGCTCATCATAGCGGGGCGGTCAAAATGGGCTATTATTTTGTGATGCTCTACACGCTCGCCGCCTACATCATGTGGGGATTTTTCCCCGCGTTCTTTCCCCTGTTGCTGCCGGCATCGCCACTGGAAATCTTGGCTCACCGCGTGTTGTGGACCGCGGTGCTGGTCACGGGATTTTTGTTCCTCAGCGGCCGGTGGCGCGAAATGGCGCGCATGGACAAGCGCACGTGGGGTTGGCTTGCGGCCGCGGGTGTATTCATCACGGTCAATTGGGGCACCTACGTGGTGGCGATTAATAGCAACCACGTGGCCGATGCGGCGCTGGGGTATTTCATCAATCCCCTAGTGTCGGTCGCCCTCGGCATGGTGTTTTTGAAAGAGCGGCTCCGCCCGTGGCAGGCCGGAGCGGTGGGCGTTGCGGCCATCGCGGTGCTGTACTTGACGTTCTTTACCGGCCAAGCGCCGTACATTTCGCTGTTGTTAGCCTTCAGCTTCGGCTTTTATGGGCTGCTCAAAAAGCAGGTCCGGGTGTCCTCGGCCGTCTCGGTCGCGGCGGAGGCGCTCGTGATGTCACCGCTGGCGGTGGGCTACATCCTGTGGCTAGAAACAAGCGGCCAGGGCACATTCGCCAGCGAGGGCGTCGGCCATGCGCTGCTTTTGGTCAGCGCCGGCTTGACTACCGCGCTGCCGCTCCTCTGCTTTGCGGAGGGCGCACGGACGCTGCGCTTATCGACGATCGGAATGCTCCAATACCTCACCCCCATCATGCAGATGCTGTGGGCGCTCTTTGTCACCCACGAGCACTTTTCAACGCACCGCTGGATCGGCTTCGGCATCATCGGCGTGGCGGTGGCTATTTACGTCGCCGACTTGGTGCGCATGGCTAGGAGCGCCTAAGTTCCTCACGGGCAGCGCGGGCGCGGCGACGCGCCGCCTGTTCCTCTTCTGCGCGCAGCGCCCAACGCGGCATCACCACGACGAGAAAAATGCCATAGGCACATACGATCCCGGAAAACACCAGCGTCATCGAGGCGGCGCCGGTGACAAGGCCGATTAAAAGCGCGATGCCGGAAACCACCACCGCGACCCACGCGGCGATATAGCCAAATTTGTAGTTGGGCATCCACTGCGAAAAAGGCTGGCGTGAGGACATAGGTCTAGCCTACGCGGTGGTTGTATTCGCAGGCCCGGTATCGACAAGGTCCGGAGGGGGTGGATCCCAGGGGTTAACCCAGCGAACGCCGCGGGCGGTGCGCTCGAAGCGGCCATTGCGCGGCGGGCCGGTGCGATGGTCATCATTGCGGCCATTGTGATAGGCGCAGGCGGTGGTGAGGTTCTTCGCATTTGTCCACCCGCCGCCGGCCCAGCTGAAGATGTGGTGAACCTGGCACTCATCGGCAGGCTTATTGCATCCCTTGACCGGGCAGGTGGGATTTTCCGCCGCGGCCATCATGAACTGCTTCCAGGTGGCCCCACGGCGCATGCGGTACAGGTTCACTGGGCCCTCTACGGGGTGGAGCAGGGTGACAAATCCCTCCTCGGCAAGCGCGCGCTGGGCCAATTCAGCACCCGTAATCTGCGCGCCATTGGTCATGGTCAGCACCACATCGTGGCTGCCATGGGCCACGCCAACCAACTTATCCAGTGGCACCACAACGTTGGTGCGCACGGTTGCGGCGGCGCCGGTACCGGTGCGGAAGAAGGAGGCGACGTCGGCAAGCGAGCCGGCATGCTGGTGAAGTTCTGCAATCAGCGTAGAAGGGCCGGTGATAGACAGCGTCCACGGTTTTCCGGCGGAGCGGCGGCGCAACCGCACCCCCGGCTTGGGCTCCCGCGGCGCGCGCATCTCACGCAGCTTTTTGCGGGCACGCCTTTCCATCTCCCGCGTATCGCACGCGATATGGGTGAGCTCGGCGCGCAGGGCCCAAGCTCGGGCTTGCGTGGGCGCGCGCCGGGCATGCTTTTCGATGACCTCCAGCGTCGGCAGCGAATGCCGGTTGCGGCGGGCCCCGTCCACCGCGCGGCGTTGGCGGCGGCGAAAGCCGGTGGTCCCGAAGTAGACCTGCGCGAGCTGCGCAACGGATTCTGCTTCTGCATCGGGCATGCCAGCGGCGGTAAGGTCCGCGGCGGAGGCATCGGCGGCCTCGGCGAGGATGTCCATCGCCGAGTTGAGCGCCGCGATATAAGCCCGAATGTGTTCCATGCCCTCGATGCTAAAAGCACTGGGCGGCCACCGCGCGCCGCAGGGGCCAGGAGGGCGATATTAGCTGGGAGGGCGGATGGCGAAGCTGCCCCAGGCGGCGTCCGCGGGCGCGGGTTCGACGGCGGCGACGGAGGGGGTGGAGGCGACGTCGGCAAGCTGGGCGCCCGACCCCCACACCACGGCGGCGCTCACCGCGGTGGGGCGCTGCCCATAGGAGGCATCGATGCGGTCGAAGGCGCGTTGGATGACCGCGGCCCGGTCCTCGCCGGCGGTGGGTTCGGGGACGTCAATGGGGGCGGTGGAGCCGATCAGGATGGCATCCATGCGCGGGGCCGCGGCGACGGCGGCCGCAGCGGCTACGGGTGGCAAATCCTCGTCGAAGGTGACAAGGGCGTAGGCAGGCGCGTCCGGAATGTCGCTACCGGACACGCGCGCAATATACTCCGCGCGCGTCTCGCCATCTGGGCCGAGCTGGTCTCCTTGCACCTGCGAAGAAGCCTGGGTCCCTAAGGTGCCAAAAAGCGCGAGCGCGGCCAGGAAAAGCACCGCAAGCACCGCTAGGGCCGCTAGCCGACGCCGCCGGTAGACCTTCCTCATCCCCGCAGAACCTCCAAGGCGTGCTCGAGATCGGCCGGGTACGGCGCTTCAATCTCGAACCACTTGCCGGTGCCGGGGTGGGTAAAGCCGAGCTTTACCGCGTGCAGCCACTGGCGCTGGAGCCCAAGGCGCTTAGCCAGGTTTGGGTCCGAGCCGTACATTGGGTCGCCCACGCACGGGTGACCGGTGGCAGACATGTGCACGCGGATCTGGTGGGTGCGACCGGTCTCCAGGTGCACCTCGATGAGGCTGGCCTCTCGGAAGGCCTCGATGAGGCTGTAGTGGGTGACGGCCGCTTTGCCGTCGTCAAGCACGGCGAATTTCCAGCCCGACTTGGGGTGGCGGCCGATAGGCGCATCGACGGTGCCCTCGATGGGATCCGGCAGGCCCTGCACCACGGCGTGGTAGGTCTTTTTCACGCTGCGGTACTTAAAGGCATGCTTAAGCGCGGAATAGGCGCGCTCCGAAGAGGCCACGACCATCACGCCAGACGTGCCCACATCGAGGCGGTGCACGATACCCTGGCGCTCGGTCGGCCCGGACGAAGCCACGGTATAACCGGCCGCGCGCAGCCCACCAATCACCGTCGGCCCGTCCCAACCCACGCTGGGGTGTGCGGCCACGCCCACCGGCTTATGCACGCAGATGATATCGGCATCGCTGTAGAGCACGTCCATGCCCTCGACCAGCTCTTCGCGCGGCAGCAACGGCTTTTCTGGCTCCGGCAAAAGCACGGAGACCACGTTGCCGGAGGTCAACCGCTCGGACTTGCCCAGCTCTTGGGAATCGATGGTCACGCTGCCTTCGGCGCACAGCTGCGCGGTGGCGCTGCGGGACAGGCCAAGGAGCTTGGCCAGGGCGGCGTCGGCACGCATGCCTTCTAGGCCTTCAGGAATGGGGAAGCTGCGCATTTGCCTATTCATGCTCGGCCTTCCTTTCCTCCAGCAGCATGGCGATGATGAACAGCACCACGCCGCAGGTAATGGCCGCGTCCGCAATATTGAACACGGCGAAAGAGCCGACCGAAATATAGTCCACCACGTGCCCGAACCAGAAGCCGGGGGCGCGGAAGATGCGGTCGGCGAAATTACCCAGCGCGCCACCGGCGATGAGCGCTAGGCCCACCGCCTGGCCGGAGTGGGTAATGCGCGGGGCGGCAATGGCCACGCCGAGCACAAAGACCAGCTGAATGGTGGTAAAAAGCCACGTCGATCCCTCCCCGCCCATGGAAAAGGCGGCGCCAGGGTTAAAAAGCAGGGTAAACCGGAACCAGTCCCCAATGACCGGCAGGGGCTCGCCCTCCGTAAGGATGGAGAGCATTATTTGCTTCACGGCTTGGTCTACCAGCGCCACGGCGATGACAACCGCGGCGATAAGTCCTGTCTTGCTCCTTCGTTTTTGACTCACCCGCTCTATTCTAAACGGGAGCGTCCGGTATTTTGGTAAGCGTGTTTCGAGTCAAAGTTTTTGCAGCCCTGACCACAGCCGCCGTAGCGCTTACGGCGTGTTCCTATGAAAAGCCGAGACCCGCGGTAGAACAGCCCGTGGGCCTGACTATCGACGCCCCACGCGTCACCGTGGACAATCCCGGCACCGGGGAGAAAAAGCTCCTGGAATACCGGGATATCGACTCCACGCAGGACGTGAACTACCGCGTTACCGAGGGTTTTTCGCAGGACCTGCTCAAAAAGTCCGCGGCCGAGAAGTTTCAGGCCTCCGACGTCGAATCCACCACCACTACCCTGCCGCTATCGGCCAAGGTAGATAAGGCTAGCGAGGACGTTGAAGATCAGCTGCCCGCTACCCGCAATGCGTTCGTCACGGCTGGCTCCCCAGAATCGTCCGGAGACACCGATGTCTCCTCAGCCGAGGGATTTCAATTTGGCTGGCGCGGCCAAAATTCAGGCCAGATGAATTCCTTGCGCTTGGCCGCACCCCAGGACGCCACGGATGAAGCCCGCGGCGCCGTCGAACAGGCGATTATGAAGCTGACGGCCCTACCCGTGGTTTTCCCCACCGAGGAGATAGGCAAGGGAGCGAGCTGGACGGTGGATTCGCGCGTTACCGGCGAGTCCACCCTGCTGCAGACCACGCGCTATACGGTCGCTTCCATCGAGGGCGACCGAGTGAAACTAAACGTAGAGGTAGAACAGCGACCCTCGCTAGGCGCACTGTCCTTTGCAGGCCAAGCCCAAGGCACGGAGCTGGAGAACAAAGAGCTCAAGGTTTTAGATTCCAGCACCAAGTCCAAGGGCAGCATCACGGTGGATTTGAGCAAGCCGCTGCCCGTAGACGGTGACGTATCTTTCGACACGAAGGTCATTTATGGTGCCGCCGGCTCGGAGCTGCGCGTGGTGCAGTCGAGCCTGACGGAGCTGAACTTTTCCTAGTTACTCGGCCGGGGCTTCCACAGGAGCCTCTGCCGGGGCCTGCTCGGCACCGGCAGCGGGGGCATCGCCTTCCGCGGGGGCACCTTCACCCTCGGCCGGAGCCGGGGCGGGTGCGAAGGCACCGGCGCCGGTGTCCGCGCACATTTCTGGAACCTGCTCCGGCGGCACCGTGTTTTGGATGAGCGTGCAAGCCCACGCCTTGGAAAGCTTCCAAGTGCCATTTTCATACACAAACTCCACTTCTTCCGCGGTCGGCTGCTGAACGTCATCTTTGGTGAAGTTCACAGTGGTAAGCACGGACTGCGGGTTATAGCCCGGCAGTACCGGATCGACGACCTCAAACTCGGCGCCGGATTCCTGCTTGGACTGGGTCATGGTGTCAAAGATTTCCGGTGCGGTCTCGCCGCCCTGCACGGTGGCGGTCTTTTCCTGCTCAGAAGCGTTTGGATCCGTGGCCTTGGCCAAGATGGCGTTGAGGTCCGCCGGGGACGGCAGCGCTGGGGCGGCGGAATCGCCGTCGGAAGAGGCGGATTCCTGCGCCTCGGTGTTGGTGGCGGCGGTATCGTCCTGCTCGTCGTCGGAAGAGCAGGCGGCCAGGGCGGTGGCCGCGGTCAGTGCGAGGCACGCGGCGCTAAACTTGCGGAATTTCACTTCTAACTCCTCACGTCTGGGTTCTAAACTCCCATCAGTTTACAGCTGCACCAGCCTTTTCCGGGCTGCGCCCGCCGCGTGGGCGGAGATTTCTTTAACCTTGAGTGCATGACCCGACTTGCTTTGATCGCCACCGGCGGCACGATCGCGTGCACCACCGTGGCCGATGGTTCCCTGGTTCCCACAATCTCCGGCGCGGACCTTGCCGCTGAAATCGACGCCGAGGTAGTGGAGTTTCGCCAGCTCGACTCGTCCTCTATTACTTTGGCGGACCTCGATGAGCTCATTGCGGTGGTCAATGAGCACACCGCGCGCGAGGACATCGGTGGCGTGATCATCACCCATGGCACCGACTCCATGGAGGAAACCGCGCTGGCGTTGGAGATTTTCTGCGCAGGGGCAAAACCCATCGTGCTTACTGGAGCGCAGCGCGCCTACGATCACCCTGCGGCCGACGGCCCCACCAATCTGCGCGCTGCCCGCGAGCTAGCGGCCAGCGGGCGCCCTGGGGTTTTCCTCTGCTTTGGCGGCGAGACCATCCCGGCGCGCGGTGCGCGCAAGCGACACACCAGTGACCTGCGCGGGTTTGAGTCGCTGCCGGTTCCTGGCACCACCCCGCGTTTGCATCCTGCCCCGCTGGCGTCGCAGCGTATCGAGATCATCCCCGCCTATCCGGGAGCGGGGCGCCTGCTGGTCGACGCCGCCGTAAACTCCCCCACCACCGGTCTCATTGTGGAGGCCATGGGCTCGGGAAACATGGGCGAGGACATGGGCCGCGCGCTTGCCGACGCCCTCCACGCCGGCCTCCCCGTCATCATTTCTACCCGCACACCCTATGGCCCGACGGCGCTGGCTTACGGTGGCGACGGCGGTGGCGCGAGCCTGGGCAAACGTGGCGCCATCAACGCCGGATGGTTCCGCCCGAGCCAAGCGCGAATCCTGCTCGCGGCGGCGCTGGCCACCGGTACCGATCCGGCAGAGCTTTTTGCTCAGGAGGGCTAGTCCTCGCTGGTCAGCCAGTCTTGCCAATCCAGTGAGTCGAGCGGGTCTGCCGGCACGAGCGCGGGATCATTAGCCGCGAAGGATTTGGTGCGGCCGGGACCCGTGGCGCGGGTTTCAAAGCGCACGCTCACTACCCCGTGGCCAGCGCCTTGAATCCAACCGTGGCCGTAGTCGGGGTGGAAGACGTCTTGCGTTGCGTGCCACTGGTTATCGGTTTCTTCCTCCACCGTCACCGTAGGCGCTGGAATGGCCGGTGTTGCGTCGTCGCTCACCCCCGTCTCATAGTCCGTATCCGCCGGTGCAGGGCGCACTATTTCGCGGTCGAGCTCCGGAAAAAGCACGTCTTGGCGAGCGGCCTCCAGGCCGGAATAGCTCACCCCTACCAGGCGGATGGGCCCCAGCTCATCGGGGTAGCGGGCAAGCTTGAAGGCGGCGGCGGTGAGCACGGCGGCGTCGTCAGTCGCATAAGGCAAGGTGGTCGAGCGCGATTCGATATGAAAATCCGCCATGCGCAGCTTTACCGTTACGGTGCGCGCGCCGCGCCCGTCCTTAAGCAGCCGGCGGTGAGCGCCCTCCGCCGCGCGAGTGATGGCTGCATCGACCTCAGGGGCGGTCTGCAAGTCTTTCGGGTAGGTGTGCTCGGTAGAAATCTGTTTAGAAATAGCGCGCGGCGCCACCTCACGGTCATCAATGCCGCGGGCCAGCCGCCACAGCTGCAGCCCCACCACACTGCCGATAGAAATCTCTACTTCCTTGCGCGTCATCGCCGCCAGCTGCCCAATGGTCTCGACGCCGATGGACTTGAGCTTCGCGCCGGTCACCGGGCCGACTCCCCACAGCTTGTTCACCGCAAGGGGGTGCAGCATTTCTAGCTGGCGCTCCGCCGGAATAACAAAGGTGCCGTCGGGCTTCGCCTCGCCGGAGCCAATCTTGGCAAATTGTTTGCCCGAGCCCGCCCCAATGGAGCACGGCAGACCCGTCTCTTCCCGAATGAGCGCGCGCAGCTCATCCGCCCAGCGCTTGACCTCCTCCGCGCTCGCCCCTTCCAGGGCGGCGGGTTCCATAAAAGCCTCATCGATGGAAAGCTGCTCGATAACCTCCACGTGTTGCGCGATGATGCCGAAGACGCGCCGCGAGGCCGCCGCATACACCGCCCGGCGCGGCTGCACTACCACCGCGCGAAGTCCAACAAGCTGCTGCGCGCGGTACATCGGCATGGCCGAATGCGCACCGTACACGCGCGCCTCATAGGAGGCGCCAGCCACCACGCCGCGCCCACTGGTACCACCCACCAAGACGGGACGCCCTTGCAAGGTAGGCCGGGTCAGCTGCTCGACGGAGGCGAAAAACGCGTCCATGTCGATGTGTAGAACCCAGCGTTGCATGCGGACCAGTCTAATAGGCGCGCTCACGGGTGCACTCCTGGGTGTTTGCGTGCCGTTAATTAAAGCTTTTATTTCTTTCCATCTCCACGTCACCCACATGCAATATTACGGCCTTATCTTTTTCGAGGTTATTTCTTGAAGAAAGTATTTCGCTGATTATGAACTCACCCCACGTCATCTTGCGCGGCGTTAAGCGCGAATTCGCCGATAATACGGGCCTCCACGAGACCGATCTAAGCATCAACCGCGGTGAATTCATCTCTATTCTGGGTCCCTCCGGCTGCGGTAAGTCCACCCTGTTGCGCTGCATCGCCGGGTTGGAAACTCCCAATGCGGGCACCATTGCCATTGGTGAGAGAGAGGTTTATGGTCCGCGGACCAATGTGGCCGTCAACAAGCGCCGGCTGTCTATGGTCTTCCAAGACCTCGCACTGTGGCCGCACATGACGGTGGAAAAGAACATCGAGTTTCCGCTGACAACCCCAGGCAATAAGGTGGCGGCAGGCCAGCGGTCCGAGAAGGTGCGCGCCTGCATGGACATGGTGGGCATCACCAGCAAAGCGAAGGCGCGGCCAAACCAGCTCTCCGGCGGCCAACAGCAACGCGTCGCCATCGCCCGTGCGTTGGTTTCGAATCCGGACCTCCTGCTCATGGATGAGCCACTGTCCGCCCTCGACGCCGCGCTGCGCGTGCAAATCCGCGCCGAGCTCACCCAGCTGGCACAGGAGCTGGGGCTGACGGTCATCTACGTCACGCACGACCAAGCCGAGGCACTTGCCATGTCGGATCGCGTCGTGGTTATGAATCAAGGCCACATCGAACAATTCGCGGATCCGGTCACCCTTTATGAACAGCCGGCCACCGATTTCATCGCTGGCTTTGTAGGCACCATGAACCGCCACCCACAGCTGCCCAGCGTACGTCCAGAAAATCTCACCGTCACCACTGCGGAGGAAGACACCGGCGCCTCCCCGCGCCGGGTCGAGGCGCAGGTTCTTGGCGCTCACTACATCGGTGGACGCTTCGAGTTGCGCTGCGACGTCCCCGGGGCGGAGGAACCCTGGGTGACGTATTCACCGCATCGCTTCACTCGCGGCGAGACCGTCTACCTCAACTATCCATCTTCTCTTTCTGCATAGGAGCCACACATGTTCACCAAAAAGTTTACTGCCACCATCGCCACCACCGCTGCTGGTGCGCTCGCCTTGACCGGTTGCGGATCCGTCGAGGACGGCGCCGATACCGCCACCGACCAGTCCACCTCTTCTGCCGAAAAGTGGCAGGCACCTGAAGGCCTGTCCGGCGAGGTGGATTACTACTCGGCTAACCCGCAGGGGCTTACCGACGCCCTCGTGGAGGCCTTCGAAGAAAAGACCGACGTCCACGTCAACGTCTTTGCCGATACCACCGGCAAGATCACCGCCAAGCTCAAGGCCGAGGAAGCCAACCCGCAGGCTGACGTGGTCTACCTCGCCTCCTGGGCGGCAGCTAGCAAGCAGGAAAAGTCCGGCGCCCTTGAAAAGTACACGCCGGAGGGAGCGGACAAGATTGAGTCCAAGTGGGCGTCGGAAAGCGGGGCGTTTACCGGCCGCGATGGTTCGGCCCTAGCGCTGGTAACCAACACCAACGTCGTCGACGAGGCCCCGAAGGACTGGGAAGATCTCACCGATGAAAAGTACAAGGACCAAATCATCATGCCGGACCCGCGCGAATCCGGTACCGCTGCCGACCTCATCGCGGCCATGGTAGACCAGTGGGGCGAGGAGAAGACCTGGGATCTCTTTGACAAGCTCTTTGACAACGGCATGATCGTCCAAGGCGCCAATGGCCCAGCGCTCGACCAGGTCACCTCCGGCTCGCGCGGCATTGTCCTCGGCGGCGTTGACTACTCCGCATACTCCGCGCAGAAGAAGGGCGAGCCGCTCGAGGTTGCTATCCCAACCTCCGGCACCACGGTTACCCCGCGCCCAGTCATGATCCTCAAGTCCTCCGATAACAAGGAAGCCGCAGAGGCATTCGTGGACTTCATGTTCTCCGATGAGGCACAGGAGATCTCGGCCTCCAAGAACATGATCCCGGCCAATAAGGACATCGCTCCAAAGAATGGCCCGAAGCTGGATGAGATTAAGACCCTCAACGATGACCTCGATGGCCTGGTTTCTCAGTCCAAGGACATCAAGGAAACCTTTGCTAAGCGCTACCTGAAGTAACCAATGAGCTCCACCACCACTCCCCAACGTCGCCTTGGGATCTACGGGGTCCTTCTCATCTTGCTCGCCCTCGTCGCCGCGCCGCTAGCCTCCGTGCTGGTCAACGCGGCCGTGGGCTACCACGATGAGCCCTCAGCCCTAGGCAGCATTGTCCAACCGGGCATGCTGCACATCCTTGGCAATACCATCTTGCTGTCCGTGCTGGTCGTGGCATTTGCCACGCTCATGGCCGCGCCGCTCGCCTTCCTCCGTTCGTGGACGCGGTTTAGCAGGGCCAATTGGATCGAGATCGTCATCATGATCCCGTTTATGACCCCACCCTTTGCGGCAGCGATGGCGTGGATGGATTTCACCCGCCGCGGTGGTGTGGCCGAGATGCTGCTCGGCCACGGCGCCGGCAAGCTCGCCCACGATGCCATATACTCGGTGTGGGGAATGGCCTTCATCATGGCCGCGGAGCTCTTTCCATTCTTGTACCTCATCCTGCGCACCTGCCTCAATTCCATTCCGGCGTCCACGCTGGAGATGGCACAGATAGCCGGCGCGAGCCGCTGGCAACAAGCCGTGCGCATCATCGCTCCGAACATAATCGGCCCCTTTTCCCTCGGCGCGCTGATTATCTTCATTAAGGCCGCCGGCGAGTTTGGCACCCCAGTCACGCTTGGCAACGCCATTGGCTACAAGGTGCTCGTCTCCTCCATCTATGAAGACGTCACCATCGACCCCCTCGATTTTTCCAGCGCCGCTGCCTCCTCGTCGGTGCTCTTTGCCATCGGCGTGGCCGCCTGGGCCTTCCAACAATGGATTTCACGCCGCGACCTCTCCGGCGGTGGCCGAGTAAGCCGCCCCGTACGTATCCGCCTCGGCTCGGTCGGCACCATCTTCGGCGCTGTGGTGACCGCAACAATCTTCATGGCCGCGGTGGTCATCCCCTACCTTTCCATCACCTTGGCCGCGATGACCATTCTGCGCTCGGCCCCGCCTACGCCTAATAACCTGACCTTCGATTACTTTTCCATCGTTGTGCAGATGCCCACCGCTCAAGAGGCACTTGTTCGCTCCATCGGACTAGGCGCCCTTGGCGCGACCACCGCCGTTGCTCTCGGCGTCCTCGTCACGGTGCTCACCCGCCGCCAAAGCACCATTACCGCAAAATTCAGCGATTTCTTGGCCATCGCCCCCGACACCGTTCCCGGAATTGTCCTGGCCATTGGATTTATTTTGCTGTGGAACTCTCCCTGGCTGCCATGGTCGCCCTACGGCACTATGGGCATGCTAGTTATGGCCTTCACCGTGCTCTTTTTGCCCATGGCCATCCAAAACATCAAGGCTTCAGCAGAGTCCGTCTCCCCTACCGTCTACGAGGCCGCTGCAATTTCCGGCTCCTCCACTCTGCATACCTTTGGGCGCATCACCCTGCCCCTGCTTGCCCCTGGCATCTTCGCTGGCTGGCTCCTCGCCTTCTTCGTAGGCATCCGCGAGCTGGTCATGTCCTCACTCATTCGCCCGAGCCAAGTCAACCTCTTGGCTCCGTGGATCATGAACCAATTCGATCAAGGCCACCGTGCCGAGGCCATGGCTATGACGCTCATCGGCGTCGGAACCTCCACCGTTGTCTTGGTAGCTATCACCTGGTGGCAAAACCGGAAGGCCGCACATGCCCGCTAGCATTTTTGTCTTTGCCGATCTGCACCTAGGCCGCCCGGGCGCCCCTGGGCTGGACTGGGCCCTGCAAGAACTCGAAGTTGCCGCCAATAGTGGAGCCACGGCGTGCGTGTGCTTGGGCGATATCATCGACCGCAACGCTGAGGCGTCCGAATTCGTGCCCCAGGCCCGCGCCGTAATGGCCCACGCTGCCACACTGTTCGGCGAGGTCCACTTCATTTCTGGCAACCACGATACCCACCACAACCTGGACTTACCGCCCGAGGTCACAGTCCACGGCACGCAGGTGCATACCTTTCGCATAGGAAACACCACGGTTCTAACCGCAGCGGTGGCCACCGATCCGGACCCGCGCCACCTCCAGCTTCCTCCCCGCCGCTGCGACGGGCCCCTCCTCGGCCTCCTACATTCTTCCGTCACCGGTGAGTTTTCTAAAGGCACCTGCCTGCCGCTTTCCGTGGCTGAGCTACAGGCCTGCGAGGCCGATGCCTGGATCCTCGGGCACGTCCACACCCCGCACACGCTTGCCGACGCCCCCTTCATCGGCTGGGTCGGCATGGGCCACGGCTTACTCTTCGACCCCGATACGTGCCACGTCACACGTTTGCCTAGCTAGATCCGTTCCCCACAAAGTGCCACTGCACGCTTGCTTGCATGCAAGCTTGCATGCAAGATGGATGCATGTCCAATGAACGAATGCAGCCCGCCGCGGAGCGCGCCTATGACTTCGTCAAAGAGAAGATCATTGACGGCTCCTTCGAGCCCTCGCAGATGCTTTCCGAGGCCTCCCTGGCTACCGAAATGGGAATTAGCCGCACCCCGATGCACGAGGCTTTCCTGCGCCTAGAGGTCGAAGGCTTTCTACAGCTCTACCCCAGGCGGGGTGCACTCATCGTGCCGATCAGCCCGCAGGAAATCCGCGAGGTTTATGAGGCACGCTTGCTCGTGGATAGGCACTGTGCTGAAAAGATCTGCGCAATGTCTGATGCCGAGCGCGCGGACATCGCTGATCAGCTGGACGCGACCATCGCGGAGCAGGACACTGCGTTGAATGGCGCAGACCTGCATGCCTATACGCACCTAGATGCGCGTTTCCACCAGATCATCATGGATGGCGGGGCCAATACCCTGCTGGCCGGGCTGGGACACCAGCTGCGCGAACGCCAGCAGCGTTTTACCGCCACGGCCATTGGCCGCAACGTAGCCCGCGCCCGCACCTTCGTGGATCAGCACCGCGCGCTTGCCGATGCCCTCCGCACCGGCGACCTCGACGCCTACCTTTCCGCATTGGACACCCACCTAACCAACTCGAGGAATCAACTATGACCGAAAAGTTTGCCAAACACTCATGGTTTCCCGTCGCTGGCAGCATGGTCGCTGTCGCGTGGGGCGGCAATGAGTTCACCCCTCTCCTAGTCATGTACCGCGAGGAGTCACACTTCTCGCAGGTCACCGTCAATGGCCTCTTGGCCGCCTATGTGCTCGGCATCGTGCCTGCGCTGCTGATTTCTGGCCCGCTTTCGGACTACATTGGCCGCCGCCCCACGATGCTGCCTGCCGCGCCACTATCGCTACTCGGTTCCTTCCTTCTGTCCATCGCACCGAACGAGCCACTCGTCATTGCCGTGGGCCGCATCATGTGCGGCTTGGCTTTGGGCATCGTCATGGCCGTCGGCTCCACGTGGGTGGCAGAGCTCATCACCCGCGCAGGCGGCGATCCCGCTGCCGGCCCGCGCCACGCCTCCATGTGCCTGACATTAGGCTTCCTCATCGGCGCCGGCCTCGCATCGGTGCTGGCCCAGTGGGGCCCGTGGCCGACCCACTTGGCGTATATCCTGCACATCCTCCTCACCGTCGCCACCGCTATCTGGCTGATGAAGACCCCGGAAACCCGCCCGCCGCGGGGCGCTACGGTAAAAGACTCCTTCCTTGACCTGAGCATCCGCGACATGCTGCGCATGCTGCACATTCCCTCCGCAGCACACCGCCGCTTCGTGCGCATTGTCCTGCCGGTCGCACCGTGGGTCTTCGGCTGCGCTGGCGCCGCCTATGCCCTCCTGCCCCAGCTTTTGTCCAAGTCTGCCGGCGATGCCCCCATCGCTTTCTCGGGCCTGATGACCGTTATCACCTTGGGCTGCGGCGTCGGCATCCAGATGCTCGGCAAGGTTATCGATACCAGCCGCTCCGCCCGCGCTTCCGCAGTTGCCATGGGCGTTATCACTGTGGGCACCATCCTCGGCGCGGTTGCCTCCCATACTCGCTCCCTGCCGCTCGGCATCGCCGGTGCCGCTGTCATGGGTGCAGGCTACGGCCTCGCCCTTGTAGCCGGTCTCTCTGAGGTCCAGCGCATCGCCCGTGCCGAAGAACTCGCCGGCCTCACCGCCGTGTACTACTCGGTGTCCTATACCGGCTTCTTCATCCCCATGGCCTTCAGCGCACTCGCGCCGCTGCTCGGCTTTACTACCCTATTCCTCGTTGGCGCCGTGCTCGCACTGTGCTGCCTCGTTAACGTCGTCCTCGGCTGGCGCGCTCACCTGCCCGGCCCGGTCCGTTAAGTCCTATCACTCATAAAAAAATTGCCCAGCCGCTAAGGCTGGGCAATTACTTTTAGGTGGCGGCTTAGGCGCTACTGCTTAACGACGGTAGCGTTAACCCCCTTCACCACCTCGTGCACGTCCGCACCATCGAGCGCCTCGGTGGTCACCTGGAAATCGGTGGCGAGCACTTCACCGGCGATGTGGTCGGCGTGACGCTCCGCCCAGGCCTTCTTCTCCTCTGGGACAGAGAGTACGGCCGCGATGCGGTCCGAGACCTCGAACTCAGAAGCCTTGCGGGCATCCTGCAGGCCGCGGATAACGTCCGCCGCCCAGCCTTCGGCCTCGAGCTCTTCGGTCACCTCGGTATCGAGTACTACCAGGCCGTCGAGGCCTTCGATACGCGCGGTCGACTTCGGATTCGCTGCCTGCAGGCGCTCGGTGTACTCATCCGGGCCAAGCACGATATCGCCGTCCACTACAACCTCTTCGCCGCGGCGTTCGTAGTTGCCCGCCTTGAGGTTCTTGATGGCGCGCTGCACGTCCTTGCCCAAGCGCGGGCCGGCAACCTTCGCGTTGCAGACAACCTGGAAGGTGCCTACCGAATCGACGTCGTCCGTAAGCTCAACTTCCTTAACGTTGACCTCGTCGCGGATGATATCGGCAAAGTCCGCCAGGCGCTGCGCCCCATTGAGGGCCACCGTCAACTTCGGCAACGGCAAGCGGTTGCGCAGCTTATTGGACTTGCGCACCGAGGACGCGGCCGAAGCGACCGCGCGGGTCGCATCCATCGCAGAGACAAGCTCTGCATCGGACGGGTAGTCCGCAGCCTGCGGGTAATCCGCCAGGTGCACCGAACGCTCACCGGTCAGTCCACGGTAGATAACCTCTGCCACGTGCGGCAGCAGCGGTGCCACCACGCGAGTCACGGTCTCCAGCACGGTGTACAAGGTATTAAACGCCTCAGGATGGGCGTCCTCGCCCTCCCAGAAACGATCGCGCGAGCGACGGACGTACCAGTTGGTCAGGACGTCGGCAAACAGGCGTACTTCTTCGGTTGCCGTGGCGATATCGGTATCGGCAAGCGCCGCGTTGACATTGGCCACGACGTCGTGGGTCTTGGCCAAGATATAGCGGTCCAAAACATGCGTGGAGCTGGTGTCGAACTTTGCTTCCTTTTCTGCGTAGAGCTGCAGGAAGGTATAGGCATTCCAGATAGGCAAGATTGCCTGGCGCACGCCCTCGCGAATGCCCTGCTCGGTCACGATCAGGTTGCCTCCGCGCAGGATAGGCGAAGACATCAGGAACCAGCGCATGGCATCCGAACCATCACGATCAAAGACCTCATTGACGTTCGGATAGTTGCCCTTGGATTTAGACATCTTGAGGCCATCGTTGCCGAGCACGATGCCATGGGCCACGACCTTCTTATACGCCGGGCGATCAAAAAGCGCGGTGGACAGCGCGTGCATCACATAGAACCAACCACGCGTCTGACCGGAGTACTCCACGATGAAATCGGACGGCGAGTGGGTCTCAAACCATTCCTTATTCTCGAATGGGTAGTGCTTCTGCGCAAAGGGCATCGAGCCGGACTCAAACCAGCAATCCAGCACGTCTGGCACGCGGCGCATCATCGACTTACCGGTCGGATCATCCGGGTTCGGGCGCACCAACTCGTCGATGTGCGGACGGTGCAGCGACTCCGGACGAACTCCGAAATCGCGCTCCAGCTCATCCAAGGAGCCGTAGACATCGATGCGCGGATAGTTGTCATCATCGGACATCCACACCGGGATAGGCGCACCCCAGTAGCGGGTACGAGAGATATTCCAGTCGCGCGCGCCCTCGAGCCACTTGCCAAACTGGCCATCCCGGATATGCTCCGGCAGCCACTCAATCTCCTTGTGGTTAAGCTCCACCATGCGATCGCGGAACTCGGTCACCTTCACGAACCAGGCCGGCAGCGCCATGTAGATAAGCGGCTCGCCCGAGCGCCACGAGTGCGGATAGGAGTGCTCGATGGTTACGTGGCGCACCACTCGCCCAGCAGCCTTCAGGTCCTTGATGATGTCCTTATTCGCGTCAAAGACCAGCTGGCCCTCATAAGGCGGAACCTGCGAGGTGAACTTGCCGTCCTCGTCCACCGGGATGACCAGCTCGATGTCGTACTGGTTGGTGGTATTCATATCGTCTTCACCAAACGCAGGAGCCTGGTGTACCACACCGGTGCCGTCCTCTGTGGTGACGTAATCAGCGATCAAGACCTGGTAGGCATTGCGCAGATCCGGGAAGAAGCCGAAGATAGGCTCATAGGTAAAGCCCTCGAGTTGCGCGCCGGTAAACGTCTCCAGTACCTCGGCCTCCCCTAGTTCCTTCTCCAAGGTGGCCAGCAGGTTTTCCGCCATGATGAAGGTACGGCCAGCAAAATCGCCCTCCGTAGCCTTAAAGAGCACGTAGGTAACCTCTGGATGAACCGCCAAGGCCTCGTTCGAAGGCAAGGTCCAGGGGGTGGTGGTCCAGGCGAGGAAAGAGGCGTCGGCAAGCGCAGGGTACTCCGCCAACGTCTTTTCTGCCGCGCTTCCCTCGCGCGCGCCCTCCACTGGGAAGGTAACCGTCAGGGTCGGATCCTGGCGCATCTTATAAGAATCGTCCAGGCGGGTCTCCTGATTGGACAAAGAAGTGTGCTCCGCCCAAGAGTACGGAAGAACTCGGAAGCCCTTGTAGATCAAGCCCTTGTCATAAAGCTCCTTGAACGCCCACATGACCGATTCCATGTAGTTGATATCCATGGTCTTGTAGCCGTTGCCAAAGTCCACCCAGCGGGCCTGGCGGTTGACGTACTCTTCCCACTCGTCGGTGTACTCCAGCACGGACTTAGCGCAGTATTCATTGAACTTTTCCAAGCCCATGTCTTCGATCTGCGCCTTTTCAGTGATACCCAGCTGCTTTTCCGCCTCCAGCTCAGCGGGCAGACCGTGGGTATCCCAGCCGAATACGCGAGGTACGTAATTGCCAGCCATCGTGCGGTAGCGCGGGACAATATCCTTCACATAACCGGTCAGCAGGTGGCCATAGTGCGGCAAGCCGTTAGCGAATGGGGGGCCATCATAAAAGATGTACTCTGGGCAGTCCTTGGTCTTTTCCAGCGAAGCCTGGAAGGTATCATCCTGCTTCCAGTACTTCTGGACTTCCTCTTCCATATCTGGGAAACGGCTGGAGCCGCCGGTCATATCGACCTTGGGGTAAATCTTTTTCGCCATAATTATCCTTCACTCTTAACACGGTGCAGGGACGCGCCTTTAAGGCTCGCGGTACCACCCTGCTTGAGCCCGCAGGCTCCGCTTCGTTTCGGTGAAGGAGTTGACGGTCCCACCCGTTCAGTTCTACTGGGCCACACTGGCTGTTCTTCTGAATTGCTCCCCGGTGATGGCCGGATCACTGCGTGTAGGCCACAGTATAGCGCCACAGAATCTTCGTGCACAAGAAGTTATCCACAGGCCAAAAATTTTCCCTTGTGGGGGCTTGCGCTGGGAAATAAATTGTGAATCGTGAACGCGCTAGATACTTACCTCGCAGCCATGGCACCCGGGATGGACATCGTCCTCGGGTGCGCAGGCATGTCCGAGGACGACCTCTGCGCGCGAGGCGCCGCTGAAAAAACGGCCCGCGAGTTGGCATTGCTAAAAGAGGCGTACTGCGGCACGACCAAGTTCACAAGGAAGCGTCGTCGTGCCATCGAAGGAGCTCAGCACAATGGGCATTCCATCGTTGCTTTATCCATCATTGAAAAGTATGCGCGCAAGATGCCCACGCTTTTCGACGCCTGGGTCCTCCGCGAACAGCTATGTACCACCAAGGCCACAGCAGCGGCACTAGAAAAGCTGGCGCAATCCAAGGTTCCGAAGAAAAAGCGCAAGATAAAGCCTGGTATACGCATCATCCGCCGCAAGGATGCGCCGTGGACGCTAGCGATCGACGGCTCATCCTCGTTCATTGCTGACCTCCACGCGGCCGTGGAAAACCAGGATAAAAAGCCGCTGGATGTGGTGGAAGATACCTTCTTCGGCAGTGATACGGGGCAACGAAGCACGGTGGTAACCAATGTCATCGTGCGCCTGGAAGACTACGTGCGCATCGTCAACGGCGATGGTGAGGAAATCACCTTGCAGATGACCAACGGAGCAACGCTTACGGGTGCGCAGTATGTGCGCCGCACGTTAAAGGAGCATGGACTCATTACTCTGGTGAGCCCCTATGAAGGCGCGGTGAACCTGTACCGCACGGAGCGCTTCGCCAATGCTAAGCAGCGGTTGATGGCGGGTGCGGAAAATCCGGTATGCCCATGGCCGCGCTGCGCTAAGCCTGCCGACGAATGCCAAATTCACCATCTGGAGCCGTGGTTGCACGGTGGATTGACCAATATCGCGAACTTATCCACAGCCTGCGCGTACCACAATGGCGCCAACGATGACGATCCCAACGCCCCGCCGCTGCGCGGGCGACTTGCCCGGACGAACGGGCAGATTCGGTGGCAACCGCCCGATTGCTAGAGCCCGACCGCGGAATAAGGCGCCTCGTGCGCCTTATTGGCATGCCTGCAACCGAAAGCTTGGGGTCTCGCGGCGTTAGTCCTCGTGGAAGGCTGCGCGCAGAGCCTCCTCCTCGGGGGATTCAGTTGCTGAGGCTTTGTCAGCGCGATGCTTATGCGCCCAGTCCAGGATGAAGCACACGAGTCCGACGCCGGCGGCGCCAAAAACGATATACAGCGACCAATCTGCACCCGAGATAACAAAGTTGACCAAGGCCACGAATGCCACGAGGGCGAGAACTAAAGCGGCTACGAGCACAGTGGTTCCTTTCGGTAGGGGCGGGCTATAGCACGACGGTCTAAAACAACAATAGCGCCCCCGCCGCGGTGGCGGGGGCGCTAGGAAGAACGGGGTGGCTTAGTTGTTGCCAGCCTCGCCGTTCGGTGCGGCGGTGCCGCGGGTAGCCAGCTCTTCCAGCTGAGACTCCAGCAGGGTCTTCAGGCGGGTGCGGTACTCGCGCTCGAAGGTGCGCAGCTCGGAGATACGAGCCTCCAGTGCGGTCTGCTGCTGCTTGACGGTGTTCATAACCTCGGTGTGCTTGCGCTCGGCATCGGCCTGCAGGGAAGCAGCCTTCTCCTCTGCCTGGCGGATTTGTGCCTCTGCGCGAGAGGAAGCATCAGACTCGGTCTGCTTTGCCTTTGCCTCAGCGTCAGATACCAGCTTCTTGGAGCGGGAATCTGCGTCCTGCAGCTGGGCGTCGTACTTCTTCTGGGCGTCAGCAAGCTGTGCCTTGGAGCGGGAATCGGCGTCGGTCAGCTGCTTCTCGGCGGCGGTGCGTGCCTCGGACAGCATGGACTCGGACTCCGCACGAGCCTCGGAGGTCAGGCGGTCTGCCATCTCCTGTGCCAGTCCCAGAACGCGGGCAGCCTGCATGTGGGTTTCTGGGGTGGCCAGGCCATCGGCGGTCTGAGCCGCACCAGCGCCTGCGATACCCGCAGCCGCTGCACCAGCCTTGGAGGAACCAGCTGCGGAAGCCGACTTCTTCAGCTCGTCGTTTTCCTTCTTAGAAGCCTCGAGGTCCTTCTTTGCCTGGGCTGCCTCGGCGCGAGCTGCCTCGGCGTCCTTCTTGGCCTGAGCCGCCTCATCGCGGGCTGCCTTCAGGTCTGCGGAAGAGGAAGCAGCGGCAGAGCCAGATGCCTGTGCCTTAGAAGCCTCAGCCTGGGCAGCCTTAACCTGCTCCTGTGCCTTCTTGGTCTCTTCCTTGGCACGGGAAACCTCGGACTTGGAGTCCGCCAGCTTGGTTTCGTACTCGGCGCGCAGCTTAGCCTCAATCTCCTTGCGCAGCGCAGCCTCATCGGTGCGGGTGGAAGCCGCAGTTGCGGTACCAGCAGCACCGGCGCCAGCACCCGCCTTGGCCTGGGAGTTCAGATCGCTAACCTGCGCCTGCAGGTCTTCGTTCTCATCCTGCAGCTGGGCAAGGGCGTCCTCTACGAGGTCGAGGAACTGATCCACCTCGTCTTCGTTGTAGCCGCGCTTGCCAATTGGCGGCTTGCTGAACGCGACGTTGTGAACATCAGCTGGTGACAGTGGCATGTCTTCTCTTCCCCTTCAGGTTGGTACAACCCCGGAGCTTCCAGGGCCTTAGGAGTGCGGTTCAGGTCTAACTAAACCTTCCCCACAAAGGTACATGTGGTTCATAATACGGGTTATCGCGATTTATCGTAACCAAACGCCCACAATAATCGACGCCCCGCCGAGTCTCAACGTTTACCACAGGTTTCGAGGCGACGGGGGTGCTACGTCAGAAAAATCATCTGCAAGATCATTGTGAGTATCGAGAGCAAGACGAACAGTACAAGCACCGATACATCGAGCGCTACGCCACCCATTTGCAGGGGCGGGATCAGGCGCCGCAACGCCTTGACCGGCGGATCCGTAATCACAAACAGGGGCTCCGCTATAACCATAAACCAGCGTGGAGGGTTGAACTGCCGCGAGAAAGACTGGATCATCTCAATAATGATGCGGGCGATGAGCACCCACGTATAGATCCGCACGAGCAGGATAAGAATAATTCCGAGTTGTGTCACAATGACCGAGCCTATCGAATAAACCCCCGCAGGTGCCCAATCGGCACCCCGCGGGGGTCACATGAACCGTGCTGCTTTAGCGCAGGCCTGCGGCACGCTCGAGTTCGTGCTTTGCAATGTCCGCAGACTTAGGCACGATGGAAAAGACCTTGCGCTCAGTGTCCATGCCCTTGGTGAGGTTGAGCATACGACCCTCCAGGCCGAAGCAGAGGCCGGCAGCGAAGTCGATGAAGCGCTTGGCGGTGGCCTTTTCGGCGTCAGTCAACTCGAAGACAACGGCATCGCCGTCGCGGAAGGGCTCGCCTACCTTGGCGGCGTCATTGAAAGACGTCAGGGAAATAGCCACGATGGTCGGGACGAATTCCTCCTGTACCGGGGCCGGATCGTAGGACTGCGGGGCGCGGCGAGGTGCGTAGGCCGAGGAGCTATTTTCGGAGTAACGCGGCTCCTCGTTGTAGTAGGCATCGTCTTCTTCGATGTCCACCGGGCCCAGCCCGAAGAAATCCTTCGTCTTATCAATGAATGACATTTTTGGGTCTCCCTCTGACCTAAATTTGTACAAGTCTAAACGCGCAAACTGTGTCTAGTGTGACTCATGTGATTTACGCTGTGAAATGCGCTTTTGCGATGTTTTTAACCTACTGGCCGCGGCCCCATGATACTGGTTCCGACACGCACGATATCACTGCCCGCAGCAATTGCCTCGGCCATGTCCGCACTCATGCCAGCAGAGAATTTCAACGGTCGATTCAGCTCAGAGGATAAGCGATCTACCTCTCCGCGGACGTTTCGGAATACCTCACCTGCATCGGCATCAAGTGGCGGAACCACCATGAGTCCGGCAAGTTCTAGGTGCTGCGCTTCTTCTACGGCACGCACGAGCTCATCGAGTGCCTCAGGAGAAACACCACCGCGAGCACCGTCACCGTCGGCGGAGACTTGGATAAAAACCGGCAAATTGCTTTCGCGCTCGCCTCGTTCCTTGGCTAAGGAAACGCCTCGCTCCAGTGCGTGGGCCAGCTTGAGGGAATCAAGCGAATGCACGCTGGCCGCCCATCGGGCTACATGGTTGGCTTTTTTGGTCTGAATTTGGCCAATCATGTGGAAACGCAGCTGCGGCAGCTCAGCGGCCTTGGCGCGGGCTTCTTGCTCCCGGTTTTCGGCGACGTCGGTAATTCCTAGCTCTGCCAGCAGGGCAATATCGGCAGCTGGGTGAAACTTCGTTACCGGCAACAGCTGCGGTGGTTTTCGCCCTGACTGCGCTGCTAGCCGTTCAATCTCGGCAAGGGTGGCCGATAGGTTTTGTTCTAGCTGTGCCTTTCGGTCTGACATTACTTAGCCTCCAACCAAATTAGTCCAGCCTGGCGGCCGGTGGTGCCTTCGCGGCGATAGGAAAAGAAGTCTTCGTCTTCGATGGTGCAGCGCGGGTCGGATTCAATCGCGGTGATGCCTAGCCCCATGAGCTGGCGAATCAGCCCTGCGCGCACATCGATGCCCCACGTGCCCTTCGACGTCCGAGTCTTGGAACCGGGCAAGCGACTCTCGACGTCATTGGCCATTTCCTCAGGCACTTCGTAGTTCTTTCCGGAAGCGGCCGGCCCCATGACCACCTGAATGCGCTCGGGCTGTGCGCCAAGCTTCTGCATTTCGCGCACGGTATTGACCACAAGGCCGTTGCGGGCGCCAAGGCGGCCAGCGTGGGCGGCGGCGATGACGCCAGCGGTGACGTCGACAAGCAGCACCGGCGTGCAATCCGCAACAAGGACGCCCAAGCCCAAGCGGCGCTGGGTGGTGACAATTGCGTCTGTGGCTGGCACGGGCTCGTCCTGTGGACCATCGACGACGGTGACGGTATTGGTGTGAAGCTGTTCCATCCACACGATGTCGTCCAGACCGGTCACGCGCTTCAGGCGCTCGCGGTTAGCGGCAACCGCGTCGGGGTCATCGCCGACGTGGTGCCCCAAGTTGAAGGAGTCGTATGGAATAGCAGACGCCCCGCCAGCACGGCTAGTAAAAACCATGCGGACGGGGCGTGTGGTGCGATGTTCCTCGTTTACTGGCATGCACACCAGCGTAGCGCTTTGCGCTTAGCGCATGAAGGAAGGCACGTCCAGATCGTCGTCGCCGTCATCGTCACGACGCTGCGACGGGCGGGACAAACGGTAGTCATCGCGGCGCTCCTCGCGGGAGAAACGGTCAGAGTTGGTGAACAGACCGCTAGATTCTGGGCGACGCTCCTCGGCGGGGCGCTGCGGGGCGTAGCGCTCTCGCTCCTGGCCGGCGCGCGGCTCGTAGGAGTGGCGCGGAGAGTAGTCATCCTGTACCGGCTGAGCGGCAGCGGGCTGCGCCGGTGCCGGGGTGACGGGTTCTGCGGCTTCGCGCTGGCGATTGTCAAAAAGGGAGCCCGGCTTGCGCTGTTCCTGCTGCGGCTGCTGCTGCGCAGCGGCCTGGGTCATATTGGCCTCGGCATCGAAACCCGTGGCAATGATAGTGATGCGGATTTCATCGCCCAGGGTGTCATCGATGATGGTACCGAAGATGAGGTTGACGTCTTCGTCAGCGCGCTCTTCCACCATGGAGGCGGCGGCGTTTACTTCGTGCAGGCCGAGATCGGAGCCGCCGGCGATGGACAGCAGCACGCCCTTGGCGCCTTCCATCGTGGATTCCAACAGCGGGGAGTTAATGGCTTGCTCAGCAGCGGTCATGGCGCGGTTATCACCGCGGGCGGAACCGATGCCCATCAGCGCGGAGCCAGCGTCAGACATAACGGAGCGGACGTCCGCAAAGTCGACGTTGATCATGCCCGGGATGGTGATCAGGTTGGTAATACCCTGCACACCATTGTGCAGCACCTCATCGGCAGCACGGAAAGCCTCAACGATGGAGAGCTCTTCCCCACCGAGCTGCATCAGGCGATCGTTCGGAATGACGATGAGGGTATCGCAGACCTCGCGCAGCTCCTCAATGCCGGCCATGGCCTGGCGGGTACGGCGAGCGCCTTCGAACTTGAACGGGCGGGTGACAACACCGACGGTCAGCGCACCCATTTTCTTCGCGATAGACGCCACGACCGGAGCAGCACCGGTGCCGGTGCCGCCACCCTCGCCGGCAGTCACGAAGACCATGTCGGAGCCCTCGAGGGCGTCTTCAATTTCGGACTTGTGGTCTTCTGCGGAGGTCTTTCCTACCTCAGGGTTAGCGCCGGCGCCGAGGCCACGGGTGGCCTCACGGCCAATGTCGAGCTTGGTGTCTGCATCGGAGAAAATGAGGGCCTGGGAGTCGGTGTTGATGGCGACGAACTGAACACCCTTGAGGCCTTCTTCGATCATGCGGTTGACGGCGTTGACGCCGCCGCCGCCGACGCCGACGACCTTGATATCCGCGAGATTGTTATTGGAAGAGATCATGTGAGTAGGTCTCACCTTTCGCTACTTTAAGTCTGCACGTGCATTAAACGAGGAATGTAATGCGCTCCGCCGAAGGCGAATCGCGTTCCTTTCCATCTTTAACGACAGCGGTGTAATTTTCACGCACATTTTCCGCGTGTCGAGACCCTCAAGTTCCACTTTAGGGTTGCTCACCTGCGGTTTTACAAGTCACACCCGCATCATCCGCCCCACGGTTCAGGCACTAAAAAGAGCCCGTGCAGCGCACACGCCTAAGCGGTGCTGCACGGGCCCACAAGAGCGATAAAGGCACCTGCGGGGGCACCCGTCGCCCTATCCGCGGGTGGTGACTAACTCAGGGTTGGAAATATTCCACTCGCGGCCTTCCATCTTCAACACTGTGGCAAAAGCATGCGCCTTGTCCTCATCGTTAGAATCGCTGGCACCCCAGAAGATGCGCCGGTCATCTTTGGTGGTGAAAGTCAGCGAATATTCGCCCGCCACTTCCAGCTTTGCTACTTGTTTGCGGACGTCGTCGGAAAGCGCTGCAATCGCTCGCACGGCATCCTGGATTTGCGGCGAGCCACTATCGACGGAGCCCGTCACCTCAACCGCGCCCGCGGGAGGCTCAGCGGAGGTAAACTCCTCGCCTTTGTCGTCGATCAGGAAGGGCTTATTATCGCGCTTTACAAACGCCACAGCCTTGTGCTCGGACACGTTGATGGTCAAGGTCGAAGGGAAATCGCGAGAGACTGTCACCGAATCGACCCAGTCCAATCCAGCAACACCGGAAGCTGCCTCGCGCGCATTAACGCGTAGCAAATTTTCGCCCTTGGGAACCCCAGAGGCTTCCTCCACCTGTGTGGAATCGAGCTGATGGACGCCCTCCACCTGAAAATTGCGTACCTTCAGGACCGGAACTGTCCACATCACGGCGGCCGCTATGAGCGCCACGGCGACAATTGCGGCGATGACCCCAGCGATGAGCTTTGCGGATACGCGCACTAGCTTGCCCGCAATTCATCGAGGATTTCCGCCGCCACCATGGTTACCGAGCCAGCTCCGATGGTCAGCACCACATCTCCTGGCTCCACCACCGACACAACGTCGCGGGCGGCGGCGGAAAAATCCGGCTCGAAGATGACCTGCATATCAGCGGGCATCTTATCGGTAATGATGCGGGAGGTAATTCCCTCCACGGACTGTTCGCGAGCGCCGTAGATGTCGAGTACCACGGCGGCGTCGGCAAGCGAGAGTGCCTGGGCAAACTCGGCGTCGAATTCCATGGTGCGCGAGTACAGGTGCGGCTGGAAACACGCGATAACGCGCCCGCCGTGCCCTTCCGCCTCGACCTTGGCGCGGGCGGCCCGCAGCACTGCCGCAACCTCGGTGGGATGGTGCGCATAATCATCAAAGACCCGCACGGGTTTGCCCTGCTTGTCGACGCTCCCCCGGTACTCAAAGCGCCGGCGCACACCGCCAAAATCAGCCAATCCCTCGGCGATGTCAGCCGGGGTGCCGCCGGAGAGCACGCCAGCGATCAAGGCGCCCATGGAATTGAGCACCATGTGGTGGCCTGGGATCTGCAGCTCGTAGCGCACGGTTTCAGAAACGCCAGGAAGGTTGACTTTGACGGTGGTGTCCATGCCTTCCGCGGTGGTCTCTTCGCGGACCAACTCGGCCGCCAGTGGCACGGTAGAGGTAAAAGACTTCTCCGGCGAGCCGTAGGCCACGACGTTGATGCCGCGCTCCAGCGCCCGCTCGCCAGCCCGGGCAGCATGCTCGTCTTCAGCACACACAACAAGGTAGCCGGTCTCCTGGGTAACCAAGTCAGCAAAGTCATCGAAGACTTGGAAATAGGCTTCCTCGCTGTGGAAGAAGTCGAGGTGGTCGGGCTCGATAGTCGTGAGCACCGCGACGTCAGGGCTATAGCGCAGCAGGGAGGCATCGGATTCATCAGCCTCGGCGACGAACGCTTCCCCGGTGCCACCGTGAGCATTGGTACCCGCGCGGTTGAGCTGGCCGCCGATGGCGAAGGAAGGATCAAGACCCGCGTGTTGCATCGCGCTTACGGTCATCGACGTGGTGGAGGTTTTGCCATGGGTGCCAGCCAGCAACACCTGCTTGTGGCCTTCCATCAAGGCGGCGAGCAGATCGGAGCGGCGAATTACCGGGATATCGTTATCCTTTGCGGCTACTAGCTCCGGGTTGTCTTGGGGAATGGCGGCAAAAGAAGTAACCACGACGGTGGGCAGTTCGCCAGACAGTCGCAGGTTTTCCGCGGCATGGCCGATGGCGACCTTGGCGCCCATGGTGCGCAACACCTCAACCGGGGTGGAGTCTTTGACATCGGAACCTGTGACCACTCCGCCGCGAGCGGCGAGGATTCGCGCGAGCCCCGACATGCCGGAACCACCAATGCCGATGAGGTGGACGCGGCGCAGATCGTAGTGTGCGGGATCGGTCATTTACTTATCCTTCCTTCCAGCGGCGTCTTCGGCCTCGGATACGCGGGCGGCGATGCGGTCTGCGATGGTATTTGCCACGTCTCCGGCGCTGGCATGGGCGGCGGCGTGCGTCATCGACTCGAGGCGTTGCGGGTCATCGAGAATGCCGCGCACCTCGGAGATGAGTCGCTCTGGGGTCAGCTCTGCGTCCGGAATCTGGATGGCGGCGCCTGCCTCGACCACGTCGCGGGAATTGAGCGCCTGTTCGCCATTGCCGTGCGGCAGCGGAACGTAGATGGCCGGCAGGCCTGCGGCGGATACTTCGGCAACGGTCATCGCGCCGGAGCGACACACGACGAGGTCAGCTACCGCAAGGGCGGAGCCCATGTCCTCGATATACGGCAGTGCGGCGTAGTTCGGGTGTTCTGCGGGCGGGTCATTCTTCTTGCCATAGGCGTGCAGGAGCTGGAAGTCCTGCGCCAAGTCCTCCACCGCTCCCGCAACAGCGCGGTTGATGCTGGCTGCGCCTTGGGACCCGCCGGTGATGAGAATGGTGGGAAGCTCGGCCAGGTTCCACTTGGTGCGCGCGTCTGCGGCCAGGTTGCCATTCGGGTCGTCTGCCAGGCTCGGCCGAACGGGAATGCCAACGACCTCGCCCGGCATGCCAGAATCCGGGTGGGCGTTGAGTCCAATGCCGCCCATCTTCACGCCGAGCTTATTGGCCATTCCAGCCAAAGCATTGGTCTCGAGAACATAGAACGGGATGCCGAGGGATCGCGCAGCGATATAGGCCGGCCCGGCCACGTAGCCGCCGGTGCCAAAGACGACATCCGCTTCGACATCCTTGAGTACCTGCTTGGCCTCCCCCACCGCGCGGGAGAGGTTGAACGGTAGCTTGAAGAGCTGCGCGTTGACCTTGCGCGGGATTGGCACGGGGGTAATCAGGCTAAGGTCCACGCCGCGGGCGGGAATGATATCGCGCTCGAGGCCCTTTTCGGTACCGAGAGCGGTGATGCGTGCGCCGTGGCGCTCGCGCAAAGCTTCGCCCACGGCGAGGGCGGGTTCAATATGTCCGGCGGTGCCGCCACCTGCGATGACGACGGAAATAGGCGTGGAATTCATAGCCTAAAGGCTACCAGCGCCGCCTAGCGATAGCGGCGCTCGGCGCGCGGATAGCGGCGGCCGCTTCCGGTTACGGGGCGACCAAAGCGCTCCTCGCGCACGCGGGAGCGCGGCTCCTGCGGGCGGGCGTGACGGCCCTGCTGCTTCTTCTTCGGCTTCGGCACTGGCTGCGGCTCGCCGATGAACAAAAGGCGGTCGAACAGCGGGCGGCCGAAATTCTGCATGGCGGAAATTTGCATCGGTTCGTGACGCGCCACGTTGCACAGGATGCCCATCGAGCCAATCGTGATGATCGCCGCGGTACCGCCGGCAGAAATCATGGGCAGCTGAATACCGGTCACCGGCAGCAGGCCAATGACGTAGCCAATATTCACAAAGGCCTGGGTGACCACACCGATGGTCAACGTTGCGGCCAGCAGGGACTGGAACTGGTTCTGTGCGCGCATCGCGGTGCGCAAGCCCACATAGCCCAGTGCGGCGAATAGCACGATGACGAGCGCACCGCCCCACCAGCCGAGTTCCTCACCCACGATGGCGAAAATAAAGTCATTTTTCGCCTCGGGCAGGTAGAACCACTTGGCACGGGATTGGCCAATGCCAACGCCCCAGAAGCCGCCGTCGGCAAGCGAGAGAAAGCCCTGATAGGACTGGAAACCCGTACCTTGAGTATCGGAGATATTGCCTACGAGGGCATCGAAATAGGTGTGGAAGCGGTTGGACCGGAAGCCGCCAGAAAGGAAGATAAACAGCAAACCGCACACGGCTGCGACGCCGATGGTCGCCGGAACGCGCCAGTCGACACCCGCGAAAATCAGGGTGAAGACAACCACGAGGGCCAAGGACAAAGCCATACCGAAGTCGCCCTGAAGGACGATGAGCAAGAACATAACGCCGGCAATGAGGGAGTACATCATGAAGGGATCCGTCACCTTCATGGATTTGTGCTCCTTATCCGCCAATACGGTCGCACCAAACATGCCTACGGCGACGCGGGCAAGCTCCGAGGGCTGCAGGGAGAACGGTCCCAAGTAAATCCAGGACTGGGAACCTACCTCCTCGCGGCCGGTACCCACGCCGGGGATCAGCACCGCGATGAGCAAAATGATGGACAGGCCCACAATCCACGGCACGCATTTGCGCAGGGTATGCGGCGAAATTTTGAGGCCGAACCAAAAGGCAACGAGGCCCAAGAACACCATCACGCACTGGCGCAATGCCTGGTTCCATACGCCGCCGTCTTCCGTCAGGGAGGTAGCCATGGAGGAAGAAAAGACCATGAGCACGCCGATGCCCACGAGGAAGAAGATGATAAAGCGCAGCAGCTGGTAATCAAGGCCGGCTTCCTGGCGGGCGCGCTCGCGCAGCTCGCGAACGCGGTCGCCAAAACTCTTGGAGCGCGGGCGCTGCTGGGAGGTGGCCGTCATGTGTTCTCCTGATCCTTAAATCTATAGCTCTAGTTGCGGGTAAGCTCCCGCGCGGCCGCGGCAAATACATCACCGCGTTGAGCCATGCCGGTATACATATCCAACGATGCCGCAGCCGGCGCCAAAAGAACGGTATCCCCGGCGTCGGCGTGTTGCAGTGCAGCCTCCACCGCAGCGTTCATGGCTGCAAAAGGCTCCTGCGTCTCGATGACGTCCACTGGGGCATGCGGCGCGTGCGCGGCGAGAGCCCAGGCAACTTCTTCCCTATCCACGCCCAGGACTACCGCGGCCTTGATGTGGGCGGCGTGCTTGGCGACGAGCCCGTCTACCTCCGCGCCCTTCAACTGCCCGCCGGCAATCCAGATCACGGAATTGAGCCCCTTGAGCGCCGCATCCGCCGCGTGCGGGTTGGTGGCCTTGGAATTATCGATGAACGTGATGCCGGAATGCTCATGGACCACAGCGCCGCGGTGCCCGGCCACGGTATACGCTGCCAGCCCCTGTGCAATGGACTCCGGGGTGGCGCCTGCCAGACGCGCGACGCTGGCTGCGGCCGCAGCGTCGAGGACTCCTGCCAGGCCGGCGGGCTCAATGCCCTCTGCGGACGCGAGATCCTCGCGCTGCTCGTTAAGCCGCGAGACAAGGCGGCCGGCGCTTACGCCCACCTCTCCCTGTGTGGGTTCAGCGGCAGTAAAGCCGAAGAGGTCTGCGGTATCCGCGGCGTAGCGGACCGCCTCGGCGTCATCCTTGCCTACCACAGCGACGTCACCGGAGAGCACCTTGGCCTTCGCGCGGGCATAGGCATCGAACGATCCGTGCCAATCTAGGTGATCATCTGCCAGGTTCAGCAACACGCCCACATCCGGGCGCAAGTGGCTGGACCAATGCAACTGGAAAGAAGATAGCTCGGCGCAGAGAATGTCGACGCGAGGGATGGCCGTGAGGGCGTCGAAAAGCGAAACGCCGATATTGCCCACCGCCAGTGCGCGCTTGCCGGTGCGCTTGGCATCAGCCTGCATAATCTGGGCCAACATACCGGTAGTGGTGGTTTTGCCGTTAGTCCCGGTAACTACCAGCCAGGTGCGCGGCGCCCCGAAGACGCCCGCACGATCCAAGCGATACGCCAGCTCCACGTCGCCGATAACCTCTACCCCAGCGTCCTGGAAAGCAACCAACAAAGGCGAATCGGGACGCCAGCCCGGCGAAGTAACCACAAGGTCAAACTCGCCCTGGGCGGCAGAATCGACGGAGACGGTTGCTACACCGAATTCCTCCGCCAATTCCGCCAGCGCGGTCTCGTTGGAATCTGCCACGGTGGTATCCACCCCGAGGCTTGCCAGCATAGCGACGCAACCGCGCCCCGATACTCCCGCCCCAGCCACGAGCACTCGCCCGCGCAACGAGGATGGCAACTCGGTCATCTCTATTCCTCTTTCCTCGATAAAGCTAAAAAGGCATGAGTTTTAGGAAGCAAAGCCGACGGCAGACAGCCAGTCGCCGTAGAAGATGCATACGCCGGCAATAGCCGCCATGGCGCTCAGCAGCCAGAAGCGGGTGACCACGGCGGTCTCCGCCCAGCCACCATTTTCAAAGTGGTGGTGGATGGGCGCCATGCGGAAGAAGCGCTTTCCGGTGCTGCGGAAGACGATGATCTGGATGACGACGGAGACAGTCTCAATCACGAAGATGGCGCCGATGATGATCATGAGCAGCTCGGTGCGGGTGGTCACGGAAAGGCCGGCGACGAGGCCACCGAGCGCAAGCGAACCGGTATCGCCCATGAAAATCTTTGCCGGTGCGGCATTCCACCACAAAAAGCCCAAGCAACCGCCCAGGCCGGCTGCAGCCAGCACGGCCAAGTCGAGCGGATCGCGAACTTCATAGCACCCTGCCGCTGGCGATACGGCGCAAGAGTTGCGGAACTGCCAGAAGGAAATCAGTGCGTAGGCGCCCATCACCATCGCGGTGGTGCCTGCGGCCAAGCCGTCGAGTCCGTCGGTGAGGTTCACGGCGTTGGACCACGCAGCAATGAGTAGGTAGAGAAAGACCAAGAAAACAATGGTGCCGATGATGGCGCCGCCTACGGCAATATCGAAGGTGTCAAAATCGCGAACGAAGGAAAGGTTGGTAGACGCTGGGGTCAATCCGTGCTCGTCTGGGAACTGCAGAGCCAAGATGCCGAAGATGAGCGCCACGGCCAGCTGACCTACCAGCTTGGCGGTCTTGTTCAGGCCGAGGTTGCGCTTTTTGAATAGCTTGATGAAGTCATCGGCAAAACCCAGACCGCCAAGGCCCATCGTGAGGAAGTAGACCAAAAGACCGGAGGGGCTAAAACCACCGTTACCGGTCACGCGGGCATAAATTCCCACCACGAGGTAGGCCACGGTGATGGCCAGCAAAATCGCGAGACCGCCCATGGTGGGGGTGCCACGCTTGCGCAGGTGCAGCTGCGGCCCGTCCTCGCGAATTTCTTGTCCCTTGCCCACCCCGGAAAAGTAGCGCACCAACATGGGAGTGGTAAAGATCGCGACGAGGAAGCTGAGGATGCCCGCGATAATGATCTGAGTCATTGCTAGAGGTCTTTCTCCTTGTACTGAGGACTAACGGCGATTGAGCTGTTCTGCCACGCGCCACAGGCGCTGGGCATTCGACGACTTGATGAGGACTACATCTTTGGCCTCGCGCCCCGTCCAATCTTCGATGCCGGCAGGCGCTACCCTGATGATGTCTTCGACAGCCGCCGCAGCGGCGTCAACATCCGGGCTGATAGTAGTATTTATACCCCGCGCCTGTGCGGCCTCCACCATGGCCCTCATATTATCGTTGTCTCCCACGGCCACGAGGTGGTCAACGTGGTACTTGGAAAGCACCTCTCCCAATGCGCGGTGGGCGGCCACTGCTTCTCCGCCGAGCTCGCCCATCTCACCGAGCACGGCGATGGCGCGGGCATCCGGTCGGGCGGCCGAGGTATAGGCCAGCGCGGCAATGGCCGCGTGCATGGAATCGGGGTTGGCGTTATAGGAATCATCGATGGTGGTTACTCCATCGCGGCGGGTACGCACGTCCATGCGGTGTTCCGAGGCATTCTGGTGCCCAGAAAGCGCGTTAGCTACCACCTGCGGGTCCATGCCCGATTCGATGGCCGCGGCGGCCGCTGCTAATGCGTTAGAGACCTGGTGCTTGCCAAAGACCTGCAGCTTCACCGGAAGCGGATCCGTTCCCGGCGCATGCAGCACAAACGAGGGGCGGGCAACGTCATCGAGCTGGATATCGCTGGCGTAGTACTGGGCGTCGGAAGCCGGCGGCTTATTGGCCGAGTAGTAGACGACCTTGGCTGAGGTGCGCGGTGCCATGCCGGCGACGAAGGGATCATCGGCATTGAGCACGGCGACGCCGCCCTCAGCGGCCGAGGGCAAGGCTTCAACGAGCTCGCCTTTGGCCTGGGCAATATTTTCCCGTGAGCCAAACTCGCCCAAGTGCGCGGTACCAACATTGAGTACCACGCCGACGGTGGGCGCGGTAATGGTGGTCAGGTGGCGGATATGACCGATGCCACGGGCGGACATTTCTGCGACTAGGAAACGGGTGTGCTCATCGCAGCGCAAAGCGGTATACGGCAGGCCGACCTCGTTATTAAAGGAGCCGGGAGGAGCGACGGTATCACCCTCTGCGCGGAAAATCGTGGCCAGTAGGTCCTTGGTGGAGGTCTTACCGGCCGAGCCGGTTACGCCCACGATGTCTAGGCCCTGCTCGGCGGTCAGGCGGCGCGTGACCTCCCGCGCGATATCGGATAGCGCCTGCACCACCGCGGCGGCCGAGCCGTCCTCGTCGTGGGCATAGATATCCGCGTTGGCGGCATCACCGGTAACGCGGCCTTGGGGCTTGACGACGACCGCCGGAACCCCCACCGGCCGCGCCGCCAGCACCGCCACTGCGCCCTGCTCGATGGCCTTTTCTGCATAGTCATGGCCATCCACGCGGGCCCCGGGCAGGGCGAGGAAGAGCCCGCCCTTAGTTACCTTGCGGGAATCGAATTCGATAAACCCGGTAACGCGCTGGTCTGGGTCAGACACGCAATCGAGGCTGCCCCCGGTGATTTCGGCAATATCGGCAATAGAAAGTGGAATCATGTCTACTCCTTCGCATCCCCAAGGGTATCGCGGTGCGGGGTTCCGGCCAGCTTTTCCTCGATGGCGCGGGCCATTTCCTCGCGGTCATCAAAGTGCAACGTCTTTCCGTTCACGAGCTGTCCCACCTCGTGGCCCTTGCCCACGACGATGACAGCATCGCCCGGCTCAGCCCAATCGACGACCTCATCGATGGCACGGGCGCGGGAGCCTACCTCGCGGATATCGCCCTGAGGGGCGGCGTCACGTGCGCCCGCCATCACCGCAGCGCGAATGGTGGCGGGGTCCTCGGTACGCGGGTTGTCATCGGTCACCACGGTAAGGTCAGCGCGGCTGGCTGCGGCTGCGCCCATGATGGGGCGCTTAGAGCTATCGCGGTCTCCGCCGGCGCCGACAACAATGCCGACGCGGCCCGTGGTTCCCTCCAGCTGACCGCGCAGGGTGTCAAGCACCGCTGCGATGGCCGCCGGCTTATGCGCATAGTCCACTACGGCTACAAAGTCTTGGCCGCGGTCGATGCGCTCCATGCGGCCGGGGACTGCGACCTTTTCCACTCCCGACAAGAACTCCGCCGGGTCCTCTCCCACCGCGGCGGCCATGCCGAGCGCCAAGCAAGCATTGGCGATATTGAACTCGCCAGGCAGCGGCAGCCGGAAGGCGAAATCGGCGCCCTCATAGTTCAAGGCCACCTTCTGGGCGCCGGTGGCCTCGGTGGCGGTTTGGCGCGCGCTGATCGTGGCCGCAGCGCCCTGGGTGGCAACCGTAGTCACGTTGTGGCCCGCGCTCTTGGCGACGCCGCACATGCGCTCGCCCCACTCATCATCGATGCAGAGGACGGCTCGTTCAGCCGCCTGCTCCCCGGCGAAGAGCTTCGCCTTTGCCTGGAAGTAGTCCTCCATCGTGGGGTGAAAATCAAGGTGGTCCTGGCTCAGGTTCGTAAAACCGCCTACCGCAAACCGAGTTCCGCGCACGCGTCCCAGCTCCAGCGCATGCGAGGACACTTCCATCACCACGTGGGTAACGCCCTCGTTCTTCATTCGCGCGAAAAGCTCTTGCAGGGTCGGCGCCTCAGGCGTAGTCAGCGAGGTGGGAACCGGCGTGCGGTTAATACGGGTACCGGTGGTTCCGATAAGGCCCACGGAATGCCCGGCGTGCAGCAGGCCGGCCTCCAGCAGGTAGCTGGTGGTGGTCTTGCCGGAGGTGCCGGTAACGCCGATGACCGTCAGGTCGCGGGTGGGGTGGCCATATATCTCGGCGGAAATTGGGCCGAGCACGGCACGAATATCCTCCACCACCACAATGGGGCGGGTCTCTTGGTCCTTGGTAAGCAGGTCGAGCCCAGCGGCGTCGGTAAGCACAGCTCCCGCCTTGGTATCGCGAGCGAACTGCGCGCCGTGTACGCGCGTGCCCGGCAGGGCGGCAAAGAGCGCGCCTTCCGGCAAACGGGAAGAATCCAGCCCGCACGCGGAGACCTCCACGGAGGCATCACCAATGACGCGCCCACCAGAAAGCTGGGCGAGAGTGTCCAAAGAAACGGTCATACTAAGCTCCTATTGTGCCCGCAGGGTCAGCCGCGGTGCTGGTTTCGATGTCGGAATATTGTCACGGTTGAGCAGCCACGAGGCGATATCGCGGAAGATAGGTGCCGCCGACTGGCCGCCACCGCCATTGTCCTCCACGCCGGACTTGGGCTCATCCAGCATGACGGCAACAACGAAGCGCGGATCATCGGCCGGCGCAATGCCGGCAAAGGTGATCCAATAGGCGGAATTCGAATATGCCCCAGTATTTGGGTCCACCTTCTGGGCTGTACCGGTCTTGCCGGAAAGCTGATAGCCCTTAAGCTGCGCATTGCCGGCCGTACCATTTTGCAGGCCGGCATCATCGTCTTGGAAGACGGCGCGGAACATATCCACCGTGGTTTTGGCAGTCTCCGGGCTTACCACCTGGTTCTTTTCCGGTGCCTCTAGCTTTTCGTCCTTGCCGTCCGGCCCCTTGACCGAGTCAATGATGCGCGGCTCGATACGCTCGCCACCATTGGCCAATGCTTGGTACACGCTGGCCATCTGCAAGGTGGTCCACGACTGGCCCTGACCAATAGGCAGGTTAGCGAAGGTGCCGCCGGACCATTGCTCCAAGTCTGGGACGCTGCCGGCCGATTCGTTCGGCAGCTCAATACCGGTGGTATTGCCCAACCCAAACTTCTTGAGGTACTCGGCGTACTTTTCTTGGCCCAACTTATCGGCGATCATCAAGGTACCGACGTTGGAGGACTTACCAAAGATGCCGGTGGTGGTATACGGCTCGGTGCCGTGTTCCCAGGCATCGTTGACCGTCACGCCCGCCATATCGATGGAACCGGGGACCTGGTGCACCTCATCCGGGGTGGTCACGCCCTCCTGCAGTGCAGCAGCCGCGGTAACCACCTTGGCTACAGAACCCGGCTCATAAGGGTGGGAGACGCTGCGGTTTTCAAAGTCCTTGCCCTCATCAAGCTGATCCTCAACATTCTTATTGGGATCCACGGTATCGGTATTGGCCATGGCAAGGACCTGGCCGGTGGCAGCATCGAGGACCACTGCTTCCGCACCAGAAGCCTTGGAGTTGGCCTTGGCCTTTTCCAGCTTTTGCTGAACGTAGGTTTGCAGGTCCAAATCCAGAGTGAGGGTGACGTCGCGACCATCAACGGTATCCACGACGTCACGCAGAGTGCCTGGGATCACCTGGCCATCTGCGGATACGTCCTCGGTGGACTGGCCGTCAATGCCAGTAAGTTCCGTATCGCGCGCGGCCTCGAAACCGAACTGTCCATGGCCGTCCATCGATACCTTGCCCACGACGTTTTCACCAATGGCGCCGTTGGGGTATTGGCGGATGTCTTGGCGGTCCGCTGCCACTCCGTGGTACTTATTGGCAATCTCTACGGCTACATCCGGGTCCACGTTGCGCACCAGTACCTCATACTGGGTATCGGCTTTGAGCTTATTGAGGATATCGTCCTTATCCACCTTGGAGGTCGAGGCGCCGGAATCCTCAATCAGCTTCGGGATTCCCTCAGACATGTCCTTGAGGGTCTCCTCCATCTTCTTGGTGAGGAAGCTATCCAGCTTCTTATCATCCATGCCCTCGGTCGAGCCATCTTTTTGGGCCTCGATCTCGGCCTTGTCTTTTAGCTCATCGCGCAGGCGGGTCGGCGAGACGGTCAAGGAACGAGACTTCATCGTGTAGGCCAAGCGCTGGCCATCGCGGTCCAGGATTTCTCCCCTACGGGCCGGCTCGATATAGACACGCTCGCGCTGCGTTACGGCCTTGGCGGAAAGGTCTGGGCCCCACACAAGCTGTACCCAGGCCAAGCGGCCAGCGAGGACGACCATCGCCACGAGCACCACGGATACGATGATGCGCAGGCGTTTGCGCATCATCTTCTTTTGCGGCACCGCGGAGCTGGTCGAGCGGCGCGGGCGGCGCCTAGCCTTACTTGGCGTAGTCACAGTCCAGTGTCACCTTCCCTATTTCCGCCACAATTTCTTGCGTGTATTGATTGTGCCCTACAAAAGTGAGAATGCCCGCGCCACCACGCGCGAGCATCATCTTTTTCACCGATTATTCTTCCCTAGCTACTCGGCGCGGCTGGCATACGGCGCACGGGCCGGAAGGTTAGGTCGCGCATTGTCTTGGGCGCCACTGGCATCGCCGGTCTCGCGGTCCGAGTTGCGGTCGCCGGCATCGCCACCATTGCTGGTGCGCTGCTGTCCCTGTGGCACGGCATTGAGGGAATCCGACATCCCCTCCGTATCCTTTGGGTCGCTGGAAGCCTGGCCCGGGCGGATTGGTTCACCGTTGACATCAATGAGCTTCTCGGTATCCGGGGTGCCTTCGCGCTTGTCGACGATCTTTCCATCGCCGCCAACTTCCGCAATGCCCGGCTGCTTAGGAATAGCCATTCCCATCTCGTCCGCGCGGCGCGCAATATCAGCAGAAGAGCTGAGATTCTCCGCATCGCGGTTGAGGGTCTCAATCTGGTTATCCAGTTGGGAATCCTGCACGGTCAGCTGCTGGATGGCAAAGGTTTGCTTGGTGGACAGACCAGACAGCCACATGGCCAAGGCCACACCGACGATAAGCAGGGTGAGGGAAATGACGCCCAACCGGGTTAGGAGCCCGTTCTTCTTCGTCTGCGGCTGCAGCTGACGGCCGCGGAAGCTCACTACCTGCTTCGAGCCAAGGCGCTTCGTGCTGCGGTGTGGCACGCGCGTGCGGCTCGGAGCACGCTTAGTGCTGGGACGCTCGCGCAGCGCCGTCGGGGCTCCGGTATCGATTCCGGTGGTGAAGTCTCGGCTGGCGCCCATGGTGCGAGTGGCCTCTCTGTCGCGGCTGTCAGTCTTTAGGTGGTTGCGGCGTGGGATGGTGCTCATTGCCTGCCTCCCGGCGGTAGAAATTCTGGCATTCCCTCGAGTCTTTCGATGGCACGAACACGCACCGACGCGGCTCGTGAATTTTCCGCGATTTCCTCTTCAGAGGCCTTTTCCGCCCCGCGCGTAACGATCTTGAACTTCGGCGCGGTGCCTGGCAGATCCATCGGCAACCCAGCCGGCGTCTTGGACGTAGTCAGTTCTTTGAAGGCTGCTTTAACGATGCGGTCTTCCAAAGATTGGTAGCTCATGAATACGGCACGGCCACCTTCCGAAAGTGCCTGGGTTATGACCGGCAGGACATTTTCAATAGCTTCCAACTCACGGTTGACCTCAACCCGCAGCGCCTGGAAGGTGCGCTTGGCGGGGTGACCTCCGGTACGGCGGGTCGCAGCGGGAATGACATCATAAAGTAGCTCAACGAGCCGCGCGGAGTTGACGAAAGGATCCTTGTCGCGCTCTTTCAACACGGCGGAGGCAATTTTTCCCGCGAAACGCTCATCACCATAGGTTTTGAGGACGCGAGCCAAGTCGCCGTGCGAATAGGTATTGAGTACATCCGCCGCAGTAATCCCCTGCGAAGGATCCATGCGCATATCCAGCGGCGCATCCGCTTTATAAGCGAATCCGCGGTCTGCCTGGTCTAGCTGCATTGAGGAAACACCAAGGTCAAAAAGGGCGCCGGCAATGCCTACGGAGCGAGCAGAATCAAAGATATCGCCCTCCCCTTCCGCGATGGCGCTGCCCAGCTCATCGAATCGTGCATTAACGCCAACGAAGCGATCACCGTAGGGCGCAAGACGTTCGGTGGCATTGCGCAGCGCCTGCTTATCGCGGTCAACACCAATGACTCGAGCCTCTGGGAAAGATTCCAGGAAGTAGCGAGTGTGGCCACCGGCACCCAAGGTGGCGTCGACAAGCACGGCCCTATCCCCCGCCGCTTCTACCTGGGGGCGCAGGAGATCAGCCATGCGCTCGCGCATGACCGGCACGTGGCCGTGGTTTTCGGCCACATCATAATTTAGGTCTTTGGTAGCCATGTCTCCCCGCAACCCCCTTTCTCAAATTCCCTAACTTCCAGTGGTGGAAAGCATGCGAGTGCGTATAGGGCCCTGTCCGAGGCAGGTTTCTGATATCGGGGAAGTACACCAGAATCATCCGCCTCGGACAGAGTCCTTACACGCACTCTTGTGCAGGCTTAAAGCAAGCCCGCCAGTACGTCATCGGCATCTGCTGCCGAATAAGCATCTTCAGTTTGCGACTGGTACTCAGCCCACGCGGCTGCGTCCCAAATTTCGAGAAAGTCCACAGAGCCAACCACAACGCACTCCTTAGACAAGTTGGCATATTCCCGATGCCCCGCAGACAACGTAATGCGCCCATGCCCATCCGGCCGCTGTTCGTCCGCACTTGCTGCCAAGTTACGAATGAAAGCTCGTGCTTCTGGGTTGGTTCGAGAAACCGCCGCAGCCTTCCGTGCGCGTGCCGCAAATTCCTCCCGCGGGTACACGGCCAGCGAGTGGTCCTGCCCCTTGGTGACCATGAGGCCACCCGCGAGTTCATCGCGAAACTTTGCCGGAAGCGTAAGACGTCCCTTGTCATCGAGCTTCGGAGTGTAGGTTCCGAGAAACATCCCGGCGTCCACCTTCCTTACTCGAAAACTCCGGATTCTCTTACTTCAGAATGGAGACCCTTGAGCCCCTCTTTCCTCCGCTGCGCCCCACTCTACCCCACTTTCCCCCACCTAACCCACTTAAAGCGGCGTGTCTCCGAGAGAAGATACTGATATCCGCAGTTAGCTGACCGTTTTTCCGGTGGGCAGAAATCCCATAAAGGGTATTGACAACCCTCTATATTCACCCCTATTACCCCACCTGCAACACCAAGATAAGATGCCACCCCCTCACTTAAACCCCACATACTGCGCTGACCCAGCGTTTTGAGCTTTACGAGGGTCGCCTACCCCACAATGCCCCACCAACAAGACCATTAGTGGGGCAAAGTGGGAGATTTTGGATAGGCATGAAAACACCCCAGCCAATCCCTACTGAATCGACTGGGGCAACTAAGGCTAAAAGGCGCTAACGCTCCTCAAAACGGCGACGGAAGTTTTCTTCGAGCCTCCCGCTAACACCCCCGTTGCGGGAAGCAGACTTCTTTGCACGTCCACCAGAATAGCGATCCTGCGATGAGCGACCAGAGCCATCACCACGCAGCATCCATACACCGGCGGCAAACATGACCAAAAATCCCGCAATGGAAAGGGCAATGAACCACAGGCTTTGCTGCGCTAGAGCAACACCACCAATAAGCATGCAAAGGCCAACAACGACGAGCGCCACACCCCGCAGGGTTACTGCACCGCCAGAGCCGCCAAACGACGTAGGCTCAGAAACGGAAGCACCAAATTTAGGATCGTCAGCAAGCAACGATTCCTCAATTTCACGGAGCGTTCGCTGCTCCTGCTCAGAAAGAGACACTGTTCCTCCAACTAGGGATTGGGCTTCAGGCGGTAATAGTTCTATCTATACTAACGCCCAGAATAATCAGTATGTTCCCTAAAAAGTAGTGAGCGCCCCCACGCAGTGACTACGCAGCAAAAGAACCAAACGTTGTCTCTGCCTCACTTTCATCCAAGAATTGTGCGGAGCGCTGCATAAGGCCATAAACGAACTTTTCACCCGGCACTTCATCTAGGCCCGATGCCACTCGAGCGCGGGTCCGAGAATAGGCCTTAAAAGTTTCCGCCCACCGCTTATCTTCCACACCTACTAGAGCTAGGCGCTCCCAAGCACTAGAAGGAAGACGGCGACGCCGCGCCACTGCGGAAGCCGCCACTCGCGCACCGGCGGTACGCAGCGCCGCCTGGTATGCCACCTCTAAAGCTTGGTCGAATCGCCCATGTGCTGCATATCCGCGCGCCGAGTCCAATAGCTCACGCGCCTGAAAGAGGAATCGAGCCCGCTTGCCTCCCTCTCGACCAAAAGAACGAGTACGTGTTGCCGAAATAATCTGTGCCATTGTCCTTGTCCTTAACTAAGTAACTAACGCCGTTGAAGTGCCCCTGACATTAAGAAGGCCACCGGACATCTCACAGTTCATAATAGTTCAGATGTTCTAATGTAACAATAGGAGCGACACCGTAAAATGCTTATTCTCCAAATTTTGTTCGAAACTCCTATTCTGTTCTCGGTGGCCCAACACCCGCCCTGTTGCTCCACTTGGCGCATACTTCTGGTGTCATAGACACCGTGAGCTTTGAAATCCGCCGCCTAACTCCGCCAGAATTCTCTGTGCTGGCCCCGCAATTGGTTGAGATCTATATCGAGGCGATGAATTATCGCCCCGATATTCTGCACAGCCGCATAGCAGGCTGGCGAAATGACCTGATCCGGCCCGGGTTCAGTGCTCTGATTGCCACTCACGACAACGGCACTGTAGGAGTAGCCTATGGATTTCTAGGCTCCCCGGATAACTGGTGGGACGCCGAACTTCGCCGCGGGCTGCGCCTACAAGGCGGGCCCACCGAAAAGCAGTGGGATATTGTGCGCAACTATTTTGAGTTAGCAGAGATCCACGTCTTACCGCAGTATCAAGGCCATGGGCTGGGCAGACAACTGCTGGAGGGATTGTTGTGGAATGCCCCGGCCCACTACGCCCTACTGTCAACGCCGGAAGTGCCAAATGAGGACAACGGGGCTTTTCGGCTGTATAGATCCGCCGGATTCTTCGACATTATCCGCAATCACCGCTACCCCGCGGACACTCGCCCATTTGCCATTTTGGGGGCCGCCCTGCCGCTGTAAACCTCTGTTATTCCTTGCGCACCCTAGCCGGTATCGTGTGGAGTGTGACTATGCAGAATATTCCTGAGCTTGCGGAGATCCCCGGTGCAGTGCGCGAAGAACTCGCAGCCTTCCTTAACCAACGCCGAGGACAAGTGGCAGAAATTGGCAGCCCTGTAACCAAGGCCGTAAGCTTTTTGGAATCCTTCGTGCTTGATGGTGGCAAGCGGGTACGCCCCACGTACGCTTGGGCCGGCTACCTTGCCGCAGGGTGTGGAGAAGAGGACCCTGTAGCCATGCTTCGCGCGGCGGCGTCTCTAGAATTTATCCAGGCCTGCGCATTGATCCACGATGACATCATCGATGCCTCCAATACCCGGCGCGGGAATCCTACGGTGCACCGGAGCGTCGAAAAGCTCCACCGCGAGTCGGACTATTTGGGCGATCCCGAGTTCTTCGGCACCTCCGTGGCAATCCTGGTAGGCGATCTAGCGCTGGTATACGCGGAAGACATGTTCCAAGATTCCGGTTTGAGCGCAGCTGCACTGCGCCGCGCCCGCAGTCCGTGGCGCGGAATGCGTACCGAGGTCATCGGCGGCCAGCTATTAGATATTTCCTTGGAAGCAGCAGGCTCCGAGTCTGTAGAACTAGCCAATTCCGTCAACCGCTACAAGACGGCGGCTTATACTATTGAACGCCCACTACACCTAGGTGCGGCCATAGCCGGCGCTAGCGAGGACCTTATCGCTGCCTTCCGCGGTTATGGTCACGATATCGGCATTGCCTACCAGCTACGCGACGATCAACTGGGAGTCTTCGGCGATCCGGAAATTACCGGCAAGCCAGCTGGCGATGATCTGCGCGAGGGAAAACGCACCGAGCTTTTGGCGCTAGCACTCCAGCGCGCGGATGAATCTGACCCACAAGCTGCCGCTACCCTGCGCAAATTCATCGGACAAACCTCGGATCCCCAGGAATTGGACCGCATGGCGCAAATCATTGCTGATTCGGGTGCGCCACAAGAAATTGAACGCCGAATCGAATCGCTGACTCAATCTGGCCTCGAACATCTGCGTGCCGCACAGGTGGATCCTGCGGTGACCGAGACCCTAGAGCGATTGGCTATTAAAGCCACCGCTCGTCACAAGTAGGTCTAGCCGTGGAAAAGACGTATTCCTTTCCCATTCCGCGCGCACTGCCGCTGGGTCTATCAGCCTCTTGCGTTTTGCTGCTGGCGTCTTTTTCGGGCGGCGCTACCCGTAACCGAGGGGGGCTATTAGAAGCGCTCAATATCGGATTCTTATCTTATGGACACGGGCGCAATCTTGGTCTCGCACTGTACTGGGTGGGAATTTTCCTTCTCGCCGCAGCGTGGGTGCTTGCCGGGCGCACCATCATTCGCCCACAGCTTAAAACCCCACTCCCCGAGGGCGGCTTACGCGATATCCAGCGCATCCTCATTGCCTGGGTCGCTCCCCTATTGTTGGCCGGCCCTTTGGCCTCACGCGATGTATATTCCTACCTCATGCAGGGGGCTATGGTCCGCGATGGCTTTGATCCATATACCGAAGGCGCCGCCGTTAACCCCGGCCCCTTCCTCCTCGAGGTATCGCAGGATTGGCGCAATACCACCACCCCGTATGGTCCCCTTCACCTTTGGATAGGTGAATTGGTCACCAGCTTGGTGGGCGATAACGTCACCGCGGGCGTCGTGGTCTATAAGGCTCTTTCTCTACTCGGTTTCATTGCTATCGCTTGGTCAATTCCACAGATCGCCCGCAAGCTCGGTGCGGATCCGGCGGTAGCACTCTGGCTCGGCGTAGCTAATCCGGTTATCATCTTGCACCTAATTGGCGGTATGCATAATGAGTCCCTCATGGTGGGGCTTGTGTCCATCGGCCTACTTGCGGCTCTGAATAGGCGCTTCCACGCGGCACTTTTACTCGTGGGCGCAGCCGTAGCGATGAAGGCCACAGCGCTCATCGCTGCGCCCTTTATCGTGTGGATGATGCTTCACTATTACGCGCCCCGGGGCTCAAGCGTGTGGCGGTCGGTCTTCGTCTTCGCTGTATCCGGCATCGCTGCGGTGGCGGAAATCATCGCCGCAGTAGCACTGATCACGTGGGCTTCGGGCACATCTTGGGGTTGGTTATCGCAAATTAGCGGCAACTCCAAGGTCATCAACCCGCTCGCAGGTCCTACCTTAGCTACCGACGTTATCTTCCCTGCCGTCCAGATTTTCATGCCGGATGCCTCCTATAACGCCATTTTGGCTGTCTTGCGCAGCATCGCCATGGCATGCATGTTCATTGGCCTAGTGGCGGTGTGGTGGTTGTGCCGCAAAAACAACCGCGATGCCATCATGGGCACCGCGGCCGCGTATCAAGTTGCTTTCGTATTCAACGCCGTGACCTTACCGTGGTACTACGCCTCCATCTTTACCTTGATGGGTACCTTCCGGCCGCCACTGTGGCTTTTGAAGTTCACCACCGGCGTAGCCTTATTTATCGGCGTCTCCTTTTCCGGGGATGGCAATCACCAGCTCTATAACTGGTTCTGGGTCATCGGGATGATCGTGGTGGCATGGTTTGCAACCCAATGGCTCTTTGAAGGAGTGCCTAAAAAGCAGCAGCCTGCGCGCGACGGATAACCTCGCGAGCGAGATGACCATGCAGGGCATCGATCGGCCGGCCTGGGAGTGAGTCGTCCTCAGTAAAAAGGTATTTAAAGATTTCCGCGTCCTTGTAGCCGCCATCGGTGAGCACGGTTATTGCCGCAGTCACATGCTTGGCAATGACGCCCTTATCATTAAAGAAAGCTAGCGGAACGCGCTTTCCTTCTGGGGAATCCCAGGCAATGAACTTTCGGTCCTGCAGCAGGTCATAGGCACGAGTAATGGGCAGGTCTAGCTTTTCCGCTACCTGCTGCATGCTGAGCAGTTCTTCGTTTGCAAGCAAGGAATCGAGGGATTTTTCTACGTTAATCACGCCACCTACTTTAACGCGGGTAGTGGGATCGGCCATACTGGAAGGCATGACTAGGTTGGAAATTGGTGACATTCTAGAGAATCGTTACCGCATCGATCGCCCCATTGCCCGCGGTGGCATGTCTACCGTGTATCGCTGCGTGGATTTGCGGCTCGGGCGGGCGGTCGCGGCCAAGGTCATGGACGAGCGCTATTGCGATGACCCAATCTTTATCAAGCGCTTTTCCCGCGAGGCCCGCGCAATGGCTCGCCTGCAGCACCCCAACCTAGTGGCTATCCACGATTTTTCAGCCGATGGCGAACCCATCTACCTCATCATGGAGCTCATCGATGGTGGTACGCTTCGTGAGCTTTTGGCAGAGGGAGGCCCCTTTCCAGCTCAGGCGGCCACCTCTACCCTGCGCAACGTTTTGCGCGGCTTGGAGGAGGTGCATTCCACTGGCCTCATCCACCGCGATATTAAGCCCGATAATGTGCTTATCACCTCCCACCACCGGGTAAAAGTAGGCGATTTTGGGTTAGTGCGCGCCACCAATGCTGAGGCCACCTCAGACACGATTGTGGGCACCGTGTCCTATCTAGCACCGGAGCAGGTCACGGGTGAGGAGATTACGCCTGCCTCGGACGTTTATTCGGCAGGCATCGTCCTTTTCGAGCTACTTACCGGAACCGTTCCCTTCTCCGGCGATACTCCCCTAGCGCATGCTACGGCTCGGTTGGATTCTGACGTCCCTGCGCCGTCATCGCGGATTTCTGGGGTGCCCAAGCTTGTCGACGCCCTCGTGGCCACCGCCACCGCCCGCGATCCCCGCGAGCGCTTCGCCGACGCCGGCGAGTTTCTTGAAGCACTCGATGATGTCTGCCGAGAGCTTGATCTTCCGGACGTCTCCATTCCCGCCCCTAGGAATGCTGCCGCAGCGCGCACTGCACAGGCACCCACGGACTTTTCTGGCACCGGTGCCACCGAAATCTTCGAGCCCACCCGCACCATCCCGCAAGGCGAAACAGAACAGCTCGATGGCGGGCCGACAGAAGTTATCCCACCGCAACGTCTGAGCTTCGAGACGAAGTTAGATTTGCCGCAGGCCGAGGCTGCTCCAGAGCCAGAGCCGCAATCTTTTTCTCGACCCCAAGCACAACCGTATTCGGCGGCCGAGCCCCCACTCGAACCATTTGCACCTGCAGCCGCATCTGCGCCCACACCGGTGCCGGCTTCCGTTCCCGAACAGCCGGTGCAGAGCGCACATGAAGAACCCGCCGAACGTCCGCTGACCAACCGCAATCCAATTTCGCTAGTACTTTTCTTACTAGTGGTCGCGATTGCCGTTGGAGCGGTAGCTATCGGCGGGTGGTGGTTCGGGTCCTCGCTCTACGACACGACACCGAACCTGTGGATTTAGTTACGCAGCATCTCCGCAATGAGGAAGGACAGTTCCAGCGACTGCTGCGTATTCAGGCGCGGATCCACGGCCGACTCATAGCGACCCGGAAGATCCACATCGGTGATGTCCTCGGCGCCGCCAAGGCACTCGGTAACATCCTCACCGGTGAACTCGAGATGTACACCGCCCGGATGGGTGCCCAGCTCACGGTGTACTTCGAAGAAGCCCTGCACCTCATCCACGATCTTGTCAAAGTGCCGAGTCTTGTAACCGTTCGATGCGGTAAAGGTATTGCCATGCATGGGATCGGACTGCCATACCACCTTGTGTCCGGAGTCTTCTACCGCCTTCACAATGGCCGGTAAAACGGTGCGTACCTTATCGTGGCCCATACGGGAGATCATGGTCAGGCGCCCTGGCTCGCGATGCGGGTCAAGCCTTTCCGCGTATTCCACGGCCTGCTCTGGAGTAACTCCCGGCCCCAGCTTGATTCCCACAGGATTGCCGATCATCGCCGCAAAATTGACATGGAAGTCTTCGATACCGCGGGTGCGCTCACCAATCCATACCTGGTGTGCGGAGAGATCGTAGAGCTTAGTATCGCCGTTATTGTCCTGGCCTAAGCGCAGCATGGACCGTTCGTAATCCTTCAGCAAGGCCTCATGCGAGCAGTAAATATCGGCCGAGCGCAGGGTGTCATCATGCACGCCACAGGCATTCATAAAGTTCAGGCCATTTTCGATCTCACGGGCCAGATCCTGGTAGCGGGCACCGGCGCGGGATTTCCTTACGAACTCACGGTTCCACTCGTGTAGGCGGTAGAGATCCGCAGTTCCAGAGGAGGTCAAGGAGCGAACCAGGTTCATCGCCGCCGAAGAATTGGCGTACGCCCGGATCATGCGGGCCGGATCGTGGCGGCGTGCTTCCTCGGTTGGCTCCACGGCGTTGACGATGTCACCGCGGTAATTCAGCAGGCCATTGGAATCCGTATCGGAAGATCGCGGCTTAGCATACTGGCCAGCAATTCGTCCCAACTTAACCACGGGTACAGAGGCACCATAAGTCAAAACCACGGCCATCTGCAGCAATGTTTTTACATTGCCGCGGATATGGGGCTCGGTATTGGACTCAAAAGTTTCCGCACAATCGCCGCCCTGCAGCAAAAAGGCATTGCCTAGGGCAACGTCTGCCAGCTTCTTTTTGAGCGCTTCGATCTCTGGTGCAACCACGATGGGTGGTACGGATTCGAGAATCTTGCGCACGTTATTGGCCTGGGCGGTATCCCAGCTGGGCTGCTGTTTTGCGTCACGCTTGATGACGTCCTTGAAGACTTCCTCGATGCCCTCTGGCAAAGGAGGAAGGTCCGGGAGAACGCCTTGCGGAATATCTACTGTCCAACTCACACTGCTATTTAACCACTAATAGCCTATCGCGCGTTAGTTAAATTCTAGATATTAATTCTATTGCCTTTAGAGAGCGGAAGCACTTGGGCGCAGGCGCGGAACTTGGCGAGGTTATGGCGGGCGTCGACAAGCGCATCGTGATTCCCCTTGGGCACTGCGGGCAGGCCCGGGCGGCCTGCAAACTCCCAATACTGCTTAAGCTCGCGGGTGTAGCGCGGCAGGCGCTTTGGCAAACCGGCCATATCTCCCCACAACTGTGCCAACACCACGTGATCATAGGCACCGACCCAAGCCCACAGCTCTACCGGAGTCGAGCTCTGCGTCAGGAATTCTAGGACCTCCGAGCGGATTGTATCCAAAGGCTTCCACACTGGATCGCGCGGGCTCGGCAGCTTATCCAATACATTATCTTTCACCCAAGAATTGGCCTTGGCGGGATCAAAATCCGTGGACACAGCGTAATATTCGCTGCCATTCTCACCGACGATGCCGATGGAGACCAATTCAATGGTCTGTCCATCCTCAATAAATTCGGTGTCATAGAAGTAGCGCACGTCTCCCAAGCCTAGCGCCGCCTAGTACACGGCAATAAATTGGCCCCTTAAAGCGACGGTTGTACACTTCTGGCGTGAAGAAGTCTCTGTGGTTTACTGCTCTACCCTTGTGCCTTTCCGCTCTCGTGGCCCTTTGGTGGCTCATTGATATACCGGAGCTTTTCTCAGGACACTTTTCCGCCTACTACCACATTGACCTTGACGTTTACCGCGAAGGAGGCGCTGGTTTTGGCAGCGACCTCTACGCCAAGGACTATCTCGTAGGCAGCAATCGCGACGTCTCCCTCCCCTTTACTTACCCGCCGTTCGCGGCGTTGCTCTTTACCCCACTGAGCTGGCTCCCTCTTACCGCCGCAAGCATCCTTGTATCCGTCGCCTCTTTTGCCGCACTCTGGGCCTGCGTAGCGCTCGTCCTTCGCTCCATTAAGTGCTCCGGATGGGCAGCTTGGGCACTACTGGCTGCCATGCTCACCGAACCTATTACGGAGACCTTTAGCTTCGGCCAGGTAAATATCCTACTCTCCGCCCTCGTGGTGGTAGACATCCTCTGGCTCCGTCCAGGCCGCGGACGAGGCGTGCTTACCGGTATCGCCATGGCTATCAAGCTCACCCCCGCAGTATTTCTTGCTGTGTTCTTTGTCCGCCGCGAGTGGCGCGCGTTTTTCAGCTCACTCGGCGCTTTCTTCGCAGCCGGACTAATCGCCTTTGCCTGCAATCCGCACAGCTGGATTCAGTACTGGAGCGAGACATTGCGCGATTCCAACCGCATTGGTGGGTTGGCTTATAGCTCCAACCAATCTCTGCGCGGTTTCTTTAGCCGCCTTGGCCCCCGAGAACACAGAAGAGCTATGGCTCATAGCCGTTCTCGTCGTCATTGCCAGCGTGTGGTTTGTCATGTAGCGCCTCTCCCATGGAAACCAGTCCGTTCTCATGCTGCTGGCTGCATCAATATCACCACTTTGCTCGCTGGTGTCCTGGTCGCACCATTTCACTTGGCTGGTACTTGCTGGCGTCCTTCTTGCAGCCCAACGCCGGTGGAAGCTCGCCGCACTAACCTGGCTGGCTCTTTTGGCTCGCGGACATTGGCCCGTTCCTCACACCAATGGCCAAGAGCTGAATTGGGCTTGGTGGCAAAACATCGTGGGCAATGACTATGTCATCGTTACTGCTCTGCTGGTTCTTTGCTCGCTACCATTGGCTCTGCGGCGGACCGGCGCTTATCAATCCGCGGCGGAACCAATGTCCAACCGAGGATAGGGACCTTCCCCAGCGCCCACAGTGCCACCGAAGCAGCCGCCGAATAGAAAAAGCACATCGCTATCCAGAACCACGTATTTTCCATCGGCCACTGTCCTGCCAAGCTAACGGCATAATCGCGGTGGGCCATGAAGAAGCCGTACCCCACCGTCATGCCGATTGGGTGGGCCAAATAAATAGGCAAGGTATGGCGCCCCACAAACTTCACAAACGCAGAAACCGCCGGAATATGGCTGATGAGTACTGCCCCTACGATGCCAGCCGGGGTTTCGAGCGTCTGTTCCGCAAAGCGGATCAACAGGTCGAGATCCCCCCTGCCTAGGATATCGCTCCCGGGCAACGGCCAATGCACCGTTACTTCTCCTTCGAGGGCATTCCACGTTTTCCGGATGAACACTCCCGCGAAGTAGCTCACGATCGCCGTCCAGTAAGCCCACAGAGAACCCATGCGGAAGATGCGTTTGAAAGGGGCTTCGGCGGCATCGGCAAATCGCGTAATAGGCCCACGCAGATAGGCTGCGCCGACGAAAATAGGCAAAAACTTAATCGCATTGCCTATAAAGAAGTAATGATCCTGCCACGGGATGAACAACAGTGGTGTAAAGCTCAATGTCATGCCCGCCCATGCGGGCAGCTTGCGCACACTCCACAAAAAGATATTGAAGATGATGAGCGCGTGGATAAACCACGCAATGGTCTGGCCCAAAAGCAGGTTATAAATAAGATCCGTGAACTGCAGGTAGGGATCCCCAAACGCCCAATGGTGTTCAGTACGCTTGGTCCACAGCTCAACGGTCATCCACACCGTATAAGGAACGAGGAAAAACCACAGGCGGCGAGTAAATAACTCGCTAAAGGAATAGCGAAAAATTTTGGAAGAGAAATAGCCGGATACGAGGAAGAACAAGGGCAGTCGGAGAGGATCCAGCCACATGTTCAGGTCAGCCAACCACGTTGACTCACCTTCCGGAACCACCTGCGTCACGTGCAAAAGCACTACGCCGATAATGGATACACCTTTAGCGGTATCTGGCCAAGCTAAACGGGCCTTGGGAATAGTGATTACCTCCCCTTGTATTCAGCGCCGGCGGGGTAACCATGGCCGGCTTTGAGCGAAGCCTTCACATCGGAGGCGTACACGTCAACATAAGGCTGATCGCTCAACTCGGCCAAATTATGCATCACAAAGTCCGTGAAAGCACGGACAGTGTCATGCTCCGCTGGATTCATGCCGCGCTCCTTTGCCCAGTCATGCGGCCAGATAGGATCACCTACCCGCACGCCGACCTTAAACGGGCGCGGGATCCACGAGCCAATGGGATTAGCCTTGCGGGAATTGATCATCGCGATGGGAAATACCGGCTGGTTGGTCTCCATTGCAATGCGCGCCATACCGGTACGGCCTTTGTACACGCGTCCGTCTGGCGAGCGGGTGCCTTCCGGATAGATGCCGAAGAGATCGCCGCGAGACAAAATACCCCCTGCGGTCTCCACAATGGCGTCGCCGGCGTCTTCGCTATCACGCTCAATGGGCACTTGGCCCACCGAGGTAAAAAACCATTTCTGTAACCCACCGACTAGCCCGGGGGTAGTAAAGTACTCCGACTTAGCCGGAAAGGTAATTTGGCGGGGGCACACCAGCGGAAAGAAGAAGGAATCCATAACGGCCTGGTGGTTTGACACCAAAATCGCGGGCCCTTCAGAAGGGATTTTTTCTATTCCCTCAGTCCATGGGCGATTCCATACACGCAGGGCGGGTCCGAAAAAGATGTGCTTAAAAGTCCAGTACCATTTGTTTTTCATCGCCAGGTCGTCCTTTGCTTGTTCTAACGGCCACTGCGGGCCAAATCGGCTACGCCAATCATACCCGCTGCGGAACCCAATTCTGCGGTGGCAACACGTACGAGGGGGCGGTGCCCTGCCCCGACAATATCCTGCCCCATCGCTTGGACAGCGCCCTTAAGGTACAAGTCTGCATCTTGTGATACACCGCCGCCCAGCACGATAAGCTCGGGATCGAGTACATCGGCAACGATGGACAAGCCCTGACCCAACCACCGGCTGAAATCTTCCATCACCGCTACCGCAAGGGGATCGCCACGGCGCGCCGCCTGGGTAATCTCCTTACCCGTTGGATCAGTCGGCAACGCAGTTTCATAGCTAGCACGCAAATCCGCACAGGTATCCGGCAATGCCGTACCGGAAGCATATCGCTCCAAACAGCCCCGCTTACCACACGAGCACTGCCGCCCATTGGGCACCACGACGATATGGCCAAACTCTGGGGCGGTTCCAAATGCACCGCGGTAAATGGTGTCGTGCGTCATCAGCGTGGCCCCAATTCCGGTACCCACTGCAAAGAAAACCCAATCCTCGGCGCCCCGGCCAGCGCCAAAGCACCACTCTCCCCATGCTGCTGAATTAGCGTCGTGCTCCAAGCGCACATGCATACCAAGCTTTTGCGATAGCGATTCCCTCACGTTGGCGTGCCGCCATGGTACATGCGGGGCAAAGCGCACCACTTCACAGCTAGGATCGAGAAAGCCTGCTAAAGCTAAGCCAACAGCGTCAACCTCATAATCAGCGCGTAGCTCATCGACGATGCCCACAATGTCAGCTTCCAGCTGCTCGGCGTCCATCGACGTGGGGATTGTGCGACTGGCGAGGATTTTCCCCTCCCGAGTGATCACTCCACCGCGCACGTTGGTGCCACCGACGTCGAAGCCGATAGTCAGATCGGCGGAGTTGTTCTCAAGCATGCATAACAGAATATACCGACAACCGGGCTAGGGTCACATCAAGACATCAGCCGACGCAAACGCTGCCCCATAATCTGCCATGCCCAATTCTCCTCCACATGGCGGCGGCCCGCTTGCCCCATCTGCTGTCTACGGTGCGGATCACCTAGCAAGGCCTTCAACGCCTTAGCCAGTTCTTCCACAGAAGAGCCCTTGACGACGACCCCGGTCTCCCCCGTCACCGTCTCAGGCGCTCCGCCAGAATCGCCAGCGATGACTGGCACACCGCACGCTTGCGCTTCCAAATAGACAATGCCGAGCCCTTCCACATCTAGTCCACCGCCGCGAGTACGGGCGGGCATGGCAAAGACGTCGGCTGCGTGCAGCGCCGTATCGATACTTTCGGCCTCTTGGATCACTGCATCCGGACAATACATATCCGCTAACTCCACTAATGCAGCCCGGTAGCGGCCCCTCCCGATGAGAAGCAGCTGCGCATCCGGAAACTCCTCGCGCACGAGGGGCATGGCGCGCAAAAGCTGATCCTGCCCCTTGCGCGGTACAAAGCGCGAAATGCACACGATGGTCGGCCCATCGACTCCGAATTCCGCCTTTGCGGCGGCGCGTTGCTCTGGCGTGGCCGGAGAAAAATTCTCCACTCTCACCCCAGAGGGCAGGTGCTCCCAGCGAGGATGAGGACCGAATGGTCCTCGCAAGCGGCGCAAGGTGTAGCCGGAGATATAGGTAATAACGTCAGCGTAGTCACCAATACGCCGCAGACATTGTCTGGCAACGGGCACCATCGACCACCCCACTTCGTGTCCGTGCGTCGTTGCCACAACACGGGTGGCTCCTGCCTCTTTGGCCGGCTTGCCCATCAGAGCAAGGGGCGCGGCTGCCCCGAACCAGACGATATCAATATTTTCGGCGCGGATAATCTCCTGCATACGGCGCACCGTTGCTGGAGTTGGCAACATCACGCGACGGGGCCAACGGATCACCTTATAATCCGCCGCAGCATCAAACTTCGCCGGGGACTCCTGCGTAGAAGCAAAGACCACGACATCGCGCGGGTCCAAGGTAGCTACAAAATCACGCAGGTAAGATTGAATTCCGCCGATTTTGGGTGGAAAGTCATTAGTTACCAGCAGAATACGAGCCACTTAGTAACGCGCCGTTCCGGTAATCGGCATGGACTTAAGCGGCACTACCTGGACAGGTACGCCATAGGTAGAGGCGTGCACGACTTGACCATTACCTATGTACATGCCCACGTGAGTAACGCCTGGGTAGTATCCCACGATATCGCCCGGCTGCAGATCTTCTAGCGGTACCGAAGTACCGCCGGCAATCTGTGCCTGCGAGGTGCGCGGAATAGACTTTCCAATCTGCTGATAAGCCCAGAACATCAAACCAGAACAGTCAAATTGATCTGGGCCCGCTGCGCCCCAGCCATAGGGCGCACCTAGTTTGGACAGCGCGGCCGAAGCTGCTCCGTCAGCAACATCACCTAAGTCCACTTTTGGCTTGTCAGAGCCGCCGAACTGGCTCTCCCATGCCTTGCGCTGCTGCTCATCAAGGGCATCGACCTGCTTCTCGATGTCCTTTTGTTGCTTTTCTAGCTCCTCCTTTTCCTTCAGGAGGACCTCGCGCTGCTCTTCTAGGGCCTTCTTTTCTTCGCGTACCTTGTCCACAGCAGCCGCAGCCTTGTGCTTTTCGTCTTCTGCCATGGTCGCGGCGTTCGATTTAGCATCAAGAGTGCGTTGGGCCTTACGGGACAGGGCACCAAGGTAGCCCATGCGCTCTACAGCATCCGAAGGATCTTCTGCCGCCAGCGCTCCCGACACAGCGGAGCGGGAATCACCGCGATAGCGAGACTGCGCAATGCCATTGACCTTCTCTTGCTGTGCGGAAACATCGCCCTTAGCACCGTCCGCACGAGATTGCGCGTCGGCCGCTGCACGCTCAGAGTCCGCGACCTCAGCCTGCTTGTTCTCGAGCTCGAGTTCTAGCTCTTTTACTTCCTCATTCTTGGCGGAAACTTTGCGCGCGACCTCACCTACGCGCTCGACCAATGCATCCACATCTTCAGTGGTGGACTCTTGGCGCGGGGCAGCCTCTTGGGCAACTACCTGCGAGATTCCGGACACAGACGTAACAGCAAGAGCTGATACTAGCGCAGCTGCAGGAAGTATTCGTTTAGACACGTATGGACCCTTAGATTAAGAAAATTTGAAAATCGTACTTACTATAGCGGGTTTTACCCCCTAATGCACGACAAAGCCCTCCCCACGAAGGGGAGGGCAATATCCACCGCTTCTTAGAAGCGAACGGCCGAGTGGATCGGCATGTAGTTCAGGTCGCGCTCCTGAACTGGGACGCCAGAATTCAGGGCGTCAATAATGGTTCCGTGGCCGGTGTAGATACCGACGTGGGAAGCGCCACCGTAGTAGGCGACGATGTCACCCGGCTGCAGCTGGTCCAGCGGTACTGGGGTACCAGCGGAAGCCTGCGCCTGAGAGGTACGCGGGATCTGCTTGCCGGCCTGAGCGTAAGCCCAGCTGGTTAGACCGGAGCAGTCGAAGGCGTTCGGACCAGCAGCGCCGTAAACATACGGGGAGCCGATAACGGAGCGAGCTGCTGCGAGCGCCTTCTGGCCGACGGTCTGCTGTGCTGGAGCGGCCGGCTTGTGACCGGCTGCTGCGTAGTTGGTGTGCTGCTGGTTGGAAACCTTGCCCAAGGACGGTACGTAGCTGTCAATGTTTGGGACCTGGTCAATGTTCGGGACATTTTCAAGACCTGCTACCTCAAAGCGGTAGTCGGTATTAGGTACGACAACCTCAGCTGCCTGTGCGACGCCTGGTGCGACGACGGCTGCGGTTGCAGCGAGTGCTGCAGTAGATGCAATACGACGGGTATTAACAGTGCCCTGACGACGGTGCTGTGCCACGAGTAAAACTCCAAATCTTCCTGCGCGCCTACCTCCTCTTAAAAAAGGAAGCTCTGACCCTGGGGGACTAGCGTTCGTTGGAAAACCGTTCCTTTAGGATTTCCTCCACTCGGCCCCTCAGCAGGAAGGGCCAGATGCGGCGCTGTAATTCTTCTGTTCTGATTGAGCACCTTTTCGGGCGGTAACTCAATGTCTCGAATAGGTTACGAAATCATCACAAGCAATGTCCATTCGCGACACCAAAATAACGTTTGTTATCGCTTCGTTACCTTCCGTTGACCTTGTCGAGATTTAACCTCCACATGGACGCTAGTTCCCACCAGAATTAGATGCTTTAAGGTCACAAGCTGCACAAACGACAGAGGATGGCAGACACCCGACCAAGAGTTACCCTTACTAAGAAAAAGCTTAACAATTAAGAGAATTCTAAATTGTGACTTTCAGCACTAAGACATTTTGGCAGCCCCTTCTTCCCCACCAATTGACTCCTCTACCGCACGCCTAGAGCCTAGTTTTCATCGCAACTGCGCCCCGCTTTGCCGCCTTTCCTTGCGGTGCTTCTAGCTAAACCGCTTTCCGACGCCCATTAAGGCGCTCAATCGCCGAGCGCAGCGTGTCTCAAGCCAATAGCCTTTCGGCATTCACACCTACCTGAGCCCACGCACTAGGCTCCTAAGGCTGTAAATCACGAGAGAACCACTAACCACCGACAATTCGCGCACCAGAACACGTACTAAACCGACTTCACAACAAGCTTCAGCAGCAGTCCTTCAAATGCTTCAAGACTCATAAAGACTCACAGAAGCGCAACAGCCCCCTTCAAAAACTCTTGTTGCAGCTAGGAGAATAAGGACTGGGTTCGGAATTGATCTTTACATACGCAAGACCCGCCCTTGCTCCTTTAATAGGAGCCGGGCGGGTCTGTGAGCGTGTTTCGAGAAACCCTCAGGAAAAGCGGTTAGATGCGGCCGTTTTCCTCGTCCTCACGGCGGTTAGCCTCGTTGAGGCGGCGGAACATCTCCGCTTCCTCGTCGTGGTTATCCGAGTGGATTTCGTGTACTCGGTGCATAAGTGCCGAGTCATCAGGGCTGAAGGTACCCTGGGTCTCGGAATCAGCAAGTCCGAGGTGGTTCAGCTGCTTCGGCACCTGAGCGCCTGCGTACTCGAGAGGAACCGGGTGGCCTTCGGCGTCAACCGGGCCGAGCGGCTGGTGAACCTCGATGAAGGCACCATTCGGCATCTGTTTGATAACGCCGGTTTCAATACCGTGCTCCAGCACCTCGCGGTCAGAGCGCTGCAGACCAACACAAATGCGGTAGGTCATGAAGTACGCAATCGGAGGCAGCACGATGAGACCGATACGACCAACCCAGGTCATAGCGTTCAGCGAAATCTGGAAGAAGTGTGCCACGTGGTCGTTACCACCGGACAGCGTAACCAGCAGGAAGAACACGATGGCAGCCGCACCAATAGCGGAGCGGGTAGGAACATCGCGCGGACGCTGCAGCAGGTTGTGGTGTGCATCGTCACCGGTGAACTTCTTCTCCAAGAACGGGTACGCCATCAGCAGGACGACCATGAGGCCACACAGCAGGGCTACCCAGAACGCGGAAGGAATGGTGTAGTTGCCGATGTAGAGCTCCCATGCCGGCATGACACGAGCGACACCGTCAGTCCACAGCATGTAGATATCTGGCTGGGAACCAGCAGAAACCTGGGATGGGTTATAAGGTCCAAGCGTCCAGATTGCGTTGATGGTCAGCAGACCCGACATCAGCGCCAGTACGCCAGCAACCATCATGCCCATGCCGATAGCCTTAGTAGCGAAGACCGGCATAATGCGCACACCAACCACGTTGTTCTCTGCACGGCCTGGTCCAGGGAACTGGGTGTGCTTCTGGAACCAAACCATAATCAGGTGGGCTGCAATCAAGCCAAGGATGATGCCCGGAATAACCAGAACGTGCAGGATGTAGAAACGATCCAGCATCAGGTCAGACGGGAAGTCACCGCTAAAGATTGCCCAGTGCAGCCAGGTGCCGATAATCGGCAGGCCCAGGATGATGGCGGACATGATTCGCAGACCAACACCGGAAAGCAGGTCGTCCGGCAGGGAGTAACCAAGGAAGCCCTCGATCATGCCCAGCAGGATAAGTGCGCAACCGATAATCCAGTTTGCTTCACGCGGACGACGGAACGCACCGGTGAAGAAGATGCGCAGCATGTGCGCAACCATGGACATCATGAACAGCAGAGCTGCCCAGTGGTGCATCTGGCGTACGAACAGGCCACCACGAACTTCGAAGGAGATATCCAGCGCGGTGGCGTATGCGCGGGACATTTCTACACCATTAAGCGGTGCGTAGGTGCCGTCGTAAATGACCTTGGTGATGGAAGGGTCGAAGAACAGCGCCAGGTAGATACCGGTCAGTACAAGAATGATGAAGCTGTATAGCGCCATCTCACCGAGCATGAAGGACCAGTGGGTCGGAAAGACCTTGTTCAGCTGAGTCCTCAGCACGCCGGCGGCGCTATAGCGCTCATCCATGTTGTTGCCCATTTGGGCGAGTTTATTGCTCATTATGACTTACGCTCCCAGAATGCCGGGCCGACAGGCTCAATGAAGTTGCCCTGTGCAACGAGGTAGCCCTCGTCGTCCACCGTGATAGGCAGCTGTGGCAATGCGCGGGCAGCCGGGCCGAAGACCGGCTTTCCGTAGTGCAAAGCGTCGAACTGCGATTGGTGGCACGGGCACAGGATTCGGTTGGTCTGAGCCTCATACAGAGAGGTCGGGCAACCGATGTGGGTACAGATCTTGGAGTAGGCGTAGTAGTCGCCGTGGTGGAAGTCTTCCTGACCTTCGCGCTCGATTGCCTTCTGGGCGTCGTTGTGACGCAGGCGAATCAGCATGACCGCATTGCGGTTGCCGTGAATCGAGTGCATGTGGTGCTCGTAGACATCGCGCTCGGCATCGTACTTGTCGCCATCGTTGACGTCTTCTTCTGCCAGCGGGAAGACGGTCTCCATGCCGCCTGCTGCCAGATCCTCCGGGCGCACACGAACCAAGCGGGTAACACCCTTGGTGCTGTAGTGCTCACCGGTTTCACCGGAGTGCTTCTCGGCGATGGTACCGGTGTCGCGGGCCAGGTAAAGCTTGACGCCTTCATTGTGCAGGGTCCAGCCGGAAGTCCACAGGGTGCCGTCGCCGGCATAGTTCATATTGTGGCGAACCTTCCAGGGGTTCTTGATTGCGCCGCCAAGCGGAGCAATCACGGTTAGACCGAACAGAACGCCGGCGCCGCCCAGCAGACCTTGGACGGTCTTGCGGCGACCCAGAGTCGAGGTCTTCCAAGAATCGTTCAGAAGGGCGGTCAGGGTACGGCGGTCAACCTCTTCGGAAGGACCGTCGTGACGACGCTGAACGGAGATCTCCTCGGGGAGAATCTTCTTTACGTACTGAACGATGGCGATGCCCAAGCCGCAAATTGCGAGGGCAGCAGTAATTCCCAGCAGCGGGGTGTAGAGAGTGTGCCAAATGTGGCCCTCCTCCCCTAGCTGCTTGTACTGCCACGGCCAGAACAGGTAAACGCCAAGGAATCCGAGGCCGCCGATGACGGACAGGAACAACCAGATAGCAACGTTACGTCCAGCGCGCTTTTCAGCTGGGTCACCTTCGACTGGGAAACGCTCCTTGCGGAACGCAACGGTGACGTCATCGAGCTCGGTACCAAGAGCAGCGAGTTCATCGTTGCTCATCTTGTCGAGCTCAGCGTTAGTGTAATTCTTCTTCACATTGCTCATGAGCGCGATCCAATCCACATAGCGGCAGCGCACAGGGCGCTAATACCGATAATCCACATTGCCAGGCCTTCCGCTACTGGGCCGAGACCACCAAGGTCCCAACCTGCTGGGGAAGGAGTTTCCTTTGCAGACTTGAGGTAGGCAATGATGTCCTTCTTCTCATCTGCGGTCAGCTGGCGGTCAGAGAACTTAGGCATGTTCTGCGGGCCGGTCAGCATTGCCTGGTAGATTTCCTGCTCGCTTGCCGGAGCCAGCTCCGGAGCGAACTTACCGGAGGACAGAGCGCCGCCCTGGCCGGTGAAGTTGTGGCAGGAAGCGCAGTTCATGCGGAAGAGCTCGGAGCCCTTCGCTACGTCTTCTGCCTGGATTTCGCCATTGTAGTTAGCACCACGCAGCGATTCCTGAGCAACGCTTCCGTCGTCGTTGTAGACAATGTCTGCGCCGCCACCGTTGGCTGCAACATATGCAGCAAGAGCCAGAGTCTGCTGCTCGGTGTAGCGAGGAGCCTTGCGCTCTGCTTGGGCGTCGTTAGACATCATCGGCATACGGCCGGAGTGCACCTGGAAGTACACGGAACCAGCACCGATACCGACGAGGGACGGACCGCGACCTTCGATGCCCTGCAGATTGGCACCGTGGCAGGTGATACAAGCGGTGTCATAGATGTCCTTACCCTCTTGGACGAGGGCTTGGTCATCTTTTTCCGCCGTGGCGACCTGTGCGTCCGGGGTCAAGGCAGAAGCCAAGACGCCCGCACCGGACAGGCCAATCGCCAAAGCGAAGCCACCGGCAAGGGTGCGCTTCGCCTTGCGGCGACGGCGGGTCTTCTTAGCCGCCGCAGTGGTCTGCTCCACTGCCACGGACTGCGAATTGTTATCCATCATTTTCCTTTAGATAACTCGAACACGGGAGGACTGTTTGGGGATCTTGGCCAGTGCTACTGGACCAAGTAAATAACGGTGAAGACGCCGATCCACACAACGTCAACGAAGTGCCAGTAGTAGGACACTGCCATTGCTGCGGTCGCCTGTGCCGGCGTGAACTTGGACTTAGCAACGCGCGCGAGGATGATTGCAAAAGAAATCAGACCCGCGGTCACGTGCGCAGCGTGGAAGCCGGTGATGATGTAGAACACCGAACCAAAGACGCTGGACTGCACAGTCACACCTGCGTGAATCAACTCGGTCCACTCAAACGCCATGATGCCCAGGAACACAACGCCCAGTACCAACGTCACGGTGTACCAGAGTCGAAGCTTGTAAACGTCACCCCTTTCTGCGGCAAACACGCCGAACTGCGAGGTCACAGAAGAAGAAATCAGCACTGCCGTAATGAGGAAACCCATGGGCAGGTTGATATGGGCAGTGTGCTCCGCCCAATCGCCTTCCTGACCGTTTGCTCGCGAGGTAAACCACATCGCGAACAGTCCGGCAAAGAACATCAATTCCTGAGACAGGAACACGATAGTGCCGACACTGACCATATTGGGTCGGTTCAGTGAGGCAGCACGTGGTGCTGTCATACCTTGGTTAGAAACTACGCTCGTCACAGTGGCTATTATGGCCGTTCCGGGCGCTGAAGTCACCTCGATTCCCCCCGCTTTCTCCACTCTTTTTTGATGCTTCGTCCAGCAAAAGGCCAGCAAGTCAGAGTCAAAAACTTTATTTTTCCTTACGGGAACTTTTCGCCCCGCTTTCCGACGCCCCATTGATGCAGGTGACACCACACGTCGGGCCCCACCCTGAAATTCCGAAGCACCCCGGCCACCCGACGCCTCCACTTATCGATGCACCAGTCCGTGTACCCGCCCCCGTTGCCTGGAGAGATAAATCACACTCCACGAGCTCCCTAAACGCCCTGCTTTACAACTTTCGAACGACCCCCGCAAAAATCGGCTCCCACGTGCCAGAATGCAGAAGAAGCGCCATCGCGAACATGCAGCAAGATCAGCCACTCCTCCCCCACCGGTAAAACTTTTGAAATTCTCGGGAACTTTCTTGCGTCGCGGACGACGCTGGATCGCCAAAGCCCTCCTAGCCATAGTGACTAGGAGGGCGGAGAAGTTTTAGGCAGGGATTCCTTTACATCGAGGAATTAGTGCTTTTCCTTCGGCAGGCCGTACTGGAGGGACAGGCCGGTGCAGGCCGCGATGAGGCAGACAGCGCCGAGGGCAATCAGCCAGAAGTAGAGGAAGATGATTCCCAAGCCAAGAAGGCCAATGGCGCCAGTCATAGCCAGCGGCCAGATGGAGCCTGGGGAGAAGAAGCCAAGGATGCCAGCGGCATCTTCAGTTTCTGCCTCTTCCCAATCCTCTGGCAGGACGTCACTGCGGTCATCAGTGAAGTGAAGGTAAGCACCCAGCATCATGCACAGCAGGAAGGCAAGGAACATGCCCACGATGCCAACCCACTCGGCACCGTAGAGGTAGCCATCGTCCTTAACGAAGGTGACGCCGAAGATGTAGACAATCAGCGAGACAAGAAGGTACGTCGCGATTGAGTAAAAGACTTTCGATGTTGCACGCATTGTGTTGTGTCCTTATCTCTTATGCCGCGGTGTTTACGTAGTTGTCGCCCTTAGCGGTGTCACGCTCGCCGGAGAACGGGTGGGTGGTTACCGCATATGGGTCCTGGCCGATTTCTTCCAGGGCTTCCGCGTTGGTGGCCTCTGGGTTGTCCTCACGGAACTTCAGGTAGGTATTGAAGTCCTCCGGAGAGACAACGCGGATTTCAAAGTTCATCATCGAGTGGTAGGTACCGCACATCTCGGCACAACGGCCAACGAATGCGCCCTGCTTCTCAATCTTTTCCACCTGGAAGCTACGCTCCTGAGCGTTTGCCTCTGGGTGTGCGTAGACGTCGCGCTTGAACAAGAACTCCGGTACCCAGAATGCGTGGGACACGTCGCCGGAAGCGAGGCGGAACTCAATCGCAGTATCGGAAGGAAGAACCAGAACCGGAACCTCTTCGGTGGTACCGACGGTCTCAATCTTGTTGTAGTTCAGGTAGGAAAGGTCGCCCATGGACTTACCGTGGATTGGGTTCGGGTTGTCCACGCCCTCAGGGTCGTGAGCAGTCTTCTCTGCCTCAGCCTGACGCTCCTTGTCGGCACCGTCGTAGTTCTCACCATTGACATGGTTCTCGGCGTAACCAAACTTCCAGTTCCACTGGAACGCAGTAACGTCGACGACAACCTTTGGATCCTTATCCAAGGCGGTGACCTTCTGCTGAGTCTGAACAGTGAAGAAGAACAGGCCCATAATGATGAGGATCGGGACGATGGTCAGAACCATCTCTAGCGGAACGTTGTACTGAATCTGGCGCGGGAACTCGCCCTTGCCATCCTTCTTTGCCTTCTTCGCGCTCCAGCGGAAGATTGCGGTGAGGAACAGGCCCCACATAATAAAACCAACGATCCATGCGGCAACCCAGACCCAAATCCAGAAGTTGTACATGGCCTCTGCCTCAGGGGTAATACCCTTCGGCCAACCGAATCCCAGGAGGTTCTCTACAGCAGTTGGCGCCTGAACGTCACAACCTGCCAGAGCGAGTCCACCCAGGGCAAGTGCGCCAGCTACGCCCGCCTTGCGGGCAAAGGTGCGCTTATTACGCTGTCCCACGTGTGTTCTGCCTTTCTGTCCACACAAAACTTCTCGAATACTCACAGAGCACTCTTACCCAATCAGAATAGAGGAGAATTGCCAGATTCCCAGCCAGTTTAAAGGCATAAAAGGGCACCTAGTGCGCTCATTTCATATTCTCCTTCTGGTAGGTTACCGCCCCACCTGCACAATGTTCCAACCGCACCCCCAGCAGCCCCAGAATCCATGTGCGCCAATTCACAGGAATCGGACGGAACCATCATCCGAAAGTTCGCACCCCTATCGGGGAAGCTAATTCCAAGGCAGTCGGCAGGTTTCCTTAAGCCGTGGCGTGTTCTGGTTTCACGCTCTCTGGCCGTAAAGTGGGTTACTAGCAATAGACGCTTATATATAAGGAGCAATCTTTACATGTGCGGACTTCTTGGCATGCTCGCCGCCACGGGCAACGTAGATAAGTACGTTGACGCGCTGGAACGTTCCCTGCCCTGCATGCGCCACCGCGGCCCAGATGCGGCCGGCACGTGGCATGACGGCGATGCCGCCTTCGGCTTCAACCGCCTGTCCATTATTGACTTGGAGCACTCCCATCAGCCCCTCCGCTGGGGCCCAGAGGACGAGCCCGACCGCTACGCCATGACCTTTAATGGCGAAATCTACAACTACGTGGAGCTGCGCGAGGAGCTCAAGGGCCTCGGCTACACCTTCCACACCGAGGGCGATGGCGAGCCCATCGTGGTGGGCTACCACCACTGGGGCAAGGACGTAGTCAACCATCTGCGCGGCATGTTCGGCATTGTCATCTGGGACACCCACACCAAGACGATGTTTGCCGCTCGCGACCAATTTGGCATCAAGCCGCTGCATTACGCCACTACCGAGGCGGGTACCGTTTTCGCTTCGGAGATGAAGTGCATCTTGGAGATGGCGGATCAGCTCGGTCTAGATCTCAACCTTGACCGTCGCGCCATTGAACACTACGTGGACCTGCAATACGTCCCGGAGCCAGAATCCCTCCACGCGAATATTCGCCGCGTAGAATCCGGCTGCACTGTTACCCTTCGTCCAGGCGAAGACGTTGTCGCCGAGCGCTACTTCAAGCCTCGCTTCCCTGTGCAGCAGGTTAAGCAAGGCGAAGAGCAGCAGCTATTTAACCGCATTGCAGAGGCGCTGGAAGATTCCGTCGCTAAGCACATGCGTGCCGACGTCACCGTGGGTTCCTTCCTATCCGGCGGCATTGACTCCACCGCTATTGCCACTCTGGCCAAGCGCCACAACCCGGATCTACTGACTTTTACCACCGGCTTTGAGCGCGAGGGCTATTCTGAGGTCGATGTCGCGGCAGAGTCCGCGGAAGCTATTGGTGTGGAGCACATCGTCAAGATTGTCTCCCCCGAAGAATATGCCGAGTCCATCCCGAAGATCATGTGGTACCTGGACAATCCGGTGGCTGACCCCTCGCTGGTCCCGCTGTACTTTGTGGCGCAGGAAGCCCGCAAACATGTCAAGGTAGTTCTTTCCGGCGAGGGCGCGGACGAGCTCTTTGGTGGCTACACCATCTACAAGGAACCACTATCCCTCGCGCCGTTTGAGAAGATCCCGTCGCCGCTGCGTCGCGGACTGGGCAAGCTCTCCCAGGTTCTACCGGAGGGCATGAAGGGCAAGTCCCTGCTTAATCGCGGCTCGATGACGATGGAAGAGCGCTACTACGGCAACGCTCGTTCCTTCAACTTTGAGCAGATGCAGCGCGTTATCCCGTGGGCAAAGCGCGAATGGGACCACCGCGAGGTTACCGCCCCCATCTACGCCCAGTCCAAGGACTTTGATCCGGTTGCCCGCATGCAGCATTTGGATCTATTCACTTGGATGCGCGGTGACATCCTGGTCAAGGCCGATAAGATCAATATGGCCAACTCCCTGGAGCTGCGCGTGCCATTCCTAGACAAGGAAGTCTTCAAGGTTGCCGAGTCCATCCCATATGACCTGAAGATTTCGCACGGCACCACCAAGTACGCCCTGCGCAAGGCCATGGAGCAGATCGTCCCGGCGCATGTACTGCACCGCAAGAAGCTGGGCTTCCCAGTGCCGATGCGCCACTGGCTGGCCGGCGATGAGCTATACGGCTGGGCCCAGGACACCATCAATGAATCCCAGACCGAGGACATCTTCAACAAGAAGGAAGTTCTCGAGATGCTCAAGGAGCACCGAGATGGCGTTTCCGATCACTCCCGCCGCTTGTGGACCGTGCTGTCCTTTATGATTTGGCACGGCATCTTTGTGGAAAAGCGCATCGATCCGCAGATCGAGCAGCGCGACTACCCGGTCAAGCTCTAAGAGCCTTCCACACAAAAAAGAGGGTGGGTGCCAGTGGCACCCACCCTCTTTGTATTTCCTTCTCTTTAGTTGAAGGAATCGCCACAAGCGCAAGAGCCGGTGGCATTCGGGTTATCAATGGTGAAACCCTGGGACTCGATGGTGTCAGCGAAGTCAATCTTGGCACCGGTCAGGTAGGGAACGGACATCTTGTCCACAACGAGGTTTACGCCGCCTACCTGGTCAACCTTGTCACCGTCCAAAGTGCGGTCATCAAAGTAGAGCTGGTAGCGCAGGCCAGCGCAGCCACCAGGCTGGACGGCAATGCGCAGGGAGAGATCGTCGCGGCCTTCCTGATCAAGCAGCGCCTTTGCCTTTGCGGCTGCTGCTTCAGTCAGAATGACGCCGGTTGCGGAAGCTGGAGCGGTCATCACTTCTCCTCAATAAGTATTGGATTCGTTGCCACTACCCTACCCGGTTAGTTCAGGTGGGAAAAGGTAGCCCATACCTACAACACCATCTGGGCCGGGCCTATTCCCCTATTCACACCTACACCTTGTAGTGTGAGGAACGTGAAACTCCCGTGGCAAAAAGATGATAAGACCTCCACTGAGCCTGCTCCTGTACAGGACAAAGCTCAGGCAGAAGTTCAGGAAGTGCCCCAGCGCAAGGGCTACACCCCACCGAAGGGTCGTCCTACGCCAAAGCGCGCAGAGCAAGAGATTGCACGCGGCGTAAAGCGCGATCCCAATGGCATGTCCGATGCGCAGCGGTACCAGCATCGCAAGGACATGAAGAAGTCCATGAGCAAGGACGAGTGGAAGGAATATAAGAAGAAGGAGCGCCAAGAGCGCCAGCAGGCCAACCGCGAGCAGCAGGCCCGCATGGCAGAGGGCGATCCGCGCTTCCTGCCCGCCCGCGACCAGGGTGAAGTGCGCGCCTATGTGCGCGATTGGGTGGATGCCCGCCGCAGCCTGAGCAACTGGGTCATGCCGATGGCCCTGGTGCTCATCGTGGTCATGTTCTTGACCTACGCGGTACCCAGCATTGCAACACTCATCAACGCGGTAGCGATGGTTATCCTCGTTATCTTCGCCATCGAGGGCGTCATTCTGGCCCGTCGCTGCAATAATGCCGTGCGCGCCAAGTTCCCCGGCACCACCGAAGCCGGCTTTAGCCTTGGTTTTTATGCGTATTCTCGCGCCAGCCAGCCGCGCAAGTGGCGCATCCCGCGCCCCCGCGTGGAGCTCGGCGCTGACGTTTAAGGGGACTACTCATGGCCATTCCGCAGCCCGATAAGCAGGCACGCACCGCACAGGACGCACAGCTCGCCCCTTGGGGGCGCCTGACCGACGCCGCTCAATGGCTGGCTGCTTGCCAAGGCGCGGCGCCTGCCCATGAGCCGCGGCGCGTGCGGGCCGTGATTTTCGCGGATCAAGAGACCTCGCTTTCGGCCGCTGAGACCGCTGCGCGTCGCGCCGAGGCCGGGCTGAATGTAGTCACCGTGACGGATTATTCCCAGGCCTACAGCCTTGGAGCTGCAACAGCGGATGCGGAAATTGATGCCGGGGCTGACCTACTGATTCCCGGCGGCGAAGAGCTCGCCCGAGTACCGGCCGTGGTAATGGCAACTATGACGCAAACGGAACCGGTAGTGATCGTCGGCAAGCAGCGCAGCGTGGAAGACTGGAAGCGCGAGGTTTGCGCTATCCGGGACGCCATGTTCCACGCACGCAACCTCGAAGGCATGGAGCTGGTGGAATCGTGCCAGTCCACCGTGCTAGCAGCCACGGTGGGGTTCATTGCCCGGGCCGCGGAGCGCCGTACGCCCCTGCTTATCGACGCCCCCTTGACCGCCACCGCCGCGCTTCTTGCTGAGCGCGATAATCCCGGTGTGAAAGACTGGCTCTTCGCCACCACGCTGTCCCCTGCCCCTGCGCATAAGTTGGCACTGGAAAAGCTAGGGCTCCACCCCCTGCTGGAACTGGGAATGGAGCCACAACCTACGCTCGGTGCCCTCGCGGCGCTGCCACTGCTGCTCACCGGAGTGGAGATCGCCGCGGACGCCTAAGCGGGGACTACTTCACTAGGGTATGGAGCCAACCGTGGGTATCCTCCACTGCGCCGCGCTGGATTCCGGTGAGACGCTCGCGCAGGGCCATGGTGATCTCACCCGCTTCATTCCCATTGACCTGGAAATCCGCAGAATCTCCCATTACGTGACCCACCGGCGTAATAACCGCGGCAGTGCCACAAGCAAAGGCCTCTGGCATAGCGCCGGATTCGGCATCGCGCTGCCACTCTTCGGTAGTAATCCGGCGCTCGGTGACCTTGTAGCCCAAATCCTGCGCTACCTGCAATAACGATTCGCGGGTAATGCCGGGCAGCAAGGATCCCGATAGTTCTGGTGTAACAATCTCCGCGCTATCACCAGAGCCGTACACAAACATCAGGTTCATTCCGCCCATCTCCTCGATGTAACGGCGCTCAATGGCGTCCAACCAGACCACCTGGTCACAGCCCTTTTCATCTGCCTGGGCCTGCGCCAAGAGCGAGCCTGCGTAGTTGCCCGCAAACTTGGCCGCGCCGGTGCCGCCAGGGGCTGCGCGCACGTAGTCGGTGGATAGCCACACCGAAACCGGCTTGATCCCGCCGCTGAAGTAGGAACCCGCTGGGGAGGCAATGAGCACATAGCGGTAGGAATTGGCGGGGTGAACACCCAAGGAGACCTCGGTGGAGATCATAAATGGGCGCAGGTACAGCGCTGCTTCCCCGCCGGCTTCTGGTACCCAGTCCTGATCCGCTTCCACCAATTGGCGCAGGGACTCGATAAACTCCTCCTGCGGAAGCTCGGGCATAGCCAGGCGCTCAGCGGAGTTGATAAAGCGCTGCGCATTGTGGTCCGGCCGGAAAGTAGCGATAGAACCATCCGGCTGACGGTAGGCCTTGATGCCCTCAAAGATAGCCTGCCCATAATGGAATACGTTGCTGGCCGGGGCCATGCTCATCGGACCGTACGGGCGCACCTGAGCATCGTGCCATCCCTTTTCTTCGGTCCAGTCAATGGTGACCATGTGGTCTGTAAAGTGCTTGCCAAAGCCGGGATTGGCGAGGATATCGCTCAATTCTTCCGCGGACGTAGGGGTATCGTTACGAGTAATCGTGTAATCAAGCATGCCCACAATCTACCCCTTTATCTATAGCGAGGCAGGAATAAGTTCATCACCGCGCGGTACAGTGGTGGGAAGATTGATAAGCCTTTCCATAAAGGAGGAGACAATGGCACAGTCCGATCTACCAGCACGCGGCCACTTTCCCCAGGTAAAGCTGGGAAAGAAGGTTCCTAAGAAGGCGGAAGCTCTACTTATCGCCGCTTTCGAGGGCGAAGGCGGCCTAGAACTGCCAGGCACCGAATTACTTGGGGGCGCAGCGCTGCGCTCCACTTATGAGGCGCTGGTGGCCGTCGGGGCCTCTGGCAAGACCGGTGAAGTCACGCGCGTGCCGGCTCCGGCTAAGGCGGGTGTAGCATCCATCATCGCCGTTGGCTTGGGCGATGCGGAAGAAGTAGACGATGAGACGCTGCGCCGCGCTGCCGGCCAGGCCGCGCGTTCCATCACCAAGGTGGGGGCCGTAGCCACCTCCCTGGGCGATTTCGGTATCACCCCAGTGGTGGAAGGCCTCATCCTCGGCGGCTATAAGTATTCTGGCCTGCGCTCCGAGTCGGCCGCGGAGACCACCACTTTCACCGTGGTGGCGGAGAAGTCCGCACAAAAGGAATTCGACAGCGCCAAGATTACCGCCGAGTCCGTTCTCATCGCCCGCGACCTCGTCAATACCCCTTCCAACCTGCTCTACCCAGAAACCTATGCCGAATTCCTCTCTGCCCAAGCGGCAGAGGCCGGCCTTGAAGTCGAGGTCTTGGACGAAAAGGCGCTGGAAAAGCAGGGCTTTGGCGGCATCATGGCCGTCGGTCGCGGATCCGCCCGCCCGCCGCGCTTGGTCCGCTTGAGCTGGAAGCCGAAGAAGGCCAAGCGCCACGTCGCCCTAGTAGGCAAGGGCATTACCTTTGATACCGGCGGAATTTCCCTGAAGCCGGGCGCCAAGATGTGGGACATGATTTCTGACATGGGCGGTTCCGCTGCAATGGCCGCCGCCATCATCGCTGCGGCAAAGCTGAACCTGAAGGTGGGCATCACCGCTACCCTGCCGCTGGCAGAAAACATGCCGGGCAGCGATGCCACCCGCCCGGGTGACGTCATCACCCACTACGGCGGCATTACCTCCGAGGTACTCAACACTGACGCGGAGGGCCGCCTCGTGCTTGCCGACGCCATTGCGCGCGCCAGCGAAGACAACCCCGATTACCTCATCGAAACCGCGACCTTGACCGGCGCCCAGATGGTCGCCCTGGGTGAGCGCACCGCCGGCGTGATGGGCTCGGAAGAATTCCGCGATCGCATGGCCGAGATTGGCCGCGAGGTGGGCGAAAAGGCATGGGCCATGCCTTTGCTAGAGGAACACGAGGAATCCGTGAAGTCCGCCAGCGCCGATATCCGCAATATCAACGCCAAGCGTGAGGGCGGCATGGAATACGCCGGCACCTACCTCCAGCACTTCGTGGGCGAGGGAATCGAATGGGCCCATATCGATGTGGCTGGCCCTTCCTTCAACACCACGGGCCCTTATGGATACACCCCGAAGATGGGCACCGGCGTGCCCACCCGCACGGTGGTTGCCGCCCTGCGCGAGATTGCTGAATTAAAGTAGCACCACAACAGGCTTGTTGCGTTTAGAATCCTAGAGGCATGAAGCCTGCTTTAATCATCGTTGACGTACAACATGACTTCTGCCCCGGCGGCGCCTTAGGCACCGAGCGGGGCAATGAGGTCGCTGCAAAAATCGCCTCCCTGCAACAGGACTACGAAACCGTCGTAGCCACGCAGGATTGGCACATCGATCCGGGTTCTCACTTTTCTAAGGACCCGGATTTTGTCGATTCTTGGCCAGTGCACTGCGTAGCCGACTCCCACGGGGCGGCCATGCATGAGGCCATCGGGCCGGCGCAAGCCTACTTCCGCAAAGGTGAATACACCGCGGCCTATTCCGGATTCGAGGGCGCTGCGAACGGTACCTTGCTCGCTGACTGGTTGCGCGAGCGCCACATAGACGCCGTGGATATCGTGGGCATTGCCACCGATCACTGCGTGCGCGCCACGGCCGCCGACGCCTTGAGAGAAGGGTTCACCGTCCGCGTACTGCGTGAGTACTGCTCCCCCGTTGATGATGCCCGTGGCGAGACCGCGTTGCAGGAATTGGCCGCTGCCGGTGCCACCATCTGCTAAGCGCACGACAACGCCTACGGCCCTCGAACCGAATCTGGTCCGAGGGCCGTAGGCGTCTCTCTACAAAGTGTTTCCATGTATCAGCTAAAGCAGCCGCCCTCTGGAAACGGGAGGGGTTCTCTCTATCTCTCTCGCATGCGCTCTCTCAAACGCATGAATTAAGTATGGAATGCCGATATTGGATCCGGGTGTCAAGTACCTGAAAGTTTCCTGTTGAATTGTGCCACCAAGGCTCCTACTACCTCACCTCGACAAATGTGTCTCCACCCAAATGGCGAAAGCTCTGCGCTACGCGAGACGATTGTTATAGGGTGATCTGCGTCCCCACGGGTGCCCGAGCACGGGCTGAGAGTGCGCTAAAGCTGCGCATAGACCGTTCGAACCTGTTTGGTTAATACCTACGAAGGAAGAGAGGAGCGCTTGCCATGACGGCTGCCCCAGAAAACCACCCTAAGCATTCCTATTCCCCCATTCACCACGACGGTCTAGAAGTTCCAGAGACCGAAATCCAACTGGATGATTCCCCACAAGGCCCCAATGAGCCCTTCCGCGTCTACCGCACGCGTGGGCCAGAATGCGCACCTGAAGTGGGGCTACCGGCCCTGCGCAGCGAGTGGATTAGCGAGCGCGGAGATACCAAAGAGTACGCCGGTCGCGGCCGCGAGCTGGCTGACGATGGACGTGCCGCACAGCGCCGCGGGGCGTCTTCCCAAGAGTGGAAGGGCTCTAAGCGCCCGCCGCTTAAGGCTCAGCCCGGGCGCCGCGTAACTCAAATGCACTACGCCCGCCAAGGAATCATCACCCGCGAAATGGAATTCGTAGCACTACGTGAGCATTGCGATCCAGAATTCGTTCGCGCTGAGGTAGCTCGCGGCCGCGCCATTATCCCTAATAATGTCAACCACCCCGAGTCTGAGCCCATGATCATTGGGCGAAAATTTCTCACCAAAATCAACGCCAATATTGGTAACTCCGCGGTTACCTCCTCCATCGAGGAAGAAGTGTCCAAACTGCGCTGGGCTACCCAGTGGGGCGCGGACACCGTAATGGATCTTTCCACTGGTGACGATATCCACACCACCCGCGAGTGGATTCTGCGCAATTCCCCAGTTCCCATTGGCACCGTGCCTATTTACCAAGCATTGGAAAAGGTAAATGGCGTGGCAGAGGATCTGACCTGGGAAATCTTCCGCGATACCGTCATCGAGCAATGCGAACAGGGTGTGGACTATATGACCATTCACGCCGGTGTGCTCTTGGCGTATGTACCGCTAGCAAGCAATCGCGTGACCGGCATTGTCAGCCGCGGTGGCTCCATCATGGCGGGATGGTGCCTTGCTCACCACAAAGAGTCATTTCTGTACGAGCACTTCGATGAGCTGTGCGAGATTTTCGCTCAATACGATGTTGCATTTTCGCTTGGCGACGGCCTGCGCCCCGGCAGCCTTGCCGATGCCAACGACGCCGCCCAATTTGCAGAGCTAAAGACTATCGGCGAGCTTACACGCCGCGCCTGGGAGTATGACGTCCAAGTCATGGTGGAAGGCCCCGGACACGTGCCGCTCAACATGATTCAAGAAAACAACGAACTCGAACAGGACTGGGCTTCAGATGCCCCCTTCTATACCCTCGGCCCTCTAGTTACCGATATCGCCCCTGGCTATGATCACATCACTTCCGCCATCGGTGCCGCCCATATCGCAATGGGTGGTACAGCCATGTTGTGCTATGTCACGCCGAAGGAGCACTTGGGACTGCCCAACCGCGATGATGTAAAAACTGGCGTCATTACTTATAAGATTGCGGCGCACTCAGCGGACGTTGCCAAGGGACATCCAGGCGCCCGCGCTTGGGACGATGCCATGAGCAAGGCCCGCTTTGAATTTCGCTGGAATGACCAATTTGCGCTCTCCCTCGACCCAGAGACCGCGCAGGCCTATCACGATGAAACGTTGCCTGCTGAGCCAGCAAAGACCGCACACTTTTGTTCCATGTGTGGGCCGAAGTTCTGCTCCATGCGCATTAGCCAAGACATCCGCGAGATGTTCGGCGGGCAAATGGCCGAGCTGGGCATGCCGACGCTGGGCGACCAGGTCCGCGCGGCAGCCCACGGCTCAGCACCAGAGGAAGGTATGCAGGAAAAATCCGCCGAATTCCGCCGCAACGGGTCTCAAATTTATTTACGCGAGGATGCTGACCTAGCTTAGCTCTCGCCCTGTATCGGGATTTTCGCCGCGCTCAAATCGGGCGCGGCGTTGCCTTTGCTCTTCCCTTTTGCGCAAGATGCGCTGCCTTTCCATGCGATCGCGCATGCGCTGCGGATAGCCGGTTTCTTCTACATCATAAATATCGCAGCTCAATAGTTTGGCCACCGCATCGATGCCCTTTGGCCCGCCGATACGACGGCGAATGAACTCGCCGTTTTCATCCACAACAACAACGGACATCTCATTGACTACCGTTTCCGGCTCCACAAAGGCTTCTATAAAAGCCTTTCCGGCGGCCCACTGTTGCAGATCCTGCGCGTCTTCCGGGCGGACGGTCTCCCCCGGTCCGCGGGGTGGTCGCAGCGACGATCTGGACTTATTGCGGCGGAAAGGGTTGAACATAATTGCCTAGCTTACCCGGAAGGAGGGTAGTTACTAACCCCACATCTGCACGAGGGTGAGCATCACGCTGTAAGATTGTCGGGTAGCGATAGAACACTTCCAACTTTCGAGGAGTCTTATAACTCATGGCGAACTCCGTTGAGATGCCCGAGCTGGGCGAATCCGTAACCGAAGGCACCATCACGCAGTGGCTCAAGTCCGTCGGCGATACCGTCGAGGTCGACGAACCATTGCTCGAGGTCTCCACCGATAAGGTCGATACTGAAATCCCCTCCCCCGTAGCCGGCACCATTATTGAAATTAAGGCTGACGAGGATGACACCATCGAGGTTGGCGAAGTCATCGCCATCATCGGTGACGAGGATGAGGCAGGCTCCGCATCCAACGACTCCTCCGCTGATAAGGGCGAGGAAGAAGCAGAAGAAAAGAAGGAAGAGCCGAAGGCTGACTCCTCCAACGGCGGCTCCGGCGACGCAGCCGACGTGGAAATGCCAGAACTCGGCGAATCCGTCACCGAGGGCACCATCACCCAGTGGCTGAAGTCCGTTGGCGATACCGTCGAGGTAGACGAACCGCTGCTCGAGGTCTCCACCGACAAGGTCGATACTGAAATTCCTTCCCCAGTAGCAGGCACCCTGGTAGAAATCCTCGCCGACGAGGACGACACCATCGAGGTCGGCGAAGTCATCGCCCGCATCGGCGACGAAAACGCCACCGCATCCTCCTCCGAGGCCAAGCCAGAGCCACAGGAAGAAAAGAAGGAAGAGCCGAAGGCCGAAGAAAAGGAAGACAAGAAGGCTGACTCCTCCAACGGCGGCTCCGGCGACGCAGCCGACGTGGAAATGCCAGAACTCGGCGAATCCGTCACCGAAGGCACCATCACCCAGTGGCTGAAGTCCGTTGGCGATACCGTCGAGGTAGACGAACCGCTGCTCGAGGTCTCCACCGACAAGGTCGATACTGAAATTCCTTCCCCAGTAGCAGGCACCCTGGTAGAAATCCTCGCCGACGAGGACGACACCATCGAGGTCGGCGAAATCATCGCCCGCATCGGCGACGAAAACGCCACCGCATCCTCCTCCGAGGCCAAGCCAGAGCCACAGGAAGAAAAGAAGGAAGAGCCCAAGGCCGAAGAAAAGGAAGACAAGAAGCCAGAACCGAAGGCTGAGGAAAAGAAGGAGTCCAAGCAGGATTCCTCCCTGAACACCTCTGCCAAGGTCAACAATGGCGATAACGTTCCTTATGTCACCCCACTGGTACGCAAGCTGGCTGAAAAGCACGGCGTAGACCTCAACACCGTTGAGGGCACCGGCGTCGGCGGCCGTATCCGCAAGCAGGACGTGCTCGCCGCTGCTGGCGAGGGCGATGCACCTGCCAAGTCTGGCGCACAGTCCGATAACTCCCCTCGCGCGCGTTGGTCCACCAAGTCCGTGGATCCGGCCAAGCAGGAGCTCATCGGCACCACCCAGAAGGTCAACCGCATCCGCGAAATCACCGCCGCCAAGATGGTCGAGGCGCTGCAAATTTCTGCGCAGCTTACCCACGTTCAGGAAGTCGACATGACTGCCATCTGGGATATGCGCAAGAAGAACAAGCAGGCGTTCATCGACAAGCACGGTGCCAACCTGTCCTTCCTGCCATTCATCGTGAAGGCTACCGCCGAGGCTCTGGTCTCCCACCCGAACGTCAATGCGTCTTATAACCCAGAGACCAAGGAGATGACCTACCACTCGGACGTCAACATCGCTATCGCCGTTGACACCCCGAAGGGCCTGCTCACCCCGGTCATCCACAAGGCACAGGATATGACCCTGCCGCAGATCGCTCAGCAGATTGCAGAGCTCGCTGATAAGGCCCGCAATAACAAGCTGAAGCCGAACGATCTCACCGGTGCTACCTTCACCGTGACCAACATCGGTTCCGAGGGCGCCATGCTCGATACCCCGATCTTGGTTCCGCCACAGGCCGGCATCCTGGGCACCGCGGCTATTGAAAAGCGCCCGGTCGTTGTCAACGAGAATGGCCAGGACGCCATCGCCATCCGCCAGATGTGCTACCTGCCATTCACCTACGATCACCAGGTAGTTGACGGTGCGGACGCAGGCCGCTTCATCACCACCATCAAGGACCGCCTGCAGACCGCTGACTTCCAGGCAGACCTCGAAGTCTAAAGGTTCTATCGCCGCTTAAAGCCTCTTAGCCCCACTGCGGGGCTAAGAGGCTTTAGCTATGTCTGGGGTGCCAAGTGGGGGTGACGGATCCGAAAACGCCGGACTAATCCATCCCTTTTTATTCGAGGTGTTGGGGGAGACTTGCCCCTAAGCCCATGGTGAGCGCACTGGGTGCAGTTCTATACAGTGACGCGCTGCATAAAAGTTTCCAAAGCGGGATCGGCTCACCCATTGTTAAACATATAATTGGGGCGGTTACAGCCACTGTCCCCCTATTAAGGAGTCTCACTGACATGGAATTCATCTCCCGCCACCTAGGGCCGGATTCTGCGGAGCAGGCCACCATGCTTGCGAAGGTAGGCTACGACAGCGTGGACGCGCTGGTCGATGCCGCCATTCCCTCAAAGATCCGCGCCGCAGAACTGCCTCAGCTTCCTGAGGCACTCTCGGAAGATGAGGCGCAGGCTACATTGCGGGAGTACGCCAACCAGAACACCGTGCTGAAGTCCTTCTACGGACAAGGCTTTTCTGACACCCTCACCCCCGCGGTCATCCGCCGCGGTTTATTGGAAGACGCGGGATGGTACACCGCCTATACCCCATATCAGCCAGAGATCTCCCAGGGTCGTCTTGAAGCGCTGTTGAACTTCCAGACGATGATTGAGTCCCTGACCGGTCTGCCCATCGCCAATGCATCCTTGCTGGATGAGGCCTCCGCCACCGCGGAAGCCGTGGGCCTTATGTCCCGCGCGGTCAAGAAGGGTCGCCGCGTGGTGCTGGATTCTCGCCTGCACCCGCAGGTGCTTACCGTCGCCGCAGAGCGTGCCCGCGCGATTGACCTCGAGGTAGAAATCGTAGACCTGCGCGAAGGCCTCGTGGGCGAGGACCTCATCGGCGCAGTAATCGCCTACACCGGTACCGAGGGCGACATCTTTGACCCCTCCACCATCATCGAGGAGCTGCACACCCGCGGCGCTCTGGCCACCGTGGCCACCGACCCGCTTTCGCTGCTCCTGCTGGAGGCACCTGGCTCGCTGGGCGCCGATATTGTGCTCGGTTCTTCCCAGCGCTTTGGCGTTCCGCTCTTCTTCGGCGGCCCGCACGCTGCCTACATGGCGGTCACAGAAAAGCTCAAGCGCCAGATGCCTGGCCGCATCGTGGGCGTGTCCAAGGACGCGGATGGTCGCCCCGCTTACCGCTTGGCACTGCAGACCCGCGAGCAGCACATTCGCCGCGAACGCGCCACCTCCAATATCTGTACTGCGCAGGCACTGCTAGCCAATGTCGCCTCCATGTATGCCGTCTACCACGGTCCGCAAGGCCTCACGGCCATTGCCCAGCGCGTCCACGCGCTCGCTTCCTCCTTTGCGCAGGCCGTCAAGGATGCCGGAAAGCAACTCGTGTCCGAGGACTTCTTCGATACCGTGACCGTCGCCGGCGTAGACGCCGCCACCATCAAGACTGACCTCCAAAAGGAGGGCTACCTCGTGCGCACCATCGGCGAGGACAAGGTATCGGTGTCCTTTGGTGAGTCGGCGACCAAGGAGGACGTCGCCAAGCTCGCCCAGGCCTTCGGCGCCAAAGCTGCTGAGGCCGACTTTGCCCTGCCGGAGAACCTGCAGCGTGGCGAGGAGCCACTCCAGCACGAGATCTTCAACCGCATCCATTCCGAGACCCAGATGCTGCGCTACCTGCGCAAGCTGGCCGATAAGGACTTGGCGCTCGACCGCACCATGATTCCGCTGGGCTCCTGCACCATGAAGCTCAACCCCACCGCCGCCATGGAGCCGATTTCCTGGCCGGAGTTTGCAGGCATCCACCCCTACGCACCAGAGGAAACGACCGCCGGTTGGCGCGCCTTGGTAGAAGAGATTGAGGGCTGGCTGGCCGAGGTCACTGGTTATGCCAAGGTCTCCATCCAGCCCAATGCCGGCTCCCAGGGCGAGCTGGCGGGTCTTTTGGCCATCCGCCGCTACCACGTAGCCAATGGCGATAACGAGCGCGATGTAGTGCTCATCCCAGCTTCCGCGCACGGTACCAATGCGGCTTCGGCAACGCTGGCTAACCTGCGCGTTGTTGTGGTCAAGACCGCCGAGGATGGCTCTATTGACCTGGCGGATTTGGATGAGAAGATTGCCAAGCACGGCAACCACATCGCCGGCATCATGGTGACCTACCCGTCCACCCACGGTGTCTTTGACCCCGAGGTCCGCGACGTATGCGATAAGGTCCACGCGGTGGGCGGCCAGGTCTACATCGACGGTGCGAATATGAACGCGCTGACCGGCTGGGCCCGCCCAGGCCAGTTCGGCGGCGATGTTTCCCACCTCAACCTGCACAAGACCTTTACCATTCCGCATGGCGGTGGCGGCCCGGGCGTGGGTCCGGTCGCAGTGGCCGAGCACCTCATCCCCTTCCTGCCCACCAACGCCGCGGATCCGCAGCTGGATGCCACCACCGCTACCCCGGTAGGTCAGGGCGTGCCAATTACCAATACCAAGTACGGCTCGGCGGGTGTGCTGCCGATTTCCTGGGCGTACCTAGCTATGACCGGGGCACAGGGACTGGCCCAGGCCTCCGCCCACGCGATTTTGGGCGCGAACTACCTGGCCAAGTCCTTGGAAGATTCCTTCCCTGTGCTCTACACCGGCAACGCTGGCTTGGTTGCGCACGAATGCATCCTGGATCTGCGCGCGCTTACCGACGCCTCCGGGGTCACCGCAGCCGACGTAGCCAAGCGCCTCGTGGACTTTGGTTTCCATGCCCCGACCCTCGCCTTCCCGGTGGCCGGAACCCTCATGGTCGAGCCCACCGAGTCCGAAGACCTGGGCGAGCTGGACCGCTTCATTGAGGCTATGCGCACCATCCGCGCGGAGATCCAAGAGATCATCGACGGCGAGGTTTCCTACGAAGGCTCCGTTATTCACCACGCACCATTTACCGCGGAGTCCATCGGCTCCGATACGTGGGAGTACGCCTTCAGTCGCGAAAAGGCCGCGTGGCCCGTGAAATCCCTGCGTCACAACTACAAGTACTTCCCGCCGATACGCCGCATCGACGAGGCCTACGGCGACCGCAACCTGGTCTGCAGCTGCCCACCACCAGAAGCTTTCGACATCGACGAATCTGAGGAGTAACCATGACCGAACTACTCACCTCCCCGCTTCATACCGAGCACGAAAAACTCGGCGCCACCTTCACGGCCTTCGGCCCGTGGAACATGCCCTTGAAGTACCAGAACGAGCTGGATGAGCACCGCGCGGTGCGCAGCACCGCCGGCCTCTTTGACCTCTCCCACATGGGCGAAATTTGGGTCAACGGCGCCGACGCCGGCAAGTTCTTGTCCTATGCCTTCATCTCCAACTTCGAGCCCCTCAAGGTGGGCAAGGCCAAGTACTCCATGATTACCGCTGAAGACGGCGGTATCATCGATGACCTGATCACCTACCGCTTTGAAGAGGACAAATTCCTCGTCGTCCCGAATGCCGGCAACGCCGATACCGTGTGGGACGAGCTCAATAAGCGCGCCGAGGGCTTTGATGTAACTCTGAAGAACGAGTCCCGTGACGTCGCCATGATCGCCGTCCAGGGCCCTAAGGCCGCAGAAATCCTCGTGCCGCTGGTAGAAGACAATAAGCAGGACGAGGTATATAACCTCGGCTACTACGCCGCCACCATGGGCAAGGTAGCGCGCACCTTCGCCATTATCGCGCGCACCGGCTACACCGGTGAGGATGGCTTCGAGCTCATCGTGTATAACTCCGATGCCCCGCAGCTGTGGGAAGAACTGCTCAAGGCCGGTGAGGAATACGACCTCAAGCCGTGCGGCCTTGCCGCCCGCGATTCCCTGCGCCTCGAGGCCGGCATGCCGCTCTACGGCAACGAGCTCTCTCGCGATATCACCCCGGTAGAGGCGGGCATGGCGCGTGCCTTTGCCAAGAAGGAAGCCGATTTCGTCGGCTCCGAGGTCATCCGCCAGCGCGCCGCCGACGGCCCGCAGGTGGCGATCACCGGCCTCACCTCCACGCAGCGCCGCGCCGCGCGCGCCGGCGCCGAAGTATTCGTGGGAGACAAGAAGGTCGGAACCGTCACCTCCGGCCAGCCTTCCCCCACCCTGGGACACCCAGTTGCCATCGCGCTGCTGGAAACCAGCGCCGAACTCGAGCCCGGCGCCGAAGTCGAAGTAGAGATCCGCGGCAAGCGCTATCCTTTTGAAGTAACCGCGTTGCCGTTCTACAAGCGCGATAAGTAAACATCATCTCAACCAGCCCGAAAGGACTACACCACCATGGCTACCCTTCCACAAGATTTCTCCTACTCCGAAGACCACGAGTGGGTCAACGCCACCGCTGACGCCGTCGCTGGCGCTACCGTGCGCATCGGCATTACCTCCATCGCTGCCGATCGCTTGGGCGAGGTTGTCTTTGCTGAGCTACCGGAGGTGGGCGATACCGTCACCGCCGGCGAGTCCTGTGGCGAGGTGGAATCCACCAAGTCCGTCTCTGACCTCTACTCCCCTGTCACCGGCACCGTCAAGGCTGTCAACGAGGCCGTACACGATGACTACGCCGTCATCAACAACGACCCGTTCGGTGAGGGCTGGCTCTTCGAGGTCGAGGTAGATGAGGCCGGCGAGCTCATGGATGCCGCCGCCTACGCATCCGCTAACGGCCTGGACTAATTCAGCCCCACGCGGGAGGGTGTGCCACGCGCATCCTCCCGCTTTGCTTTGCCCACCGCACCAGAGGAAACTTTGAGGCTATGACTGCACCACGCGATCCATTCTTCCCCGCCGAGCGCTCCATCCGCGCCTCCGATAAGCCACTAGAGGTCCGTTTCCTGGGCCGGATGGACTACCAGGAGGCGTGGGATTACCAGGCCGAGGTAGCGGCCGCCCGCGCCAAGGGCGAGCAAGGCGACGTGGTGCTCGTGGTTGAGCACCCCAATATCTATACCGCCGGCAAGCGCACCCAGCCAGAGGATATGCCCGATAACGGCCTGCCCGTTATCACCGTGGACCGCGGCGGGCGCATCACCTGGCACGGCGAGGGCCAGCTGGTCATCTACCCCATTATCAAGCTGGCAGAGCCTGTCGACGTCGTCGACTATGTCCGCCGCTTGGAGGAAGCCACCATCCAGACGGTTCGCCAGATGGGGGTGACCACCGCAGGGCGCATCGATGGCCGCTCGGGCGTATGGGTCCCCTCCACCACCAAAGCCAAGGATCCGGCTGCCCCGAAGCGCGACCGCAAGATCGCCGCCCTGGGCATCCGCATTACCCGCGGGGTGACCATGCACGGCTTGGCCCTCAATTGCTGCAATACGCTGGAGTACTACGACCACATCGTGGCCTGCGGCATCGATGACGCCGACGTCACCACCCTGTCCCTAGAACTGGGCCACCAGGTCAGCCTCGAGGACGCCACCCAACCGCTGTTGCAAGCGCTGGACGACGCCCTCTCGGGCCGCCTCATCGTTGCCGACCACACCTTCGGCTCAGCCCCGGATCCCACGAAGCTGGCTAATGAAAGGGCACGGGAGAGGCGTCGGCAAGCGCAGCAGTAGCCCTCGTTCGGGGCTGGCGCGGAATAGGATGTGACTGCGGCGACATATACCTAGAAGAGCTATTAGCCATCACCACCATCAACCGATAAAGTGAGTTTTGTGACTGTAAAGCCTGAAGGACGCAAGATGCTCCGCATTGAAAAGAAGAATGCGGAGTCACCCATCGAACAAAAGCCACGCTGGATTCGCAACCAGGTCCGCACCGGCCCGGGCTACGAGGACATGAAGTCCCGCGTGGCCGGCGCTTCCCTGCACACCGTGTGCCAAGAGGCAGGCTGCCCGAATATCCACGAGTGCTGGGAATCCCGCGAGGCTACGTTCCTTATCGGTGGCGATAAGTGCACCCGCCGCTGCGACTTCTGTGATATCGCCACCGGCAAGCCGGAAGAACTCGACCGCGACGAACCGCGCCGCGTGGCCGAAAACATCCGGGAAATGGACCTTAACTACACCACCATTACCGGCGTTACCCGCGACGATCTTCCGGATGAGGGCGCATGGCTCTACGCGGAGGTCGTGCGCAAGATTCACGAGCTTAACCCCCATACCGGCGTGGAAAACCTCACCCCGGATTTCTCCGGCAAGCCGGACCTTTTGGAAGAGGTCTTTGAGGCCAAGCCGGAGGTCTTTGCCCATAACCTGGAAACCGTGCCGCGTATCTTTAAGCGCATCCGCCCGGCCTTCCGCTACGAGCGTTCCCTGGACGTTATCCGCCAGGCCCACGACTATGGCCTGATTACCAAGTCCAACCTGATCTTGGGCATGGGCGAGACCGAGGATGAGGTCGAGGAAGCATTGCGTGACCTGCGCTCTGCTGGCTGCGATATCATCACCATCACCCAGTACCTGCGCCCCGGCCCGCGCTTCCACCCGATTGAGCGCTGGGTGCGCCCAGAGGAATTCGTCGCCCACTCCAAGCTGGCCAAGGAGCTCGGCTTCGGCGGCGTCATGTCCGGCCCTCTGGTGCGCTCGTCCTACCGCGCCGGCCGCCTCTACGTGCAGGCCATGGAAAAGCGCGGCTTTGAGCTGCCGGAAAACCTCAAGCACCTGGCCGAGACCTCCCAGGGTGCCACCGCCCAAGAGGCCTCCACCCTGCTGGAGAAGTACGGCCCCTCGGAAGAGACTCCAGTGACCACCCGCATGGCCAAGACCCCGGCTAATGCGAATTCGGCGGCGGCCACCATCCGCTAAACCGAACGTTTTCATAACGGCCTGCGCTTTTCGCGTGGGCCGTTTTAACATTTATGCCCGTTGACCTTTAAAGTAGGAGCCATGGCGAAAGATGACAAGGCAGCACTAAAGGCTGCAAAGAAGCAAGAACGCGCGGCCAAGCGCCAGCAGCGTAAGCAAACCTGGTCCCAAATGTGGCAAGCATTCAATATGCAGCGCAAGCAGGATAAGGCGCTTATCCCCATCATGCTGGGTGCCTTCCTGGGCATGGGCTTGCTCTTCTTCCTCATTGGCATGCTTTTTAGCGGCGAGTGGTTCATGCTCATCCTCGGTTTGGGCATCGGCGCGCTGCTCGCTATGTTCCTCTTCACCCGCCGCCTTGAGCGCGATATGTACAAGCGCGTAGAAGACCAGCCCGGCGCTGCCGGCTGGGCGCTGGAGCAGCAGCTGCGCAATACCGTGGGCATCGTGTGGTCCGTAAAGACCGGTGTGGCCGCTACCCGCCAGCAGGATCTTATCCACCGCGTCATCGGCAATGCCGGCGTCATCTTCGTTTGCGAGGGCAATAAGAACCGCGTACGCCCCACCTTGAACCAGCTTAAGAAGCGTGTAGACAAGATCGCCGGCGGCGTTCCCGTCTACGAGATTTTCGTAGGCAACGGCGAGGACGAGGTTCCCGTATCCAAGCTGCGCAATAAGGTCATGAAGCTGCCGCGCAACTTCAATAAGAACGAAACCTACGAAAACATCCGCCGCATCGAGGCCATGGATTCCATGCCGGGTACCACCCCGGGCATGCCTAAGGGCCCTATGCCCCACCAGGCGCAGAACATGGCCGGCATGAACCGCCGCATGCGCCGTGCCCAGCAGCGCAAGAAGAATAAATAAGCGCCTAAAGCTAATCCCTGCTACACCGTCGGCGGCGTAGCAGGGATTTTCTTATGCCCTTGATAGCAGGCTATCTAGGAGCGAATGACGATGGTGCCGGTGGCGCGGTCGTGCATGCCGCGTCCATCCGCATCAACCATGGCCGCCGGGAAAAGCACACCGGTGAGCACCGTGCGCAGCGCCGCACGCCACAGGCCCACGCGGGCACCGGGGACGTCGAGTCGCGCCACGCCCATACCCAACAGCAACATGCCGGGGGTGCGGGCAAAGAGCCAACCGCAGACAATGCCCATGACTACCCACAGCGCGTAGCCCAAGAAGGCCACCCCGCCCAATTCCGTGGTGAACATGTGGATCAGGTTGGCAATGAGCATGCACACGATCCAGTCAATGGCCACGGCGCCGGCGCGGCGGCCAACGGGCGCCAGTGACCCCGGCCCGGACTCCGGAAGGCCGAGCTTTTCGCCCGGCCAGCGGCCAGGGCCTTCCATGTCATCGTATTCGCCCGGAATATTCGGCCCGTCGAGCCACGTACGCTTATCTGCCATGCTCACCAATCTAGCGGGCACAAAGTGAGATGTGAAACGAGGGGAATCGCGATGCCAACGGTAGGAACCTAGTAGGCTATAGAGAGACAATTCACCGGTCAACAACGAGGAGACAAACGTGTCTTTCGAGACAGTGCAGGACATCGTCCAATTTATTAAGGACGAGGACGTAAAGTTCGTCGATATCCGCTTTACGGACGTCCCAGGCACCGAGCACCACTTTTCCATCCCAGCAGATGAGTTCACCGTAGAAGATGCCGAAAATGGCCTTGCCTTCGACGGCTCCTCTATCCGCGGATTCACCACCATCGATGAATCCGATATGACCCTGCTGCCGGATCCAGCCACCGCGCATATCGATCCGTTCCGCACAGCCAAGACCCTGAACATCAAGTTCTTCGTCCACGACCCATTTACCTTTGAGCCTTTCTCCCGCGACCCACGCAACATCGCGCGCAAGGCAGAAGAGTACCTGCAGTCCACCGGCATTGCCGATACCTGCAACTTTGGCGCTGAGGCCGAGTTCTACCTCTTTGACTCCGTGCGCTTTGGCACCGACGTCCAGCACGGCTTCTACGAGGTGGATTCCGATGAGGGCTGGTGGAACCGCGATAGCGAGACCAACTTCGACGGCACTCCGAACACCGGCTACAAGACCCGCATGAAGGGCGGCTACTTCCCCACCGCGCCGTATGACAAGCACGGTGAGGTTCGCGACGCCATGGTGGAGAACCTGCAAAAGGTTGGCTTCCAAATCGAGCGCTTCCACCACGAGGTCGGCGCCGGCCAGAACGAGATCAACTACCGCTTCAACTCCATGTTGCACGCGGGCGATGACATCCAGACCTTCAAGTACGTGGTGAAGCAGACCGCAGCGCAGTGGGGCAAGACCGCAACCTTCATGCCTAAGCCGCTGGCTGGCGATAATGGTTCCGGCATGCACGCCCACATGTCCCTGTGGAAGGACGGCAAGCCTCTCTTCCACGACGAGGCTGGCTACGCAGGCCTTTCCGATATCGCCCGCTACTACATCGGTGGCATCCTCCACCACGCTGGTGCCGTTCTTGCGTTCACCAACCCGACGCTGAACTCCTACCACCGCCTGGTGCCAGGCTTCGAGGCACCGATTAACCTGGTGTACTCCCAGCGCAACCGCTCGGCCGCTATCCGTATCCCGATTACCGGTTCCAACCCGAAGGCCAAGCGCATCGAGTTCCGCGCACCGGACCCATCCGGCAACCCGTACCTGGGCTTTGCCGCCATGATGATGGCCGGCATTGACGGCGTAAAGAACCGCATCGAGCCGCACGCTCCAGTTGATAAGGACCTCTACGAGCTGCCACCGGCAGAGGCTGAGTCCATCCCGCAGGCGCCGACCTCCCTCGAGGCTTCCCTGAAGGCCCTGCAGGAGGACATGGACTTCCTCACCGAAGGCGATGTCTTCACCGAGGACCTCATCGAGACCTACATCAACTACAAGTACGAGAACGAGATCAACCCGGTTCGCCTGCGTCCTACCCCGCAGGAGTTTGAGATGTACTACGACTGCTAGTTATTGGGCCCTAAGACTGTCCTGCGGTTTCCTTATCACCGCAGGTCACAGTGTTTCGATACTTCCAGCAATTCCGGTAATTACGGGGGCTACAAAGCGAATTGCGGGATTTTTGCGGGATCGGGGGGCGCGATCGCCACAACTTGCCATGTCGTAAACTACGGCATATAATGGTGTTAGACGGCAAGGGGAACCACCCCTGGAAGAGGCCGCACAACCGGAAAGAAAGTCCGAAATGCAGACCATCATCACCACCCTGGGCACCTACACCGGCCCCCACATGTACGCCATCCTCAAAGAGCAGTTTCCCGCTGATGTGACGTTCCGGCGCACCAACACCGCGGGGCAGTGGGGCACCATCGACCGCGTCGTAGGCCGCCAGCACTTCACCCTCGGCACCATCACCGAAGTAAGGACACAAGCCGCATGACCCCGAATGAGTTCCGTATACTACGCACCAGCATGGGCCTAACCTCCCAGGACGTGGCCGACGCCTGTGACGTGAACATACGAACCGCCCAACGCTGGGAAACCACCCACCAGCCCCCGCTCGATGCCGGTGTATGGCTCCAGGACAAGTGGGTGCGGTTCGCAGACTGTATCGACCAAGCCCTACAGATTGCCGAGCAGGCAGAGGCAGAAGGCAAACCTGTGATGCTCACCAACGCGATTACAGGTGAAAGTTTTAGCCGTTCTGAACACACCGCACTCCTAGGGCATATCCATATGGCGTACACGATGGCAGACTTTGATTTCGAGGTTGCCCCCTAAAACGACGAAAAGCCCCCCACCCCGCGCAGGGGTGAGGGTCATCCTAAAAATCATTTTCTAGCTCGTCGGGTATGGGCATTTCAGCGACGCTCTCCGGGTGGCGAATTCTCCACTGCCTAATGTGGTTCACGGCGATAAAGTAGCGGCTTTTCCACACCTCTAGTTTGTCGCGGAGTTCCGCGATTTCGCCCCGCATCTCATTAATGGACTTGTCGCGCTCTTTCAGCTGCTCATTCGTCCACTCACGGATACTATTGGTGAAGGATTCCCACTCGGGGCCTCGTGTTTCTATCTCCGCTTTCTTTTTCTGGCTTTTCTCCGTCAGGTGAGTACCAATGATGGTGCCGAGCACGCCAATCACGCCAACGATGATGGTTGCCAGCGGCCCGTCTACGGGCATGCCCGTCACCTCCCATCGACCAGCTTCATCTCATTGCTTTGTCCGCGTGCGTAAGCGTAAAGGGTCATGGCGGCGATGCCGATATAGCCGAGGGACGACACCCAAGCACGGCCCATATCACCAAAGATGGTGGCGAAAATGAAGCTGAGTGCCCACATGGAATGCAGCCCCACAACAGCCCCCACAGCAGCGGGCACCAACCTCGGCCACTTGACCCCGCACAGGCACAGCGCACCCATGAGAAGCCACACCACAGACCACGACGGTGGGTTAAGCACACTCTCCATAAAGTGCGTAGGCTTCCGCTCAGGGTTCACCAGCAGCGGCGTGTAGGACATGCCACGAGCAATGGAAATACTACCCAGAATCAATAGCCCGGCTGCGTCGGATACGAGCCACCTGGCGGCGCGGAGTTTAAATCTTTCCCAATCCATACTCACTCCCCTGCCGTGGTGGGGCCAGTGTAGACCGGCAGGCTGGTGGGCGCATCCTCCGGCTCAGGCGTGACGGGCTGCTCAATGACTACACCCACAGGTGCTTCGTCGGATTCACGGCCCGTATTCACTGCGGCGAGGGCACCACCAATGAGCGCGGCTAGTCCACCAGTCTGGCCGAGCCAGCCGTCCACCTGCTCGGGGCTGGCGATGCCGAATGCGACGAGGGCAAGGCCCACGGCGGCGACCACGACGTACACGGCTAGGCGTATCCACCATGGGGTGCCGATGACGGCGCGGGGCTTTGGTGCGGGATTGGTGTAGTGCTTGGCCATTAGCGTTCCTCCAGATTCTTTTCAATCTCCACGAGTTGGCGACGGATACTCGCCACCGCATCCGGAAGCGTGAGATTACGGCCTTGGCTATCTTGACCTAGTTGTTCCCAGCCGGGGTAGGAGGCCTCAATATCTACGGTGCCGTCCTCGCGGATAATCTTGTCGCGCCCACCGGTCAGCTGCTGGCGAATGTCCTTAACATCTGAACCCATCGGCTCAGTGATGCGAATATCGACGTAGCGCTTGGTCTCCTCGGTTTTCCGGTCAATATGGTCAAGGATTCTTTGAATGTCAGCCATGCTTAGCTCCTCCTGCTGCTTTCCTGTGAATAGTGCTTTTAGCTGCGCCCTGCTACCCCTGTAGGCGTTGATGTCCACGCTGTACCCGGCCACTTGGGCGTTGGAGCCGTATTGCCACAGGGCGGGCTTCTGATTGCCCAGCGGGTAATCCCATTGCTGGTGCTGGTCGCCGGGGTAAATATCGCGTGGGCGGCCGTGGTGATTCTGCCCGTAAGCAGCCACCCAAAAGGCCCCGAACTCGTGAGAGTCCGGCTCGTGTGGGCTGATACTCCCCTCCCAATACGGGACGTAGGAATAGCAGCCAATCACCCGCACGCCCCGGCGCTCGAACTCAGCCTTGCAGGCGCGGATATGGCCAACGTGCAAACCGGCGTTAGTCTCCACATCAATCCACATCGGGCGCTTCATGTCGCCCATGACCTCCAGCGAGGCCTGTACTTGCTGCGCCACGCTGGTGCCTTCGCTCGGGTTACGCAGGTAGTGGTAAGAAGCTGTCAGCATTCCCGCCCCTTCTGCATCCTCTAGGTGTGAGCGGTAGCAGCGGTCGCGGTGCGTGCCGTCAGTGGTGCGAATAATCGCAAAGCTAATACCCTCACTAGCAGCACGTTTCAGGCTCATTCCGTCCTGGTGCTCACTAACGTCAACGCCGACCAATGTGCCGCCCCGCTTCCCCACAGGGCGGGCAGAAGACTCGCCGGGCTGCGCGGCGTTAGTTAAAAACGGGGCGGGGTCTTGATGAGAACCACCTAATCGCCCCGGCGACCCCCAAACTTCGAAATGGCAGTGAGGGCCGGTGGACTCGCCCTCGTTACCGACCACACCTATCTGTTGGCCTGCGCGTACACGGTCACCGGCCTTAACCAGAATTCCGTCATGCTTGACATGCCCGTAAATGAAGTCCTTGCCGACGCTATCCTGGCAGTCGAGCCATATCCACGAGCCGAAACCGGACACGTTATAGCGCTCCCGGCCCTCCACCACGACACCATCAGCCGCCGCATAAATCGGCGTGCCAATAGGCGCAGCGAAGTCCAGCCCAGCGTGAAACGTGCCCCAGCGTGGCCCATAACCACTAGACACCTGATAGGTGCCCTGTTTCATTGGGTGAGTAACCATAATTACGCCCTCCTTTTGGGCAAAAATTAAAGCGCCCCGAAGTGCGCGTTAGTTTGTAGCGAGGTATTCAATCCGAATCGTAAGCCCCGGTTGCGCTCCTACGACGCGAAGCTGGTCGCCTTTGGATTTCAGCTCCACAACTTCGGATACAGCTCCACCAGCGAGTGTAAGCTCCCCGCGCTGCGGGTCCGCACCATCGTTGAGTAGCCACTGGCGTGTAATTTTCTCCACCGGCGCCAGATAAGTCACCAAAAATAGACCCCGGTAGGAAAGCGAAATACGAGTATCGAGCTCGTCCAACTTCGCCAACGGGTGGTCAGTACGCATTCGCCAGACAGACCACCCAGACGCCGCCGTAGACCCCGTGCCAGTACACACCACAGGGGCTGGGGACAGAGCACCAATTGTTACCGCCATGGGCTACCCCTCGCCCATCGGTAGAGATTTACGCCGAACACCCGCTAGAAGACCCAGACGAATGTGGTTGACCATCGCATCCAACCCCAAGGTCATTGCCCTGGCGCTAAGTTCCTCACCGTCACCACCATCCAACAGTGTGATGTTATTAGTTTCCAAAGTGGAGCCAGGGATACCCACGCCCGCATACGCTCTGCCAAAGGACCCGCCAGTGCATTCACTGACGTAGCCGTAGTAAGTGTCATGGATGGTAATCCAGTCGTAGCGCTGCTTCCAGCGTCGTGACAGTAGGCGGATTAGTGCCTTGTTGACTTCTAGCATCATCGGGTGGGAGTAGATAGCCCACACCTGCCGCCATGGGCTGGATTCCGAGGATGAGAAGTTGTGCATGTCAATGCCGAGGACGGCGCGGTCTTTAACGTCCTGCATGAGTTCCCAGACGGCTTTAGACTCCGGTTCGGACAGTGGAGATTCGCCGGACCACGTTGCCGTATCTGGTTTGGTCTTTTCCCACCCGACAGGGAAGTTTCGGTTCAGGTCAACCTTGTTGCCATTTTTTCGCGGCCACACAGCCGGGTTTCCCCTGCCGTTGAAACCGTAAGGGTTGACCATGGGGATGAATACGAACTCGAAGTTCCACCGCATTGCTTCAATCGCGGGGTATTTATCCCAGTCATTGCACAGGAGCTTTGCGAACTGGTACAAGTTGGACACTACGGATACTTCATGCCCATGCGTGCCGCTCGATAGTACGCAGGTAGGCATTGTGCGTTCCTGGTCGGAAAGTTGGCCGTATTTACGGCCGTGGGTAGGCAAATCAGGCCGCTTAAATGTGTAGGCTACGAGCGGAGTCTTACCATCGGAGGCAGTGCCCAAGGTGCGCTTAGTAATATAGTCCGGGTTTTCGGCCATGAGCTTGTCATACCGGGAGATAACGCCAGCAGCGTCCAACCCTGGGGTGGTAGTGTCAGCCGGCATATCGGGGCTTTGGAACTCGTGGGTTAACCCGTCAGTGTCTACCGCGAAGTGTGTGATGTCCGCTGCAGAATCTACTGCGGCGGCATCCCCGGCCACTTTTGTCCATGCGGACCACGTATCGCCAGATTTCGAAGCCAGCCATAGTGCTGGTTTCTGGCCTGAATTGTCTTGTGCCTGGAAAAGGGCGGTCTTGCCTGACGAAATGTACTGGATGAGCAACGTGCCGAAGTTTTCCGGCAAGCCTAACGCTGTAGAGATGTTGCCGCTGCCGACGCCCCAATTGCCTGGCGCTAGCTCATCAATGGATTTTACGCTGGAGTCGATGAGTCCCCGGTAAAACGGCCCACCGGCTACCTCAACCCATTCACTCCATCCAGAAATGTAGGTGCGAACAAATACTCGTCCGCTGTCAGTAGACCTAACCGTTTGCATGATCTGGCTAGGCGCGTTCTCATTAAGGCGGCTGACTGTAACAGTTACGCGCCCGCCCTCAACGGGATACTTATTCTTCTTTGTGGCGCTCTTGCCAGTAGGCTGGACATAATACCCAGTTTCCGTAACTGTATCTAGGCTCTCCTCGCCGAGGTTTACCGGCTTATAATCATCGGCGTCCAAACGCTGCCACGGAAGCCACTCACCCCCACCAGAGCGGGCACGGTGCCAAATACCGAACTCATCATAGGAAATAAACGTCTGTGACTTATACCTATCAGACGCGGAAGCGGGGTCCGGGTTATGGACATAAAGCACGCCCGCAAAGCGGATAGGGTCATTCTTATCATCATACGTGCCCTGATTGCGTACATAAGTGGAGCGCGTAGTCAGCGTATCCCAGTCCGTACCGGAAGGGATTTCCCCCGGCGCTACCGCCTCATCAACAGCTTTCTTCGCATAATCGTCGATGACGCCGCGTCCATCTTTCAGCAAGGCGATGAAGTCTAGGAGGCCGGGGATGCCAGCGGCGTTTGCCATTGCCTGCACGATGGTGGTGAATCCCTCAGCGGCGGAGATAGGTACAGAATCAGACCAGCCGCTACCTTCAAGGTATAGCCAAGCTGGCCCTGGTTCGACGGTGATGGTGAAGGTTCCGTCCGTATCTACGCGGCGCGGAGACGAAGTGATAATCGAATTGCTACCTGCGCGGTAGACAGGCGCTTTGACTGACACTACTACTTCGCCTTCGGGTGGGTTTCCAGTAACGTCGGTGATTTTTCCGGTGAGGTTAATTGCCACGGGTTTTATCCTTTCTCTACCTTGCCGGTGGTGATGTTGATGAGTGCCCATCCTGGTTTAAGGGCGGGTTTTGTCCCGGTGCCGTCCCACCACAAAAGCAGTGGGTATCCGGTGAGGTCGGGTGAGGTGGATTGCTTTTCTAGAGCGGCTACCCGCTTAGAAAGGTCGGAAGTTCCTTTGTTTGCGGAGTCGGCTTGTGCGGCGATTTGGGCAAAGGCTTTACCGGCTTCATTACCGGTGTGCTCGGCATCGGAAACTATGCTTGTCGCGTCTGTGCGCCCATCAACCGTGTAGTTCTTCTCCACACCATCGCCGGAATTTGGGTTAATGCCCATCGTCTAGCTCCTCTATTGCTTTCAGGCGCTCTAGACGCATGGCTTCGGCGGCAAGCTGGGAAAGCTCCAAAGCGCTAAGCCCGTCGAGCGTCTTTGGTGCCGGTGTGGTGGACTCGGCACGTGCCCGCTTCTGGGTAATGGGTATCCACGCGACCTGCTCGCCCGGTGTTCCCGTACCGCCTAGTGGGTCGAGTTTCACCGCCGGGCCAAGCGCCAAAGTCACGTCATACAGGCCGGGCTTCGTGAACTTGCCTGTGAGGGTGCCGTTGTGGCGGTGTAGCTCAATACCGGGCGGCAGGTGCCCATCTATGATGCACACACCACGCTTATCAGCACCCGGAATCTGAAAGTCCAACTCTTCGCCCACCGTGGCGCGCTCGCGGTCACTATCAGTGTCGAAATCAACCGCCCACCCAAGCGTGATGGTCTCCGCCTCTCCCACCTGGAAGCGAGCACCTAACTCGTCGAAAATATGGCGTGCCACAGCAGACTCGCGTCCCTCCGGCACAACACCTAGAAACAGGCCCGCGTACGGGTGTTCCGACTCCGGCACCTGCGTCGGCACAATGTAGCGGTAATCCATCTATCCTCCCTTTGTCACGGCCAGTCGGCCAATCACAGCACGAACATTCTCTTTATTCGCCTGGTACAGCTCACCCGGCGACGCCAACGACGCATAATCGCCAATACGCAACTGCCAGCCGACCTCATTGCCGGGCTTAGAAGTCCACGTCAACCCAGACACGTAAGCGGCCCACACCACGCCCCACGCGGTCACACCGATGGTGTCGCCCAGGTCAAAGTCACGCCCTGGTAGGTACGGGTCGGGGTTGTCGATGGAGAACTCGGCGCTGATGCCGCCCTCCGTCTCCTGCTTCGCCTGCCAAGCCTTCTGCAAAGACTCCACCGTGTTGGCTTCACCTGTCTTTGAGATAGCCGTGAAACGAGACCGGCCATAATGAAACTGGCGATTCTTGTCCACGTACTCGTTGAGGACAAACAGGCGGTCAGCGGACATCTCCGCCAACAATTCGCCGCCGCCCTTAATCACCTCGGCAATAGGAGCACCAACCCACGGGATTGCGGCCACCGCCGCAGCAAACGCGGTCTTAATACCAATATTCGCCGCCTTATTCACGATGTCTGGTGACTTACCACCCACCAGCCAACGGTGGTCCGTGGACTTACGCAGCTTCACATCTGGGGCGTCCATGAGTGTGTAGACCACCCACGGGCGCCGCCCATCACTGTTCCTTATGTCCACGTCCGCAAACTCGGTAGTGGATGTAATGAAATCGTCACTACTAATCGTGCGGCGCAATTGGCGGAAAGCCTGCCCCACGATGCCTGCCGCGCCAGTCACCGTAGCCCTTGGGGCGAAGTCAATAATCGTCGTCGGCAACGAGAGCGTCGTATAGGACGGGAAAGGCTGCGGGTCGCCGGGAAGCCACAACCACGCGAAAGGCTGCACACCAGCCGCCGCCCACGTTGCCTTAAGCAAATCCCACGCGTTATCCCAACGAGCCGACACCACGCACCATTCGGAGCGATTACCAGACATGACCGGCGAGCAAATCACCGGATGCATCGACGGATTAAACCCACGCCACTGCGAGGGGCTAGTGTAGCCCGTCGTCCACGAGAACATACTGTCCAGCAGGCTCGGCTGCTGATAGCCAATGAGATTACGGCCAATCAACTTGCGCGAGACTTTTTCGGCGCTGCCGTCTTGGCGGTCCTCCCACTGCAACTGCACAACCTTAGACCGGTTGGACGGGTCCGCCCACAGTGGCAAGTGCTTCAGGTGCTCCATCGAGTCCACACCCGTGAGTTCCACCTCGGCGGGGTTGCCCTGCGGGTCGCCACCACGCGGATTGATTTCCAGAATGCGGTAGCAACGGCGTTTAAGACCGGGGCGCTCCACGACGACATGCACCGCGCCATGAATAAGCGCGTCCAAACTGCCGCCCTTATCCAAGTTTCGGAGGTCATCGCGCAAAAGATAATCCACCACGGGGTTGACCACACCCGGCGATACCTCACCCGGCAAGGTCATGGACATGTTGCCCACGTCCGCAAAAATGCCACCCCACTCGGCCTCTAGCCAATCCTCAATGTCTAAGACTGGTTCCCAGTTCTTGTCGTACAGGCCGACGTACTGCCCGTGAGCCTGCATGACCGATTCACGGTGGGCTTTATGCTGCGACCAGTCAACCATGTGTCACCTCCACGGGGATAAGTAACGCGGGGTGGCCTCTAGGGTGAGCCCCGCGCCCAGTTGGAAATCATTCTTTGTGTGTGGCTGCAGCGTCTCCCCTACGAGCACGCCGCGCAAAGAAGACCATGTACCCGAATCGACGTTGCCGTTCGCGTCAGTCACCTGGCCTTGCATTCCGCGCTCCAAATCAATCCACCGAGTTCCCGGGCCACTACCCAAACTGACACGCAGACCACTCGGCAAAGTGAAACTGGTTGAGCGGCCGTCCCATTTCAGGCGAAGTTTCGGTGGTAGGTCGCCGGGAACCGTCACAGTGACGTTACCCGTGTATATCCTAGCACCCCCAGACCAGAACCCATCAAGGCACTTATACCGAACACTATCTTCAATAAGACGTGTCCCTGACGGATCTAGCTCAACCTCACCGAAACTCACCAAACGAACACGCGCCTCACGGTTACCACCATCACGCGCCACGACCTTTAACAGACCATCATCGAAATAGGACCACGAATTACGCCAATCACGCAGAGTCTCCATCACCGAATCATCAGGGCCCGGACGAACAACAACATCCAACTCGCCATCAAACGCCGGAACCTTCGACCCAACAACACGAGAACCGTAACGAGTGACAGACTCCGCCGAAGAAAAATCCACCTCGCCGAAGCCGCCACCAAAACCGCTCTCTTTAAGAACCACACGCTGCTCATCCGCTTCCGCGTCAAGCATCGAGTGCAAGATGAACGTCTCACCAGGGCGGTGCGGCGCAGTATAGGTGATTTTGTAGCCAGGCGGGTCCGGTAAATCGAAACCCGAAAAACCGGAACCAAACCTCACAGGATTCACCATCTACATCGCACCTCCCCTAGTAGTCGCAGCAACAGCCACACCAGTACGACGGCGCAGCTTGCCAATCTCCTCCGTATTAATCGTGACCTCACCTTCGACCTTGTCCATGCGCTTACGCAGAACCTCCTGGCCTTCAAGGTTGACTACAAGCGTCATCCCATCATCAGACTTGAGTCCGCCGCGCTTAATGTCGCGCCACTGGTCACCGTTGAATACCGGCTCCGGCTCGTTGGATAGGTTCACGGCAATGCCACCAGGCTTGAGCCAGCCGCCCTGGTCGAATACACCGACCTTGTTTAACAGCTTCTCGGCATTACCCATCTGCTGCCCATAGCGGTCAGGAAAGGCAGAAACCTGAACCTTCTGCGCAGCAGCTCCCGGGTCCATCGCGTGATAGTCGAAGCCCTTGAGCTTGTCGAAGAACATGCCCGCAGAGTCATACGGGGTCATGCGCTGCTTCACCGTTCCCCACGCACCGTTATCACGCTGCTGGAACAGGCCAACAGAGTCGTAATCCGAACCAACAGCATCGTGACGGTACTTCAGCGACTCCGGCACAGCACGGTTCGCCCACATTTTCAGCGGGTTACCCGACTCCACCAACGCCGTCGCCAGACCAATCTTCGCGGCCAGCTTATCCAACCTCATGTCCTTCGCCTTGCGAGCAATCTCACCAGCAAAGAAATCAGGGCCCCACGTCGGACCTTTTTTCTTCTCCGGTTTGGGTGCTGCAAGCTGAGGGTCTTTAGCCATCTTCGCCGGTGACAACGACGTTGCCGCATCGGACTCAATGGCTTGGGCGTTCTTCGCAGCCACGCTGGTGCGCGGCTGCTCCTTCACCTGCTGCGTGGTGACGATACTCTCGCCACTTGGCAGTAGGTCTTTGCCCTTGGTGGTCAGCAACTTCTTGATGGTGGAATCTTTCATGCCGAGCATGTCGAAGATTCCGTCTACCGCGAAGTCCAGGATGGACTGGTCGCCCAGCTCCTTCGCGGCGGTGGCCTTAGCCGCATCCTCCGGGGACAACGCAACCGTGACCGTGTTCTCGCCAGTGCTACCAGTGGTTTCATCGGCACTCACAGAGACGGGCACGCCGTCAATGGTCATGCTTGCGCCGTCCGGGATGGCATTCTGGTCGAGAATTTTGTTCATCTTCGGCGGCTTCGGCGGCTTAATGGTCTTATAGAAGAACGTGTCGAAATAGGAGTCCCACGCGCCAGCAGCACGGCCACCAATCTGACCGTTACCACGGGCGCCGCCCATCTCCACGTTCGTGCCATCAGGCAGCGTACCAGCAGTGTGTCCACCAGCCGGCCCGCCGTTCTTGAAACCGATACGCAGGTCGCCCTTCTTACCGCGACCGCGATGGAACCCGTGCGAGGACAGCCACGCGGCCTCATTGCCAGTAGCAAACTTACGCGGGAACGGATTCAGGCCCACCGCAAACGCGGAAATTGAACTCATGCTGGCTGAGCAGTCACCCCAGTCTGACGAAGCCCATTTGTAAGGGGCCCCTTCAAGTGATCTAGACGCCTGATAGCCCCTAACACGTGCTCCTTCGACGAAGGAACGAATCTCCTTAGCCGTGATTCCGCCGTTGGCGAAGTACTGGGATTTAGACGGCGCTACTTGGGAGGAAGTGCCTGGTTTGACCAGTTCACCCTTTTTGTCCACTACCGACAGGCCGAAAATATCGGCCGTCTTGGCAAGAATCTGTGTAGACCGCTTCCGCTTCGACTTCGCGAGTGGGATGTAGGACTCGCCGCCGGTTTCCGGCTCCGCCCACACACGCCACTCGCCGCCCTTAGCAATCTGCGCTTTATGCTGCTCTTTCGAGCCGCCGTTAGCGTAACGCTCTAGTTTGTCGATGCCGCCGTCAATGTAGGCACGGGTGATACCACCCTCCGCCATGTAGACGCCGCCGTCCATGAAGCCAAGCATGCCGCGAATCTTGTCCGGCATCACCGAACCAATCGCATTACCCACCTGGCCAAACATCGACTTAATACCGTTAATAAGGCCGTTGATGATGTTCTTACCGGCATTCACCAGCCACGAACCAGCCGAAGCAAAAACGCCTTGGACCTTGCCCGGAATCTGGCCGAGCACGCCCATCATCTCGCCAATCTTGTTACGAACCGTGCCAACCATTCGACCAATAGCCTGGCCAAACGACGCGGCAACCTGCTTCGCATTCTCAAAAATGGACCGGAAAAAGTTCATCGCCGAGTTGATAACGCCGTGAACAATGTTGGAAATCGCCTGGCCCATCGCGCTGAAACGATTACGGATATTCGAGAAATTACCCGTGAGCACGTCCGCCAGCAGGCCAGCCGCGTTACGGAAGAAATCCCATGCAGGCTTAATGACGCCATTCCACACGTTGGAGATAAGCGAGCCCATCGTGCGGAACGCGCCGCCAATCACGGCGGTGAAAATCGGCACGACAAACGACGCCACCGACTGAACCACCGACATGAACAGTGCCAGGACGGGCTGAATCGCCCCAGACCACACAGCAGAAATAATCGACCCAACAAACTGAAATGCCGTAGAAATTCCCGAAAAAGCCGCAGACACGACAGAGCCCAAAACTTGGAAGCCCGTCATCATCACGTCAACAATCGGAGCAATCCACGACTGGTAAAACTCACCAAAGCCCTGCGTGAACTCGGCCCACTTCTCCTGCATGCTATTCCAGGCGTTAATCGCCGTGGCCTGCAGAGCAAAAAAGCCAGCCTTAATAAACTCCACAACCGGAGCAATCCACGTCTGGTAGAACTGGCCGAAACCCGTGGTGAACTCTTCCCACTTGGACTTCATAAAGTCCCACGCAGCAACAGCAACATTCTTCAAGTCCACGATGCGGTCGCGGAAGAACGTCAGTGCAGTGAAGATTGGGGAATCCTCACTAATGCCCAAAGCAGCGGCATAGTCAGTCGTGTCACCAGTCTTCAAGAAATCGAGGGCGCCGGAGAAAATCTCCTTCACCCTATCGACCGCGCCAGTAACCTTTTCCACCGTGGCATCCCACGCCCCGGAAATCGTCTCACCAATCTGGGAGAAGACAGGACCAAAAGTAGACTGCACCCAATCCAGACCGGCCTGGAACTTTTCCACTACCCAATCCCAGCCAGCGCCCAGGGCCTCAGTAAACTGTGCCCAGATTTTCTGACCGGTCTCGGTCTTCGCAAAGAACCACGTCAGACCGGCAACTACAGCTGTAATTCCAGTGATGATAAGCCCCATAGGGTTAGCCCTCATCACCGTATTCAAGATGCGCTGCGCCGTAGCTTGCGCCTTCGTCACCGTCGTCCACAATTGAGTGGCCTTCACAGCCTTCATCGCCCACGAGACAAATCCGCCAGCGGCCATAATCTTCTGCTGCAGAACCAACAATTTATAAGCGCCGACGACGGTGCCCACAGACACCGCCAACGAGCTCAACCAGTCAGAATTACGAGAAATCCACTCCCCAACAGACTTCAACGCATCAACGACAGCTTTAATCGCCGGAACCAACTGGTCTTTGAACACGTCAATGGCCACGTACGTAAAATCAGTGATTTTTAGCGCTATATCACCAATGAGCGGACTGATTTCCTCCAGCCCGGCTTTCGCAGCGTTATTAAACGCAGCCTTCATGTTGGTGAGACGGCCCGACGTGGTTTCTGCCATCTTCCCCATCACGCCAGACATTGATTCAACTTCACCAGCCATTCCCGAAGACCCCTCGAGAATGCCCTTAGTCAAAATATCAATGCCCTCGGCAGCATCGACCGCACCCGAGGAAATCTTTTTCTGCATTTCTTCGGTGGTAACACCATACTCATTCGCAAGAATGGTCAGTCCCTGCACACCACCTTCAGCGAGGCTGTTAATGGTATCCATCGAGATTTTTCCGGACGCGGCAGCCTTACCAAACGAGTCAGCCATCGAGTTCAAGGCCTGCTCGCCCTTGCCCGAAGCCGACGCGGCCTCACCCAGAGCAGTAACAATATCGGAGGCTTTCTCAGCCTCTACACCAAAAGCAATCAGGTTCTTACCCGCACCAGCCCACGCATCAAACGAATACGGAGTACGCTGGTTGGACTTCTCCAACTCCCCCATCACCTTTGTGGCTTCCTCGGCCGAACCCATCAGAATGCCCAAAGACGCGGTAGTATCCTCAATCGAGGTAACTTTAGCGAACCCCTCCTGGACTGTGCCTGCAATGCCGGAAAGCCCCGCGAAAGCTGCAGCAACACCACCAATTTTGCCGATACTACGCCCCAGCGTGCCGAAGAAACCGCTGCTCTTCGACTCCGCGGAATCCAACGCATCACCAAACTCATTGGTGGAATTAGACGCAGAATCCTGCGCCTGCTCAAGCTCACGAGTGCGCTGCTCTAGCGACTCCGCAGCCCGCTTGGACTCCGCCATGGCCTTCTCAACGCCACGCTCAGCCTTCTCAACATTCTGTGCGGTAGTTTGAACCTTGGCGCGCTTATTCAGCACGTCGCCTTCGGCTTTAGCGAGCTGTTCTGAAGAAGCCTTACCAGACTTCTTCATCTCAGACAGCTTCGACTCTGCAGCCTCCAGCTGCTTAACCGCCGCCTGAGACTTCAACACCTCAGAGTTACGCTTCGCCTCAGCATCAGCCAACTCCTCCGAGGATTTCTTAACGCGGTAATTCGCCTTCTCGACCTTCGCCGCTGCATTGTCGGTGCCCTTGGAGATGCCCTTCTCGATGGAGTCGCCGGCCTTCTTCGCCGCTTTAGACGCCGGTGCCAAAAGCTGCGATTGCAGTTCCTTGTTAATTCCAGACAACGACACCGTTGTTGGCAAAACTGCATAGCCTGTTGCGCTCATTAGGAAACCTCCATCAAAAAGAGCCACAGGGATTACCCTGCGGCGTTAAACTCCCTGGCTCGCTCACGAGCCCGTTTCATCGCATCCTCACGTTCCGCAGCCCTGCGGCGACGCTTCATCTCATCCCAGCGCGGGTGCTTAGCCCCATTAAGGCTGGCCCAAATATCCATCAAGACAGAGGAAACTTCACTCACCGGCGGGCGGTCCTGGACCGTAGAGTGAAACAGCGACTCGGGCGGAAGATGCTCCGCTAAAATCAACATGCGCCGCAAAGTCATGCGCGACGCTCCCCCACCCTCACGGTAGAAATCCCGGTAATCCAGGTGGTAGAACCGCTGAAAATCAACCTCTACCAAGTCCTCATGCTGCGCGATGAGGTACAGCAGCCCTATTTTCCCTGGCGGCGCTCACCCCACGCCTCAAACACCTGACGAAATTCCTCAACAGACAAGCCAAGGTCAATGAGCTTAAAGACCTGGTCTTCACCAATGATGGCTTCAAGCACACTCGGAATGTACTTCTGTGCGTAACGCTCGTGGAACACGAACATCATTCCGGCAGGCGCTGCTTCACGAGTCCATCGATCTTCAATCTCAATTTCTTCGCCATCTACATCGATGGTGAAGGTGGGGTATTCGATGTTCTCGTCTGGGGTGTCGGTGGCGGTTTCTTCGAGTGCTTCGGCCTGGGCGCCGGTGGCGTCCTTTGGGTCGATGGTGTCGTTCTTTTTCTTGCGAGTAGTCATGGCAGACCCTTTCACATTGAGTTGTTTAGTAAGAAACTTGGGCAGACCTTGGGGTTAGGGGTAGGGGCGGTCTGCCAAAATCTCCCCTACCCCATCGCACTACTGCGTAGCGCCAGACTCAGAGCCAGCATCAGAGCCAGCATCAGCGTCAGTATCAGCGCCGCGAGACGGAGCCTCCTCGGCAGCGTCGCCAGTGTCGTTCTTCTCCTCAGAGAAACGAATAACCTCCGGCAGCTCATCCGGGGTATCGTCACCACGTAGACGCAGGTAGTCATACAGTGCGCCGTACTGGTCCTTGCGAATCTCAGCCTTAAACTGAGTTACGGAAGCACCATCATCGTTACGCTCATTACCGGAATCTGCGTACACCAGAGCACGACGGCGAGAAACATCAATATAGATGTCACCGAAGCTATTGGTGGTCTTGAACGCAATGAACACCTCGGCAGGGTTCTCCGGCGCCATAAGAACACCCGGTTCACCCTCCTTGAAGTCAGAGCCTGGCCACAGCAGCGGGAAAGTCACGTCGTTCATTTCGAGCGCGTCGAAACCACGAACGTCCTTCTTGAACTTGTTATTCAGAAGCTGCAGCACGCCACCAAACGAGTTGATTTCAGTGCGGTCAACCTCCGGCTCCTGCGTAATGGCGGAACCATCGTTGAGCAGACCGACGAAGCTCCACACAGCCGGGTCGAATGAACCATCAATGCCAATCTTCGGATCGGAATCGGTAGAGGTGTAGACCTCCGCGTCCTTCCAGACATCAATCATCCGGGCGCGGTCAGTTTCCAGAGTCTGGGTGCCCTGGTCAGTGTTAGGGGTAGTCATTTAGGAAAGTCCTTTCTTAGTTGAAGCAGCCACGACCGTGACCGCAGCGACCCAACCCTTAACGTCCTCATCTTTCACAATGAGGAACGGGCCGGGAGAAATACGAAAACCCCCAACAGAGTGGGGGTTTAACAGCCAAGCGTTTATCTCACTAGCAGCACGTCGAACTTCCGGCTCATATTTTCCGTACACATTCACACGCACATTCTCAGTCGACGTAGCACGGCCCGAGCGTGGAGAACCATCACTCGACACCGTCACTACCGGGCCATCATCAACCGACCACCCCTGCGGGATAGCCGCCGCGACCCTAATCGACTTCGCCATCACGCCACGCAAAGCGCGGCGAATGACCTCCGGGGCGTTACGCTGAATAAAGTAATCCAACTGCGTCACCTCGGGTTATACCGGTGCACATCCAGGCCTTGCGACGCTGCAGCACGAGTCAACGTGCCGTGCTTAGCCTGCATAGCCAGGCCCTTCGCATGAGCCAACGTCACCAAAGCAACGGGGCGCCCATGACGGTCAGTCTTCATCGTCACCGTTACCGGAACATCACCATCAACGGAACCAGCGACCGCCTGCGCTTTCGACTCCAACTGCGGGGCTAACGAGGAAAGATTCTTCTTGTACCAAGAATCCGGAATATTCAGTCGAGGTTTCCCAACCTTAGCCACTAGCCCTCACCCCTCACGCAATCAAAAACCACAGACGGGCGATGCCGCCTGTACACAGGACGACGGTGTTTAGACCAGTCCCACGCTGTAATACGCACCTGATACCGCTTACCGCGAACCGTGACCTCGTCACCATCGGCAACCTCAGTCCCGGCCGGCGCCCACACGCGCAGAATGTCCTTCGTCCCCTGCTTGTCTTCATCCGACATCTCAGACAACGACAGCGGCTGCACCGACCTCACCACAACCTCACGGTCAGGCGCGCCAGCAACCGGGTAACCATCATCATCCACACCACCAGCAGCACCATGAATAATGACTGCTTCGCTCACCATGCACCCCGCTCACTGAACTCCGCACCACGAACCGCAGTACGCCGACCATACGGAATGACACTGCCACCACGACCGCGTGGGAACCCACCAACGCCAAGACCCAACAGGTCTAGAATCGCATCGTCAATTCCCACACCGCCCCAGTGAAACCGAAGCCCCTGCGAGTACGTCACCGAATCGGACTCCTGGCCCGTAGTCGACGACGCCGACGCAACACCCACATTGTCGCCAATGAGGACCGCCTGAAACACCATCGCACGCACAGCCTGCTTAGCCGCAAGCTGCAACCACCGAGAATCAGCAACCTCACTCTGGAAATCACGCCCACGCCGAGCAAACTCCAACTCGATAAGCTCATAAGACTGCTCAATCAGGGCGCCTACACGCGAGCGTTCTTCATCCAGCAAGGGGCGTGGGAAAACGTCAGCAACATCATCAACGGAGATATTCATCTGTTCTCCCCTCCTTAAGGTTTAGCGCGACTGATTAACAGTCTTCGTGACAAAGCCCATAATCTCGTTGCGCTTGGTTAATCCGGTGAGCTTAATCCCATTCCGGCGGGCATACTCTTTCCACTCCGCCACGGGAGCGGTCTTCTTCGGCAACGCCGGATAGCCAGACTCCTGCACCACCGAAACCGTTTCTTCAACCGGAGGCTCCGCCGGTTCTTCAACAGTCTCCGAGACAGGCGGCTCGCTCGGTTCAGTAACTACTACGCCCAGCTCAACGAGAGCATCGAAGTCTTTGTCTTCAACATCGATGACTTCACCGGAACGGTGCACCACTGTTGAGTTCAACGGGTAGCGGGCAGCCTTAGCAAGACGTACTTGCTTCATGCCTAGCCCCCCTTCCTAGATAGCGCCAGTGATCTTCACAAGCGCCTTCGGGGCACGCACAACCAAGGAACGGAAGTGCACATAATCCGAGCGCCAGGTCAGACGAGGGCCACCCATGCCGGACTGGCCACCCTCCTCATACCAATCAGAGAATCGCGGCGGCTCCGCCTCAAAGCGAGTACCAAGACCACCGGTCAGGGTTTCCGACATCACGTAAGCAACGCCGTCCTCCATGCCGTCGTCTACAACAAGCTCGAACTGCTCACCAATGACAGGCTGGCGACCAATCGGGGTGAAACGTGGGTCGGCGTGTGCCATGTCGCCGACGTACAGTTCAGTGACCTGCTTATTACGCTTCAGAGCATTGATGGTGCGACGGTTCGCCCAGATATAGCGACCTGCGTAGCCAAAGCGTCGACCCTCCTGGTCGACTGCACCTGCGAGCAGGTCATCAGCAGCGTAGAGGTCATCCATGGCCTTCGCGTCCGCAGTGTTCCACTTCGCTGCGACCGGCAGCTCCTCCACCTGGTCGTCAACTGCAGCGAAAGCCGCGAGCGCGTCACGGCCATTCTTGCGGCGAATCTCCGCAGCACGGCCAAGAAGCTCACGCTGCACCGCGGCGCCAGAGGTGAAGTTGCGCTGCGCGTAAGACACGCGGACACCAATACCAGTAGGCAGCAAGTCAGTGAAGCGTCGCTCACCACGAGACGGGTCACCCACCGGAATCTCCGCAAACTCCGCAATAGTCTGGGCTTCCTCGTCCAGGCCCGGCGCGGAATCCAGATTGTAGCCGACAGTGAGCTTTCCATCCGTGTTATACGGGTCGAAAATCAGCTCATAGGCCTGTTCGCCTTCCAGTAGCTCGTTGACTGCACCCTCGATAAGCTCCGAGGAGGTCAGGATGTCCTCAACGGACAGGTCCTTCAGGTCATCAAAATACGAGTTAGTAGTGCTCATTAGAGTGTTCCTCCTAGGATTCAGCAGCAGCTGCCACAGCAGGCAGCTGGTTGAGGATGGTTAGGGTCTTGCCGTTCTCGGTGGCGCGCACTGCCACGCCGACCTGGACGGAACCAGATGCGGACGCCTTGCCGTCAGCCGCGGCGAATACCGCAGCGCCGGCCTTAATCTCACCGTCGGTTTCTAGCTTCACCGCAGCATCACCGTAGTGAACGGCGATAGTCGCAGCACCAGGCTCCTTCGGCTCCACTCGACCAGCCTCGGTAACTGCACCAAAGACAGCGCCGGACGCATCAGCATGCTTAATCTTGCCGTTCTCATCCACAGCGACAAGACGGAACTTCTCAGTGTCGGCCGCAACCTCAAACGAGATAGGGCCGGAGCGGAAAGTAGGGTTCGACATTTACTTATTCTCCTTCTTATTCTGACGGTTAGCCGCAGCCTTGGCGCGCAGCTTCTCAACCTTGGACATGCCGGCAACATCACCGGAATGGCCAATCTCCTGAACCGGGACAGCCACATTCTTCGGCAGCGCGCCCCAAATCTTTTCCGCAGCGACCGGGTCAGTCTGGTAAGCGGCGATAGCTGCCGCACGGTGGCCTGCAGAGTATCGGCCTTCTCGGATGTGACGGTCGACCTTCGCTTCGAGCGCTCGGCGCTTGTCCTCTGCGAGCTTTGCGGAGTACTTCGCCCGGTCAGCCATATACTCGTCCCACACAGCACGCGGCACGGTCACCACGTCCGCCGCAGCTTCTCCACTAGCCGGGGCAGCGGGGGCATCTCCCTCAGCGCTTTCACCGTCGTTAGTATCCTCCGACAGTGCACGCACCGTCACAGACAGCGGAACCGCCGTCTCGTTGACCATCACAGTGAACTCAGCGGTCGAACCGACCTCCGCCCCAGACGGAGCAGTGATAGTAACCGAGCCACCCTCATCAACAGTGGCATCGAAGCCCTCTGCCACATCGCCCATGGTGAACGTGAGCCCTGCGGACTTCGCCAGTTCTACCGAGGCCGGGTTTGGCTTTGGCTCAGTGCCCTCGGGAATGACCTCAACCTGCTCATCGCCAGCAGTAGCGTCACCAATCTTCGCGTCAACGGTGATGCGCTCCGTAGGAACAATCTTCACGTCCTCCGGATAGGTCACATCAACCTCTCCGGTAATCTTGACGGTCGCATTAAAAAAGCCGGAGAGCTTCTTGCGAAGCTCGTCCGGCTCAACACCCAGTTCCTGGGCGAGATTTTTGATGCTCATCGCATCTCCTTTCTGCCCATCGCTGGGCTTAGTTGTTTCGTCCCCCGATTCCGACCGGGTGACAGGCGGCGGCGGAGCCGCAGCCCGGTTCGCAAATTTGAACCGGTGGCGCATCGAAGCCTCCGGGGCTTGTGCCTCCGGCACAGGCTTTGCGTCCACCACGCGATCTGCTAGGCCAGCGGCTACGGCCTCCTCGGAGGTGTACCAGGTCTCCGCCCCCATGGCCTCGAGCCAGTCGTCGACCTGCCCGCCTGCCTTTTCGGCGTAGATCGAGGCAAGCTTCATGTCCTGCCGCTCAAGGTCCGCCAGGGTCTTGCTCAACTCGTCGGCGTTACCATCCGAGAAAGTCATCGCCCGGTGAATCATCATCTCCGACGACTTACGCATCAACACCTCGTCGGCACCCCCGACCGCGATGAACGACGCCGCCGATGCCGCCAACGACTCAACAATGACGGTCACCCGGCCGGGGTGGTTTCGCAGAGCCTGCATGATGTCGATGCCCTCGTACACATCGCCCCCACCAGACGAGATACGCACCGTCACATCCCCGTCGATCTCTGCGAGCTGAGCTATGACACTCTTCGCTGTGATGGAGTCATCCGGCTCCCACATGTCAGCCCCAATGGGGCCGTACAAAAGAATCTCAGTCACTGCTTACCTCCTGTCACTTGGTGCCGGTAGGCGTCGAACGACTCCGCCGCATCAGGAGCGGGCGTTGACTCCGACGGCTCATCGTCGGACAGCGTCACCCCGATCTCCTGCTCCGCGTCCGACAACGATTTCTTCGCTTTCAACGCCTCATACAACGTGCGGGCCTTTGGGATTCGGAACGTGGAGCGCACCCACTGCTCGAGGTTTGGCTCCTTCGTCAGCACTCCCTGCGCGGCCAGCTGCGATACGTCCCCCGGCGTGAGGTCCTTCTGAACCTGAATCCGAGTCGAAGTAATCAGCGGTACCGGGCCCTCATAGTCAGGGAATGCTATTCCTACAAGGTCCTCCACAATGTGCTGGGATGCGATATCAGCAATCCATTCCGAAATGGACTGCAACCCTTGAATGAACTCACCTAGCTGAACATTCGCCAGGGCGTAAGACCCGCCCGCGCCGGTCAGGTTCAGGTGGGTGGCGTTGCACGCAATAGCAATCTGCGAAGCGTGGTACTGCATCGCCTTTTCAATATCCGGCAACGTGCCAGAAACACCCTCCACAGGCATCTTCGCCCCTGGCGGCAGAGAATACGCAGTAACCTCACCCGCAGCATAAGACTCCGCAAGCTCCTGGCCACGGTTCAACTCCTCTTGAACCTGAGAACGGTCAGTGAGCTCGGAGGCCTGGTACTTCGGAATACCCATACCGTTGCGCTGCATAACCAACGAGTTGAGCTTCTCCATCTTCATCAGCTCAAGCCAATTATCACGCGCAGGGGCAAACACACTCGAACCCTGCCACGTATCATCACGCCGCCCATGCCGGTACGCCACCAGACGCTCCACAGGGATGAAGACATCTTTGCTACCCTTCACCCCACGCTGTGTGATACCCACCAGACCACCATCAGAAGCGACGTGGATTTTACGGATGGATATATTCGGGCGCGGTGCCAGTTTCCGCAAATGGTGACGCCCATCATCGCCTAGTTCGTAGACCTGCTCGAAGAAAGCGACACCCGTGAACACGGCTTCCAGGGCCATCTTCAAATGCTCATCCCAGGAGACACGACCAGTACGGCGAGCTACCTGGCCATCTTCGCCCTTAACTGGCAAACGTAAATCAGTCGACACCAGCTCGACTACCTCTGCAGGTGCGCCGTTCGGCTCAATCGACCATGCGGCCTGCTCAATCGGCTTACGAATAGCGTTCTCAACCTGCGCAACCTTCGCCGTAGAACGCATCTCCATAAACTCCGCCTGCTGTGTCGCCCACGACACCGCATCCGGCCGGCCAACACGCGGAGACCACGCCGGCGACGACGCATGCCCAATCTCGCGCACCATCACATTGTCAGCCAACGAGCGCACCTCCCATCAACTTCTTCCTCGAGAACACCGGGAATGTCCCCACGGGGTTCTTCTTCTCAACCTCAACTTGCTTGTACGGCACCTGGAACTCCGCAATGAACTTATTCAAAGCCCACAACGCAAACGTGCCAGCAACAAGCACAGACACATCACCCGAAAAACGCTCAATCGACGGATACCGACCGCCACCATCACGCACCGTCGCAACACGCAACGCGCCGACCCATTCCTGCGCGCCGTCATGCGTGAGACGACCATCAGCAACCGCTTGCTTCATTTCACGAAGCGCGCCAGCGACCATGCCACCGTTAAGCAGCACCGGCTCAATCCCTACCGCCTGAAGATGCGGAACAAGAACACCAGCCGGCGAATCCTTATCCAACACCACCGCAGCAGGGTCATCATTCTCAACAACGAACCGGCGAATGGCCTCAACCGCAGACTCAACCTCAAACGCCTTATCGCCGTCCCTCTGCTCAAGGTGCACGCCCCGCGAAGTCTGCCCCGCAGACACAAACGTCACCGACTCCGAATCCGGCGACACCTCAACAGCAAGCACACACTCACCAACAGCAACACGACGCTCCACCGCCAACGACTCCCAACGCTCAAACGGAACAATCGGCTCGAAATCATCACCAAGCTCATCAACCCACTGACACAAATGCTCAGTACGAAAAGCCGCCTCCGACTTCGACTCACGGAAACCCGCCAACGTCGCCATCGTGATACGCCCATTCCCAAGGTCCGGATTCGCCTGCTTCCACCCCTCAGCATCATCAATATCCGCCGAAGGGTCAGCAGACCACTCAAACAGCCCCATACGAGTATTACGCCACGTACCCTCATCAATAGGGCGCTTCGCCATACCGCGATAATCACGCAGCACCACCGAATGGCCCACGCCAGCATTCGACGTAATCACAATCAACCCATTGTCCGGCACCGCAGTGGTAGCTTCCAACGAGTTCACACCCGTGAAGTCTTTTTGAGTACGCAGCTCATCAATGTAGAGCAAATCCACCGTGTCACCACGGCCAGCATTCTCATCAATGCCCACCGGGCGATACCGGTGCCGCTTACCCTTCGTCCACATAGCCTGCGCGCCCTTAGAATGGTCAACACGGCCTAAAAACTTACGCAACTTCGGGTGACGCTCAATCTCAAGCAGAATCTCATTCCACAAATCAATCGACTTATTTAACGTCTGCGCTGCGGCCATAACTTCCGGCATACGCTTGCGGAAAATAGCCCACTTAATGAGCTTCTTCACCCAGTCAGTCTTGCCATTCTGGCGAGAAATCAAAATCAAAGTCTTAGTAAACCGCAAACGCCCATTCGGAATTGGACGACCGCCGCGAACCTCCGGCGAAGCATACAAACGCTCCACCTTCGCAATCTCCGCAGCCGGATCATCCTCCAACATGGCGAACTCGAGCGCTTTCTCCTTTGTCAGCACCTCAAGCGCATGCATCGACAACCACTCCTGATAATCAGAAAGCGGCTCACCCAAAATCTCATCGCAAAACCACGCCATATCATGGCCCCACGACGCCCCCGGCTCATCAAGGTCACGCAGCGGCGGGGTAAACACCCGCGGCAAAGTCAAAGCCACGACCACTCACCCCTGACTACTAAAACTCGTCATCCTCCTGGACATCATCATTCAAGCCCAGCTTCTGCTTCCCCTCCGGATTAAGCCCCAAACCCGTCAAAACCTTATTCAACGTAGGCATCGGGCCAAACGAAGTCTTAGAAATAGCATCCGGGTCACCCGAATCACGCGCCTCGTCAATAATCGTCGCCAAATGCAACGCCAAATCGATTGAAGCCTGGTCAGACTCCACCAAATGATCCGCAGACTCAACCGCCTCAACGACTGATTCAACCATCGAGCGCAGTCCATCATTTTCAAAATCCATCAACATGCCTCCCTATACGCGCACGACCCCCCATTTTTCACCAGAGAGAGAATCCCTGACTGCATGCGGACGGGGCGGTGTCAGGGAGAGGGCGTGTCAGATTTTTTGGTCACCCCCTGGGTCACCAGTTGATTATTTTTCCGCCGGGCCAGTCGAGCCCCTCCCCTGTTTCAGTGTCGGTGGCTTGGCCGTGTTTGGCGTACCATTCGGGACCGTGTTTGACCCATGTGCCTTTTCCTTTGCCGTTTAGCGTGCGGTTGCATTTGCGGTGTATGAGGCGTTTGGGTGGCTGGGTTTTGTCCCTGTCTACGTGGTCCGCTTCGAGTGCGGCGCTGTCAAAGTTCTTGTCTGGGGTGCGGAACATTGGTTTGCCGCAGTATTCGCATTCGGTGCCGTCGACGAGGTTGAATAGTAAGTTTTTGCGGGTTTTTTGGTGTTGTTTGTATCCGTATCCGCGTTGTGTGGTGGTTTGGGCGAGACTCACGTTTACCTCCACATCTTCTTTGTGCCTTGTTCTGGTCGTGAGCCGGCGGCCTGCGCCTCGGTGTTGTTGCTCAGAGTTGCTCTAACGTTTCAATGCGTGATGGTTAGTTGCAGTGAGGTGGCTACAAGGCTTGGTTAAAACGACGAATACCCCCAACGTGTGTTGAGGGTATTCTCTTGACGACTATTCGTCGTGCATCTTTTTAGCGAGCTTTCTGACGTTCTGCATATTCGGCGATATGCCAGAACGTTTTAGCTCACGCGCTATATTGTCCTCGGTTTGTTTGACCGATTCCCCTTTTTGGAATTGAAGCTCGTTGAGCTTCTTGTTGATTTCTTCTTCAACTTGGTCTTTGTTGAACCTGAGTCTAGCCATCGAGTACCTCCTACTTCTTATTGGGTGGTACTCAAATTATGCCCTCTATTTAGGAAAGGCCATAGTAGAAGATGAACTTTAGGTTAACTTGAGAAACCTATGTACGCACCTAGCGTCTATTTTAATCTAAGCGCACTAAGTCGTCGCGTCGAGTATAGCAGTTGGCGTGACACGGCCGCAAGAGCTGCGGCTATTGATGCTGGCCTTTGAGGTGTTGGAGCACTTGGCTGGTGCGATAGAGGTTACGGTTGCCGGAGGCCTGGGCTTCGATGATGCCGCGGTGTACGAGCTGGCGTAGTTGTCCTTGGGTGACGCGGTGGCCTTGTCCGGCGCATAGGGTGATGACGGTGCGTGCTGGGTGCCAGGGTTCGGGACGATCGGCGCGTGGTGCGGTGGGTTGGATTAGGCGGTTGATGCGGCGGGTTTGGTAGTCGAGTTCTAAGGCGAGTTCGTCTACGTATCCGGGGTCGAGGGTGGTTATTTGTTCGGCGTTGAATTTGAGCCAGGGCAGCATGGTGTCCCAGTTTCTGGGGAGCATGCGGCTGGGTGTGATGTAGCGTTTGGCATCGCAGACGTAGTCGTAGAGTCTGGTTTCTAGTTCTATGCAGAGGTTGACGGGTTTGGTGTGGCCTGGGGTTTGGGGGCCGAGGCGTCCGCCTGGTCGCATGGTGCGTTCGTCTCGGGTTTGGCCGGTGGCGTATTTGGCTTCTTCGAGGTGGCGGTAGGCGGTGTGGAGGTGGTTTATTTTGTGGGTGAGTTCGGTGGTGTCCAATGGGGTTTCCTCTAGTGGGGTTGGGTTTCGCCTAGAGGTGTGATGGTGATGTGTGCGCCGGGTGGCTCGTCTGGTTTGGCTCGGCGTTTGAGTGCTGTTATTGCGGTGATGGTGGAGTCGTCGGTGATTATACCGGCGGTGGTGAGTGCGTCGTCTATGGCGCGGATTAGTTTGTCGAGGTCGGGTTTTACGGTGTGCCAGCTGCCGGGGTGTGGTTCTTTTTTGCGGGCGGGCATGACGAGTACGAGGTCTAGGCGTTGTGGGCCGGTGAGTGGTTCCCGGCCGCGGTGGGCGCGTTTGGAGATTTGGGAGACTTTGGTGCGCCAGGCTTTGACGTATTTGGAGGATTCCACCATGCGGCCACCGCCGACGTGGCGCTTGGAGCCTTGTGGTCGTGGTGTGCCGGGGACGAATGTTTGGAAGGCTGGGGTCATAGCCAGCCTCTGTGGGTGAGGGTGCTGGCGGGTTGGTCTCGTGTGAGGGTGATGCGGTCTGCCCAGTATCGGTCGAAGCCTAGGAGCGTGAGGGCTCGTGGGTGGATGGTGGCTATCTGTGCGGCGCATAGGGCGGCTGTGTGGTCCCCTAGGGGGTAGAAGTATGCGCCGGCTACCACTCCCCACGTGGGGCCGCTGGTGGACGCGAGTGGTTGGGCTTTGCGGACTTTAGGTTTATACATGCGGGGTTACCTCTAGCGGGATGATGTAGTCCAGGTCTTGGTGGTCGGTTTGTAGCCATTCGGTGCCGTTCAAATACCACCAGGCTTGTTGTTCGGTGTTGTGGTGGGTGCGTACAACGAGTTGGGGTATGCCGCCACAGACGCTGGCGATGAATGGTGTGCCTGCTGGGGCGTGTAGGTGTTCCATGGTGGTTCCCTTCTTTGGGCATAAGAAAAGACCCCGCGGTGTGCGGGGCCTGTGTGGTCAGGACTATTGTGGTGGCGCTTCGGATCTGTCTTCTTCTTCCATCGCTGCGATGGTTTCGAGGGCGCGCTGCGCGATGTAGGGCGGGATGATTGGGGGCTTGGTGCCGTCGCCTAGCCAGAAGCGGGCCTGCTCCGGGGTCATGCTTGCTCCCATTTTCCTATCCATTGGCGGTGTGTAGGATTCTCCTTGCCGCATAGGTAGACGGTTGTTACTCCCTTGCTTAGACGTTCGGCGTGCTCCCATTTCCCTGCTGGTGGTGTGCCGTCTGCTTGCCATGCGCGGGGCAGGTCGGGGCGTGGGGTGATGTCCTTCAGCTGGTAATCGATTTTCATCCCTTCGCTCGGTATTACTAGCTGCCACCCGATTTTTTCGTGGTCTCGGAACATTGGTGCGAGTAGTACGAATGTTCCTTTAGGCGTGTCACACCACATTCCTCGGCATTGTGCGCGTTCTTCTTCGGTCATGTCTGCGAATGTTTTAGTCATAGCGTTGTGGCTCCTGTCCATAGAATGGCCGCTAATGCGGTATAGGTGAGCGTAGGGGTGAGGTCAGGCTTCTGCCGCCACTGTGCCCGCCTGGCGATTTGAATAAGTCCTAGGGTGGTGGCGCTAAATGTGGCTGCGCACGCCCCGGCGATAATGATTACGTTCATGCTTCCTCCCGGTGGTTTGCGGCGGCGAGTATTGCTGCTGTGAGTTTTCGGGCTTCGGCGGGGCTGATGCTGAAAGCTCGGCCTTTTCGTTCGATGAATACTTCGCCGCCTAGTGCGCGGACTATTATTAAACCGCCGTCCTCATCATTGATGGGTATTTCCCAGTTGGGGCCGTTCCCGTGCTCAAAGAATGGTTGAGGCGTGTCTGGGGCTAGTAGACCGGCTTCTTGTAGGTCTCCTGCGAGGTTTTGTGCCGCCCAATCTGGATTGCTTTCCATCACGATCGGGTGCCGTTTCTGCCAGGTGCGGATAACTTCGGCTGCTTTGTATTGGTTATTCATCGTGGTCTCCTTGGATTTTTGCGACGGTGGTTTTTATGGCATCGGCTACTCGCTTTTGGACTACTACATCTTCGCTGTTTTCGGCGGCGAGCCGTGTTTCTTCTACGAGGTATCCGAGCGCGTCGCGTAGGTGGATTACTTCCTGTGCGAGTTCTGGGGCGGCGGCTGCGAGGTCGAAGTTCGCATACTCCTCGTCCTCTAGTGGATAATGAGGTGACCGCAGGGGAAGTCGGTGACGGCCCATTTGGAGTATTACCCAATACTCGTCCCATCCTTCGGGAACGCCCGCTACGCCATAGCGGGATTCCCACGGGCCTGGTGTGGCTTGGCTGAGTAGATGCTTGAGGTGGTAGGTGGTGAGGTTATTCATTGACTTCTCCTAGGACGATTTCTTTTAGGAAGCCTGCGATGATTGCGGGTGCTTGGGATTCGCCGGTTGCGGCTTTATCTTCCATGGCGGTGATTAGTTCCTCGATGTGTTCCCGTAGGTGGATTACTTCTTCCGCGAGTTGTGGGGCTGCGGCTGCGAGTCGCAGGTTACCGGGGTGATCTTCGAGAACCGTGTCATTGAGAATCTCAAACAGATGCCTACCGTCACTGCCTTTCACGATGTGCCCAATGTTTATGAGCATTGGAGGGTATTCCGGCCCTGCCACATGCTCCCATTCTTTTTCTTCTTTGAACTTCCAGGGCCCTGGTGTGGCCTGGTCGAGTAGGCATTTCAGGTGCATGGTGGTGAGGTCAGTCATTGGTGGTCTCCTTCAGGTCGCAGGCGGCGAGGATTGCATAAGCATTTTCCCGAGCCTTGGAGGTATCCGAAATGCGTATCTCAGCACAGTCAGATTCGAGCTCGGCGGGTTCCCAGTCTTCGTCGGTTTCGTCATGGATCACGTGGATAATTCCGTCTTCGAGAGAGACGTATCCGTCTTTCATGTGCCACTCGTATCCCCCGGTGTCGGGAAAGGTGCGCGGCTCTGGTAGGTCTGTCATGATTAGCCCTGCTTTGGCGAGTGCTTCTGCCGCGTCGTATGGGTGGATGCGGATTTCTCCGGGGCGTCGGGAGGCTTCAAGCACCGCGAGAGCACGGTCAATGTTATCCATCCTGCACCTCCGTGAGTGTGTAGCGCTTGCCAGTCGGGGTGAGATAGGCGGTGATGAGACTATAGGCTCGGTACAGGCCGCGCCAATTGCATAAACATTCGATTTCCGTGTCAGACGCGGGGTGCAGCATGATGACTTTCCCAAAGCCAGGGTGTTCTGCTTCTGCGAGGTAGTGCTTCTCGTCGTCCCATTCGACCTCGGCCATTGTGGGGCGTGGGCGTGGTGGGAGGACGGCGGCAATCGCCCTGCCCTCAGTTTTTATCAAGTCTTTTTCGTCAGGGTCCGATGTGTTGCTGAGTGCAACGCATACGAGCGCAGCTAACGCGTTGTTCGCGGCGATGATTTCTTGGCGGGTGGGGTTACTCATTGGTGGTGTCCTTTGCTTGTTCTGCTAGGCGGCGGGTTTCTGCTTCGACTTCCTCCCACGTCCAGATATGGGGAATTTCTCCGTACATGCTCAGGGTTGACATTTTTTCTGTCTGGTAGGCGAGCTCAGCCTCGGGATGGTGGCCGTCGCGGAAGTGATTAGTGTCGAAGCCGATTACGCGGCCCTCGTGGTAGGTGATTCCTCCGTGTACGTCCACGCCGTCGAAGAGCTGTAGGTCTCCCTCGTCGAGCCATGGGTGGTTTTCTGGCAGTTCTATGTATCCGTTGATGGTGAACGGCCCCAGCTGCGTCATACAGTTGATGCCCTGGTGAGTGAAGTAACGGGCGGTGTTGTTGGCGATACAGTCGAACGGGTTGGTCATTGGTTGTCCTTGTGGGTGTTGGTGGCGTTTTTGTGGGCGGTGATGTGGGTGGTGGGGTCTTGTCCTTGGGGTATGCGGGTTTGGTGGATGGTGTGGTTGTGGTGGTTGCGGGTTTCGATGAAGGCGGTGGTTTCTTCGGCGTAGATGACTATGTGGAATCCGTGATAGGGGAAGGTCCAGTGTTGGATGTAGGGGCGTGGGTGGTGGCGTTTGGGTTTGCGGGTGTTGAATTGGCGGCGGCATTCCTGGTCGATGATGTCGACCCATAGGCGCCATTGGGGGTTTTCTGTTGGGGTGGTCAAAATGGTGGCTCCTCGCGTGGCTGGCGGTGGTCGCAGCGCCTGGCGGGGTTGGTGCCTTTTACCCATCCGTTTTCGTCGCATTGGTTGCAGTTGTCGATGGCTTGGCGGCGTTGTTTGCGTTCGTCTGCTTTCGCGGCTTTTTGGTGTTCCTCGTACGCGATGCGGGCTTCTGCGCATTGGCCGCAGTTGGGGACGGTGCCGGGTGCGAGGTGTTGGTGTTCGGGGCAGCGGCGTGGGTCGGGTTGGCTGGCGGCGTGAGCCGCCGCTAACTCGTCGAGATTTTGAGGTTGGGGGCTTTCGGTGTTGGGGTCTTGTCCACCAGTAGGGTTACTGGTTTCCTTAACCCCCTCCCCTGTTCCCCTGTTCCCCTGTTCCCCTGTTCCCCTGTTCCTATGCTCCGGTTTCCGCGAACTTCCGCCGCCTTGTGTAGGAACTTCCGACGCTGTGCGTAGGAAAGTGTAGGAACTTCCGTCACTCCACTGGTCAGAGACGTTTTCGCCGTCTTCTGGGGCTGGATATTTAGACTTAGCCTTGCGTTCTGTGCGCTGATGGTCCGCCCATGTTGGGATGGCGTAGTAGGTGCGTCCGTGGACCTCATAAATGATGATTCCGAAGGTGTCTACAACTTCCTTCACGACGCGGCGGAAATTCTCGGAAGTTCCTACGCTAAGTTCTTTGATGTCATCGTTGGGGAAAATGAACCCCTCTAACTCCTTCAAGTTGAGGGTTCCGCGCCCGTAATCATCCGCCCAATTCCACATCCCGATGTAGGCCAGGCGCGCCACAGCAGACGCCTTTGCCACATCCGGCGAGGACCAAAATTCGGGTTTAATCGTCCTGATTCGGGGCATCGTCTTCTCCTCCTTTCTCTATGGATTGGAACAACTGGATTAGTGCGTCGAGGAATGCGGGCCGGGCGCAGTACACGTCCTGCGATTCCAACCAAGCACGCATATCTTCGCGGGAACGGTGGTCGGGGTTAGGCATGGGTAAAAGTCCGTTGGGGTTAGAAATAAACCCCGCCTGTGGACTGTGGAGGTCCTAAAAGGCGGGGTTATGCGGTGGGGTCGACGAGGACGGTGGATGTTGCTTTAAGGGCGAAGCGGCCGTCTCTGGTGGCCCCGTGGACTGTGCCGTCGTATTCGGCGGCGTAGGTGATGCGGTCGGGTATTGAGTCCGGGTCGAAGGCGGAGGGGAATAAGGCCACACGTTTGCCCTTATGGTTGGGGAGGTCTGCGGCCTTAATCTCGATGTAGACCATCAGAATGGTGGTTGCTGGTCTTGGCCTGCCTGCGCCGGAGGCTGGGACCATGCGCCACTGGTAGCTGTCTGGCCGTTCTGGGCAGCGTTGTTCCACTGCTGCTGTGCCTGATTTTGCTGCTGCGGCGCAGCAGGCAGCACGTAGTAACGCATGGCGTTGAACTCCACCTTGCTGCGCTTCTCCCCTTCCCTGGTTTCCCACGTGCGGGTAATCAACTTGCCGGTGACGGCTACCTGGTCGCCCTTTTTCAAATCAGCGGCCATCTCAGCCCACGGGGTGGGATTCTGCTTATTGCCCTGCTCGTTCCAGATGGTCACATCTAGGTACATGCTGCGAGTCTTTACCCACTGGTTCTGCTCTTGGTCGAACCTATTGTCCGAATTGGCGAGGGTGAAGTTAGCCACCGCGGCGCCCTGCGGCGTGAAACGTAGCTCCGCGTCTCGCGGCAAGCCACCAGTGAGAGTGATTACGTCAATCATTAAAAGCCCATCTCCTTAAGTTGTCGTTTGGTCGCGTTGATGCGGATATAGCAGTCGGTCTTGCGGGCCCTGGACTCGCACGGGTACTCACTGAACGGGCGGATTTCTCCGCGGTGAATACGGTTCGAAAGATTCCGCGCACGACCAATCAGCTTCTTTTCCGCCTGCCCCTCGGCGTCCGGATAGAGCCACACGTAGGGAACCTTTGCCCACTTGCCGGGGTTAGCCAGCATTTCGTCGATGAGCTCCTCGGCACGCTCATTATCAATAGTGGTCCTGCCTTGTACCGGTGGCAGTTCGTCTACGAATACGAAGCCCATTTACTTCTCCTTTAGCTGGTTGTAGCGGTCCATGATGATCTGCTTTGCGGCTTCCGGCACGTCACCGTCTGCTTTGAGTGCGTCGGCAAACTCGTTAATTTCCGTTGTGGTGGACATGCCCGCCACGGTGTTTTTAATGTCGGCCAGGAACTCATCGTCGCCATCGACTTCGGCGTCTACCGGCTCCTCCTCCGGCGCAGTATTCGTTGCTGCGGCAATCGCAGACAAGCCACGCGACTGCTGCGGCTGCTGACGAGTAGCCGTTGCTTTAACCGGCTTTGGCTCGAAGGCTGCTTCCTCGGTCTCTGAGTACAGGCCCATGAGTGGGCCTGCGGCAATCATGCGGGCTAATTCTGCCTGGCACTTGGAGCGCAGCATCTCCTGCGGGTTGGTGCCGTAGCGTTTGTTGCTCGTGTAGCCGGCTTTCTTGGCGCGGTCCATAGTCCAGGTGACTTGCTGTTCGTGCCCGCCGGGCTTGCGGCCTGCCCACGTAACAGAATTATCGGAGGCTTCCACCTCCCAGAGTTCGCAGCCGGCGTTTTCAGCAACGGCGACCATGGCGCGGGCGTACATTCCGGTCTTGCCGTTGATGACAAAGAAAGCTTCCAGCGCACCGTCCGGGTCGAAGCCCAAAGCGGTGCCGCGGATGATGGCTGCAGCGGCGTCCATCGGCTTGCCCTTGTAAATAGATGGGCATGCGCCGGTCTTGGTGATGAAGTCCGCATAGTCGAATGCCATGGCTTTCAGTTCGGCGTGCTGGCGGAGTTTCGCAACGCCCTTTTCCATGAGGGTCTGGCTGGCGTACGGGGCAGCTGGGGTGGCTGGCGCGGTGTAGGTTTCTACTTCGGTCATGATTAGTTCTCCTTGGTGATGTGGGTGCTGATGGTGGTGAGTGCGTCTGCGATTCGGCACAGTGCCGTAAGTTCGATGACCTCACACGCTGGTATTTCTGTCATGAGGTCTATCTCGTCTTGACGGACAGCTGTCTGGAGTTGCTCTTCAAGCGAGGGCGGTGTGGTGTTAGGCATCGGCGAGGTTGGCTTTCTTGTTGAATTGGACGTAGGGCGTGCCGCCATTTTTGGCGCGGCGGTCGGCGAGCTTCACGGGCTTGTCACGCCCGGGAATGTTCACGGTGGCGTATTTTGCGTTTCCCATGAGCTTGGCGAGCTGTGTTTTTGCCAGCTGGGCCTGTTTCTTTGCCTCTGCTTCGGCGGTGATTGCGTCCAGCCATGCGACGGCCTGGTCACGGTCAACATCTACGGACTCGTGGGTATCAATGTCGGGGTGTAGTCCGCGGATGACGGTGTAGTCGCGTAGCGAGTCGCTAAGCTCCGGCTCTTCCCCTTCCTCAAGGGTTTGCATCCATTCGGCGGCTTTATCCACCATTCCCTCAAACACGGGTTGGCTCCACTCCACAGTGTGGATTTCCGGCGCGCCGAACGGCCCCAGGACACAGATGCTTGCTTGGTGAATACCACTAATGCCCATGCCCCAAAGGACTTGGGCATAGTAGTCGGCGGGTACGGCGTTATCCTCCCCTGGGCGGCCCCAGTCTGCGAGGTCGCGGGCAGTCTTGCACTCGATAATGTGGAAGCGCCGCGGGTCACGCACACCAAAGGCACGGTTCATGGCGCGGCGGTCCAAGGTGGCAAGATTCGGGAAAGGGAGATCATCGCGGGTATAGGTGATCTCCGTCTCCCCTGGTTTCCCGGCGTTGAGCTGCCAGCCGGGGTTGTGGTGCTTCCACCATTCAGCGAGCGAGTGCTCCGCGATATGGCCCCACGCGCCAGTCTCCTCATCAAACGGTTCCGGCTCAACGTTGCCGGACATTTCATGCCACAGCGAGAACGGGGACTGGAATCGAGACAAGCCCAGAATGGTGGCAATCTTTGAGCCGGACATGGTGCGGCGCCATTCATCTGTTCCGGGGCGTGGTGGCTGTTTAAGAGTTTTCGAAGTCATGCGTTAATCAGCTTTCTTTCTTCCCTTTGGCGGCGCGCCGGCGTGATGTAATCCCCTATCGTTTCGACTGGGGTTCCATACACCTGAGATAGCCGCCGAATGGTCAGTTCACGGGAGATGCCGCAACGAGTGAAGTGGTCAAATTCCTCTTGGATGACACGCACGCGAGTAATGCTCTTCCGTGGAGTCATTGCTTGCTCCTCGGTGTGTGGTCGCGCAGGAGATCGTCGATGCGGCTTGCTTCTTCCGCGTTAGGGGCCTCCGATGGTGTAAGCCCTAGGTGGTGATTCATGCGCTTATTTAGGTTTCCGATAGCGTCAGATAAAGCGCGGTCACGGTAAAAGGCGCGGGTGGCGTCATCTTCGAGTTGATTAATGCGGTGGTTAACCACCACCGACAGGGCCATAGTCCCCAACAGGTTAATCAGAACGATGGCGCTCATAGCAGCAATCCAGGTGTTCACAGTGCAATTCCTCCAATCAGAATGCCGGCGAATACAAACGAGCCGAAGACGCAGCCAAGTGCGTAATCTTTGAGATGACTCATGCGCTCACCGCCGGGTCTAGGAGAGCATCGATAACCTTCTTTGGGAATACAGTGCGGTTACCGACCGTGATGGGATGCAGATGGGCTACCTTGTCGGCGCGCACGTGGTCATACAGCGTCGACGGGGCGATCCCCAGCAGGGCGGCGACTTCTTGGACTGAATAGGCCTGCGTTTTGGTAGGCTTCATCGTGTCCTCCTTATTGTGGTGATGAGGTGGATAAAAATGGATTGAGAAAGCCCCGCGCACAGCTACTGCACGGGGCTTTACTCATAGGTGGGGAGTAGAGCGCGCCGACGCGGCCGACGGCCAGGCCGCGCATTGTGGTTTGCTTACGAGACCCGCTAGGCGAAGCGGTCGGGTCTCTCTACTCCCCCAGTTCTCCCGCGTGGAATCGAACCACGAGCCCCGTCGAAGGGAACGACCAAGCCAAAGTCGGGGCGCCACACCACCGTGGCGGGAGATTAAAGCCCCAAGGCCGCGCAGTCCGCAAAATCCGGCCTTGAGACGTATCAGGGGTTGATGCAGCTACCGCATGCCGGTCAGGTTAAGCCGGTGCAGTACTCACTGCGCGGGCTTTAGGACAGTGCTAATCCGTTAACACCAACCCCTAGTGGCCTGCCGGGGAATCGAACCCCAGTTAGTCTTTTGTAAGCACATTTCCTTAGCCCCTGTAGTAGGTGTAAAAGAATTGTGATTTGTCCATTCAGGCCTGGTATTTATATGCGCGCCACCATTTACGCCCGTGCGAGGTCGCTACACCGTCAACACAGGCACCACAAGGGCTGGTGGCGCTGATCCACTAATTCAGTTCTCAATACAACGTTTTTCGCCCTGCCCTAACCCATCGGGGTTAAGTCACTTTGACGAAAATTCAGGACACACGAGTCCCAGTGCCCGTGGGGAGGCTCGCACTCCCCCGCCTGCTAGTCGGGCTATTGCGTCTTGGATTGGTTGAGTTTCTTGAGGGTCTTGCGCGCTGCGGCTTCCGCTTCGGCAAAGAGCGCGTCTACTTCTTTGGGGTCGAGCTGTTCTTTGATTGCGGCTTCGATGTAGCCGAGCATGAAAGCTTGGATGCCGGAGATGTCCATGGGTCTTCGTCCTTATGCGGTGGTGTAGTACTGGTCCCACACGCGCTGCATCAGCTCTCGGTCTGCTTCGGTGTAGCCGTTGACCTGGCGAACCTGACCGTTCGGTAGGGTGAGGTCGTACTTTTCCGGTTCCTTCCCCTTTTCCAGCGTGTACAGTGCCTTCATGCGCTTGCCGAACATTGGGGCCACGGACTTCATCTTCTTGTTGGAGAGGTTCTTCGACTTCAGGAAGTCCGCCGTATACAGGGGGCGGGTCTTCGGGTCGAGTTCCGGGGCTTCGCCCAGGCCGCGAGCTAGTACGATGCGGGCCTTCGCTTCTAGATGGTCAGGGTGGATAAGGCCCTTCGCTGCCTGGCACAGTTCCATCTGCATCTGCGATTGACGCATCAAAGCGTTTAGTTGGTGTTCCTCGGCGCGGGGGTTGATGGCGCCACCTTTGTGGAAGTAGGCGTCGAGGGCGTTAACTGCTTCGCGCTGGTAGGCAATGAGTGTTTCTTTAACCTCTGGCGCTACGCGGGTCTCATTAATCGTGGCGAGCCACATCGTGAGCGTCCGACGGTCCACCATTGCCATTTCGCGCTGCTTGCCGTCCGCTCCAACCGTGGTCAAAATTTGGACGGTTGACCAAGAGCGATCTGTGAGCTTGCGGTGTTGGCTCTTCCAGTTGATTCCGAGAGCATCGCAGATGTGGCGGGCTGCTGCCCATTCGGTGCCGTCCTTCTGTACCGCCATGATGGGGCTGGAAGCCCCTGGCACCGGGATAGTTACTAGCTGGTTTCCCATTGTGCTAATCTCCTTATAGATACTTACTTTTTGGCTCGGTGTTCCAGCACCGGGCCTTTTCTTATGCGACGGACCGGACTCGGACTCGTCGTGTGCGCATTTCTTCTTCGGTTACGTCGAATACGTCCTCAAATGACACGGGGCAGTTAGTGAGGATGGCTCCGATTAGTCGGGGTCCTGCCTCTGCTTTGTCATTGAGTTGGCGGCTAATTGTCGAGGGGGCGCAATCGAGTTTGTCTGCGAGGGCTGCGATGCCTCCGGCTTCATTGACTGCGTCCTCTAGCCACGCTTTGCGGACTCGAACTGTATGAAGGAAAGTCATGCAACCTCCTTGTTTGTGCGTTCGCAAACTCTGTTTGTGCTTGCACAATTGAAATTACATGACTGTTTGTGCCTGCGCAAGTATTGTTTGTTTTGTCGCTACCACTTGCTATTTTGCGTCTGCGCAAATATGGTTAAGTCATGACTTCAACACGTTGGTGGCAATACATCGAACCCGTAATCAGCGGCATGACAATGCGAGACGCCGCGAAACAGGCAGGCTTCAATCAAAGCGCCTTCACGCGCTGGAAGAACGGCGCCAAAGCAGACCCAGACTTCGTTGTTAAATTCGCCCGCGCCTTCCACCTCAACGTCTTAGAGGCACTCGTAGAAGCCGAGTTCATAACAGAGAATGAAGCTAACCTCACGGAGGTAACAGTGGGAGGTCCCGCACTTGCCGACGCCACTAACGAACAGGTCCTGGACGAAATCATGCGCCGTTCCGACCCACAAGCGCGTTACCTGTTCGGAAACGAGAGCGACAAGGGAACCATTGGTCTAGCCCCACACCTCACCCCCGTGTCCGATGCGTCTGCTTCACTACATGATGACGATGATGGCCTGGTCCAAGAATGGGACGATTCCGTACCGCACGCGGCGGATAGTAGCCCCGACGAGCAGGCCGAGCGTGAAAAGCGAGGTGAAGACTTGATTGATTAACACCGATGCCCTCATAGATGTGGCGCAACGGCGCGGGTATCGGGTGAGGTGGCATCGTGGCGGCCCGAAAGCAGCATGGCTCCCCCACCGCAACACCATCAGCCTGCGCGTCGGCATGGATGATGTCACCACCCTGTGTTCCCTAGCCCACGAGTTGGGCCACGCGCATTACGGTGACCCTCCCGGCCACCACGGGCCACATGAAATTCGTGCCGACAGGTTCGCAGCCCGACTCCTCATCAACCCCCACGACTACGCCGCTACTGAAGCAATCTACGGACCACACCCCACCCTCCTAGCCCACGAGCTAGGCGTCACGGTCAAAGCCCTAAAAACTTGGCAATCTCTCTACGAAAGGCAAGCAGCCTAATGACCCTCCTAAAAATCCTAGGCGAAAACTACTCCCAAGAAGTTGACCGCGAAAGCTTCTTCTTTCCCAACCTCCGAGAATTAGCCGAAGACAATCTAGCCGGCCCAGGAGAAGAGTTTGAACTCGACCTTAAGCTACTCCCTGTCACTGACTACTACGGCATGGACAGAGCGATCATCGTCCGCGAATCAATCAATACCTTGGGCTGGCTCCCAGAAGACGATATGGACTATTGGTGGCAGCTTGCATGCGCCGTCCACGACGCCGGAGGAACTATCGAAGTCCCCGGCCGCGTATGGACCAGCCGCGATTGGGAGAAAGACTTCTACGCTTCCGTGCGCCTAGATATGCCCACCATGGCGGAAGCAGAAACAGAACTAGAAAACGATGGCGTAGAGCTCACCGCAGCAAACCGGAAAGCGTGGACGAATTTCAGCAACTACATCGAAGAATACTGGGACCCACGCTGGGTTGAAGCCCACGGCATGACCGAGGACGAAGTAGAGCAACGAAAAGAAGCTACCCACCGTGAAGTTGAGGAATATCTAGCTCAGCGAAAGCTCGAGAAGGAACGCACCAGCCCATACGACGGTTGGCAGCAAACACATGCCCAGCCCTCCCCTTACCTCCAGGAGCCACAGCAGGACTACCACCACGCCACTGCTGGTTATGCTCCGCAATACATCCCCGCAACGCATATCAGCCTGCCATTGCTGTGGTTCCTTTGGCTCGTCCTAGGACTTTTCGGAGGTCACCGTTTCTACCTCGGGAACATCGGAATTGGCATCATTCAGTTGTTCACCGCAGGTGGTTTCGGAATCTGGTGGTTGGTAGACGCATTCATCATGCATAACCGAGCTCGCGCCCTCGAATCCGGTACAGAACCGCGCATCAAGTTTTAAGGCCTTGAAAACTCTCTACGAAAGGACAGCAGCCTAATGACCCAGATATCCCGTCGCCTCATCGCGCCAGACCAGGATGTACTTTCGGCAATCGCACAATTCGTGCAAACCAAGTTCCCGAAGTACGAACTCGATACACAAGCAGATAGCGTCTCTGCCCGTCGGAAAGTTTTATGGCAAAAGCAGGAAGCCACATTTCAGGTAACTGGTGGACAACTAACCGTAACTGGCAACTGCCAAGAGGCCGACAAAGTTGTCTATAAGACTTTGAAGGCTATAGACGAAATGATTGATGACCGCGGATGGGCAGAGGCAGCGCGTACCCACGGAATAAAGTCGGTAGCAAAAGGCCACCTGCTAAAGGACCAGGTGCTGGATGCGTTAGAGCCCACTGAACGAATCGTGGTTGCTGCCCAAGGGCATTACGATGGGAAGATCACAGTCCTTACTGTTACCGAAAGGCGCATTTTGGTCGTCTCTAACGATGTGATCGGTTTTCAAGGGGCATCGAAGACTATTGCGCTGGATAAAGTTTCCTCTGTCTCGGAGAAAACTGGGTGGGCGTTGGGGTCTATCCGCATCTCTACCTCGAATGATGAGATTGAGGTGGAGAAAGTGGCGACCGATGAGGCGAAGGCAGTTGTGTCCGCAGCGCGTCGTGCACTCGAGCAGGTTTCTGCGCCGTCCTCTGCATCTGAGTCCAGCGGTAGTTTAGACGATTTGCAGAAGCTCGCCGACTTGCACGATGCCGGTGTGCTGACTGACGAAGAATTTGCAGCGGCTAAAGCCAAAGCGCTCGGACTGTAAAAACTGGGGGTGACCCCGTGGAGCTTAGCTCGAAACACGGGGCCACCCTGTAGGCCCACGGGGGGATGTGGGCCACCAGCAGTATAAGACAAACCCGCCCCTGGCGCTCGACATGTGGAAGTAGAGAGCGCCAAGGACGGGAATCATCAAGCCAAAAAATGACCTGACAGGAGAAGTGTATCTGATGGCTATTCAGAAACGGCTTAACAAAGCCGGGAAGAAGATCTACGTTGCCCGCTGGCGGGACCCGTCCGGCAAGGAGAGGTCTAAAAGTTTTTCCCGCGAGAAGGCGGCAAAGGTGCACCTCCAAGAAATGGAAAGGGCTGTACGCCGCGGGGAATACATTGAGCCGAGCGATGTCACGGTAGAGGATTTAGTCCAGGCCCGCGTTGACGAGGCGGGCAATACTTCCACCCGCAATTCGCGCCGATCGCTTCTTGCGAATCTAGGGGATTTGAGGAATATGCCAGTGCAGAGCGTGAAGCCGGCGCATGTCAGGGCGTGGATGACATCGCTCGAGCAGCCGCGCTCCTGGGCTGGTGATAAGCCACTGGCACCGTCGACTATTAACATGTTGGCCTCCATTCTTCACGGAGTATTTTCGCAGGCGGTGCTGGATGACGTGGTGGGGCGCCACCCAATGCGCGGGGTGAAGATTCCGCGGACGGAGGTAGGCGCCGAGCGTGCGGACATTCCCACGGTCGAGGATGTGCAAGCGCTGATTCGTACGGCGCGGGGCACAAGTGTGGGGCGTGGCCCTAATTTGACGTTGGCGGCGATGATTCAGGTTGCGGCTGAGACTGGGCTACGTGCTGGTGAACTATGTGGTTTGCGGGTTCGGAATGTGAATTTTCTGCGCGGTGAGATTCACGTGGTGGAGCAGATTAATCAGCGCAGTGGTGATTTTTCACCTTTGAAGACCGAGTCCTCGCGGCGTGTGGTGCCGATTGGGCCGGGGACGGTGCAGGTTATTGAGGAGCAGTTGCGAAGGGTGCCGCGGGCGCCGGAGGAAACGGTGTTTTGCACCAGGGAGGGTAGGCCGCTTTCTTCTTCGAGTTTGTCGGCTCGGTTTCGGACGGTGGCGCGGCGGGCTGGTGTGGATACGACGTTTCATGCTTTGCGGCATTTTTATGCTTCGTCGTTGATTGCTTCGGGGGCGTCGGTGGTGATGGTGCAGCGGGCGTTGGGGCATGCTTCGGCGTCGATGACTCTGAATGTGTACTCGCACCTGTTTCCTGGGGCGGATGAGGGGTTGCGTGGGATGGTGCCGCAGGTGCGGGATTTATGCGGGATCTCGAGCGATGATGAGGACACTGGGGGCAGTGTTCGTGCTGGTGGTGGGGGTGTTTAGTGGGTTGTGGGTGTATTACGACTGCTAGAGCTGCGCTTGCCGACGCCCCCTCTCGCCACCAGCTTTCCGCCTTCCTAGGCTCCCTAATTGCTGAGTGCCGATTGGGGGCTTTGCAGATCCTCTGTGCACTTTGGATTCAGAGGTTTTACACCGACTATTGACAAGCGCCCTTGATTCTTAGCGGTGGCCACTCCTTGTTGTTTGACTATCGCAGCGTTTTCAAATGCATGGCACTTGAGCAAAACCTTGCGCAAATGATTACTAAGATTGCGCATTTTGAGCTATACTTTAGTCAATCGATACCCCCTCCAAGCTTCCCATAGGAACAGCTCAATATGAGAGGGGGGCTTTGCTATTCTGAAGCAATGAACCGCAGGAAGAAGTTCCTTAGCATTGAAGAACAAGTTAGTTTAATTCAACGCCGTGGGTTAACCCTTCCTTCCGAGAAATCTGCTAAAGATTTCCTTGAGCGCCAAAACTATTACCGCTTTTCGGGCTACATGCGGTACTTCCAAGAAGACATAGCCGGTGACGAAGCCAAATTCCTTCCTGGCACCCAGTGGGATGAAATAGTTAATATCTACCGGTTGGACATCGAACTTCGTTCTCTTCTTCTCCGCGGGCTCCAAGAAGCAGAGCTTGCGGCCAGGACGGCCTTTGCTCTCAGCGAAGGTGAAATCCATTCTCCTTATGAGAAGTATCTTCAGCCCACTGCGTACCGGCGCCCACCAAGTCCGGCCATGCGGCCCACACACAATCTAATTATCAGTGAGCTCAAGCGGTCTAAGGAACCATACCTCCACAAATACCAAAAGGACTCAGGGTCCGACACTGAAAGGTGGGTTTACGATGTCCCAATTTGGGTGGCCGTCGAGGCTCTGTCCTTTGGTACGTTGTCGAAAGCAATAAGCTTCCGAAACGACAACAACCAAGTTTACGCAAAGACTTGTTCCATTCTTGGCGTAAAGAAACAATATTTAGCGCGCCAATTGCGCTCTTTTACATTCGTGAGAAATAAGTGTGCTCACTCAGCTCGGTTATGGAACAGTTTCGTCTTGGACCAACCTGCAGTATCCAATGCTACGAAGCGGCGTGCTGAGAAAGTTTTAGGTCAAAATTATGGCGAGAACTCGCTACTAGCAGTAATTGTAGCCCTTGATAACTTTCTCTTCCTTACAAATTCGTGGGTTGGATTTTTGGATGAGTATATGAAGCTGGTCGAACGAAATCCGGATTTCCACCAAGGTATAGCGAATCCTCATCATTCATAGCCTCCCTTGGTGCATGAACACGCAATGGTATTCCAGCCCTTTTCTTGCGACCCCAGACACACATTCACGTGGGTTTGACCCCCGCCCCTAAATGCACGCTTAGCGAGAGTTCTCACCAGCAAAAACGACAGCAAAATTCTGATAACCCGACCGAAAGAAATTAACATGTGGGTGTGACTAATAGATTCCGCCAACTCCCAGCCCCTGGCCCCGCGTGGGGAGGCAGCCTCATGGGCACCTCCATCGTCTCGCGCCTGCTCGTGGAAGAAGGCATGATGATCCTGGCCGGCATTTTTGCCGCCATCGCGTGCGTCATCTTTGTCGTTCTCACCGCGGGCTTCTTGCGCTACCGCCACCCTAGCTTTGAGCGCACCACTATGGCGGAGTGGTCGATGTTTTTCATCGGAATCTTGGCGCTCGGTGCCGCACTTTCCGGCCTGACGGATATCCCTACCTTCCGTCTCGTGGGCTTTTGGATCGGTGGCCCGGTTACGGTTATTACGTGGGCTATCCAGCTCACGCGCTTTCATGGCGAGCCGAAATTCACCTGGGGCCTGCCGCTGGTCGGCCCTATGATTTCGGCTTCCGTTTCCGGTTGGCTGGCTAATGATTACGGCCCGCTCTACCACGTGATGGGTACGGTATTTTTCTTCATGTCCCTGGTGACGGCGGTGCCCACCTTCGCCCGCGTGTACTGGTCGGCATGGCACGGCAAGGTGGATTTCACCGGCGCGAAATCGGCCACCGCCTGGGTCCCGCTTGGCGTGGTGGGCCAGTCCACCACGGCAATGCAGATTCTCTTCCCCGGCCCGGTGTCCATTTATTACGGCGTTACGGCGCTTATTATCGCCATTCCGCTGTCCATCTACGCGATGTTTACCTTCTATCCCAATGTGGCGCGGTGGGTTCCGTACTCCCCGGCGTGGTGGTCCTGCACGTTCCCGCCGGGAACCGTGAGCATGGGCGGCCACCAGCTGGCATTGGTCAATGGCTCCGAGCTTATCGACGCCATTGCGCTCACCATCCCCGTCCTCCTCACCGCCCACTGGATGCTGTGCTCCACCCGCTTCCTCAGCTGGGTGTGGGAAGGAAAGAAGGAAACCGGCCCTGAAGAGCCGCTCATTAAGACTGGGCCCAAAAGGTAGCAAGGAGGCGCAGCCACTATGCGAGACGCCAGCTTCGAACGAGGCAAGCGCCGCACGCGTGAAGCGCGACCGCGACGCGAGCACTGGAGCAGGGAATACGCAATCTATGCGGAAGATTCCTGGGGCATCGATGACTTGGGGCCCGAAGGCGGCGAGAATTCCGTGCGCGCCTATTCCGGCGGCCGCGCAGATGGCAATCGTCGCCGGCGCCGCTGATGCATAATAGCTCCCCTATCACCTTCATCGCCTGGGACCGCGCCAACGTGGCTGCGGTGAGGGAGGTTCTCGCTGGCCTGCAGCGAGACGGCATCTACCTGCGCCGCGGCCACCTGCTCTTGGAGACGTCGTGGCTTGGCTCTGGCGCGCGGGATTTCTACGCCACTGCATGGCGCTGGGGCGCGCAAGACTGCCCGCTCTTTTATGCCCTAGCCCGGCGCGGAAAGCTTTTGCTTACTATCAGCGATACCGTGATTTCCTGCGGCAGCAAAGACGACATTGCCGATGCACGCGATGGCATTGCACAAGAGCTCATCGCTGTCCAGAACCCGCAGCACTTGTGCGGGCTGCTTGCCGACGCCGCAGAAGAATAGCCCTACAGTCCCGGTTGCTCGCTGCGCTTCATCCAGCCCATGCGTGGAACAAAGCCGCGGGGATGCTTCATTTGGGCTACGGCGTCGGCAATCATGAGGCGGTGGCGGCGCGACACGCTATCAGGAAGCTTCGCCACGGAAAACCACCCAGCCTCGGTATTTTCTTCGTCGCTGATGACCGGCTCTGCGCCATCCGCTACTGATACGCGCAGCGCGGTTCCCATAAAGGTGCACTCATCACCGTTGGGGTAGGTCACGGGGCCGGACTGCCCCACGCCCAATAGCGCTTCCACCTTGGCGTCAAGGCCGACTTCCTCTTTGACTTCTCGCAGCGCGGTGGTGGTGATCTCCTCGCCTGGCTCGCAGATTCCTTCCACCGGGGTCCACGTACCATTATCGGAGCGCTTTACTAGGAGCACGGAGGGGACTTCCCACAGCGCGGCGTCTGCCGGAACATCGCGGATGATGATGGCGCTGCAGGCCGGCACAAAGATCTGATCGTGGCCAATCTTTTCGCGCAGCTGAACAATAAAATCTGGAGTCGGCATGCCACCTAGCGTAGACCAGTGCGGCGCACTTAAGCCATGGGTCCCAAGACCTCTTTAGCTAGAAGCTGAATATCGGTGGCCAACGTGAAAGACAGCTCCATGTCCGTCTGCGTGGTCTGGCAGGTGTGGCCCTCTTCGAGGCGCTGCGTCGTTCCGGAAACCACGCCCACGATGGTTTGTCTTCCTTCTACTTCGCCATACACCGGACCACCGGAGTCGCCATTGGTGCTGCATACGCGCGCCCTAGCGGCAAGCGAATCACGCTGGAGTCCCTCCGAGTTCAGCTGCGCCATCTCTGCATCATGGGAAAGCGTGCCGCAGGTCTCATCGGTCACGCGGCCAAGCTTGCACAGCTGAAGCGGCAGGTGGGCCAAGGAAGTAGCGACGCTATTGTCTACCGCCCCGGGGACGTAGTACTCAGCGCTGCCGGTGATCTCAATAAAGGCCACGTCGAGGTCGTGGCTGTCGTCGGCATAAAAGTCAGAGTAGATGACCTCGCCGATAGGTTCAGCGGGGTAGCTGAAGTCGCCGTCGGCGGTGCCGGCCCAGACCTTATCACCTGGTTTGCCACAATGGGAAGCGGTAACGGCGATCGTTCGGGCGTCGGCAAGCGTAAATGACCATGCCGCGGTACAAGACTGGTAGTTGAAGTAGGCACCCGGCCGCGGTTCATCGCCGGAGAGATCCAAGGCGGTGCCCGGCGCGAGCGGCGCCGCGGCCGGGGAGTAAGACTCATTGGGAATGAGGTTTTTATAAGACAGGGCGGAGAAACTTGGCTCTTCCCCACCCCGCACCGGGCTGCAGGCCGCAAGGAACGCGGCCGTGCACGCTACAAAGACGCTAGTTGCTCTCCGCGTCCGCATCCCCGGCGTTGTCCTTGTTCTCTTCTTCCGCATCCATCTCCGCCTGGGCTTTGAGATCGCGGATGAACTTTTCCGGATCAAACTCGGTGTAGTGTTCCGGGCCGGCAAAATTTTCTAGGGCCATGGTCTAAACCTCCGTTTTCTGAATCGACGTGGTGATGTAATCCTTGACCTCCGCGGCATCATTAGGCAAGTCCTTGACGTGCCGCTCAGTATCGAGGATGCCGGCAAAGCGCTCGGGCGGCTCAGGGGCAGAGCCGATGGCTTCCGTGATCGTCTCGGCAAACTTCACCGGCAGCGCGGTCTCCAGACACACGATTGGAGTCTTTGCCCCCTCGCGCTGTGCGCCACGAGCCACCTTGATGCCGTCGGCCGTGTGCGGATCCGCCAGGTAATCAAAGCGCTCGTGTACGTCCTTGATGGTGGCTAGGCGATCGGCATGGCTGGAGGAACCGGACAGGAAACCATAGTCCTCGCGGGCAGCAGCAATCTTGTCGTGGTCGAGGCTAAAGCCGCCCTCTTTCACCTTGGTGCCGAATAGTTCCGCGGTTTCGGCTGCATCGCGGCCGAGCAAGTCGAACGCAAAGCGCTCAAAATTCGAGGCGCGCGAGATATCCATGGACGGCGAAGAGGTTGCCATGGTCTCTGCGGCTGGACGCGGCCGGTAGTTTCCGGTGCGGAAGAACTCATCCAGCACATTATTTTCATTGGTAGCCACGATAAGACGATCAATGGGAAGGCCCATCTGGCGAGCGATGTGGCCGGCACAGATATCGCCAAAGTTACCGGTGGGAACGCTAAAGGAAACTTTCTGATCGGCGGTTTCGGTGACCTTGAGCCAGCAGGAGATGTAGTAGACCACCTGGGCCATCAGCCGTGCCCAGTTAATGGAATTGACCGCGCCAATGCGATAGGCGGCCTTAAAGTCAGCATCTCCCGATACCGCCTTGACCACATCCTGGCAATCATCGAAAACGCCATCTAGAGCGATGTTGAAGATATTCGGGTCATCCAGCCCAAACATCTGCGCCTGCTGGAAGGCCGTCATTCGGCCGGCCGGGGTGAGCATAAAGACGCGAATCCCGTGGCGCCCGCGCATCGCATACTCTGCAGAGGACCCCGTATCGCCGGAGGTGGCGCCCAAAATATTGAGGGTCTCACCGCGCCGGGCGAGCTCATATTCGAAGAGCTCCCCCAAAAGCTGCATGGCCATGTCCTTAAATGCCGCAGTTGGCCCTTCGGATAGATGGCCGATGAAAAGGCCCTCGCCTAATTCGGTGACGGGAACGATTTCCGGGTCCGCAAACTTGGGGCTGGTGTAGGCGCGGGCGGCGATGGCCTCGATGTCTTGCGCTGGAATATCGTCAATGAAAAGCTTAAGTACCTCGGCCGCAAGTGCCGCGTAGCCTTTGTCTGCTAGGAGCCTGCGCCATGAATTTAAAGTGGCGGAATCTAGCTGTGGGTAGCTCTCAGGCAGGTATAAACCGCCATCGGGGGCAAGCCCGCCGAGGAGAATATCTGTAAAAGATGCGGGCTGACGGACGGTATCGCGGGTCGAAATGTACTTCACACAAAAGAATCTTAGTAGTTAAGGCGTAAGGTATCAGCCATGTCGCAGCCGAATCCCAAAGAAGTCATTACCACTCAGGCTTTGAGCATTTGGGTAGCCGCCATGGCGGTCTACCTCGTAGCGATTACCGGCCGTACCTCTTTTGGTGTGGCCGGTTTGGATGCCATTGAGCGCTTCGATGTCGATGCCGGCCGTATCGCGGTCTTTACCTCTGTGCAGTTGGGTGTGTATGCCCTAGCCCAAATCCCCACCGGCATCTTGATTGATAAATTCGGCCCGCGCTTACTACTCGTGGTCGGCGCGGTCATTATGGGCATTGGCCAGGTCGTCCTGGGCTTTACCACCAGCTATGGCGTGGCCATTGCCGCGCGCGTGCTCATCGGCGCAGGCGATGCCACAGCCTTTCTCTCCGTGATGCGCATCCTGCCCTATTGGTTCCCACTGCACCGCACCCCCATGTTCACCCAGGTGACGTCGTCGTTAGGGCAGATGGGTCAGTTCATTTCCGCGGTGCCCTTCCTGTGGTTGCTGGGTGCGGCCGGATGGACCGCTGCCTTCGTTACCCTTGGCGCGGTGGGCATCCTGGTAGCCATCGCCGCCATCGTGGCGGTGGCAGACTCACCAGAGAAGTTGGGGATTATCCCCACGGAGAAGGAACCACCCAACTCGCAGGCCACCAGCATCCCGGCCCGCTTGAAAACGGTATTCCGCTCCCCGGTGGCCTGGCAGGCCTACTTCATCCACTACATCGGCATGCTCCCGCTCATCGTCTTTGTCATGCTGTGGGGCATGCCCATGATGACCCAGGGCATGGAGATGTCCAAAGCCAAGTCCAGCCTGGTGCTCACCTTGCTGGCGGTATTTTTGGTCTTCGTTGGCCCCTTGCACGGCAAGATTTCCTCCCGTGCGCAGCATGTCCGCCCGTGGCTTAGCCTCGGGTTTGTCGCGGCTCACGCACTGACCTGGCTGATTTTCTTTACCTTTGGCACCGACAGCGGCCTAGCCGCAATCTTGGTGGTGTCCTTCGTTACCGCACTGTGCACGCCGACGGCTAACTATGGCTTCGATATCGTGCGTGAGCGCATGGACCGCTCCGTGGTGGCTACAGCTACTGGCTTGGGAAATATGGGTGGGTTTACCTCTGGCATGTTGGGCGCGCAGCTCTTCGGCATGGTCTTGGACCACTCCTCGGACGCCCCTGATTACTCCATGCCAGATTTCACTGCCGCCGCGGCTGCGGTGCTAGCCGTTTGGGTAGTAGGCATGATTGGTGTGGTCATTACCCACTTCCTTCGCCGTCGCGCGGGCGAAGACGGGCCTTCGGTCACCATCGTGGAGGTTTCCTAGACCCCTCGGTTGATTACCCTGGGTTGAGGATGAAGCGAATGGTCCCCTCAGGGTCCGCCAAAAGCTCCCGGGTTGCCGCCACGGCTTCCGCTTCGTCGAAGGCGATGCGCTCGAAGCCAGTATCGTTGAGCTCCACAATGTCCGCACCAGGGCAGGCCAGAAGAATCGGCGAGTGCGTGGCAATAATGACCTGTGCGCCGCGGTCAACCGCTTGGGCAATTTCCCCTACGAGGGCCAGTTGCCGGATAACGGACAGCCCAGATTCTGGCTCATCAAGGATGTACACGCCTTGGCCATTGATGTGCTCGTAGAGCAGGTCGAAGACGGATTGCCCGTGCGAGCGGCGAGACAAATTCACGTTCTGAGAAAGAGTCGAACGACCGCCACGTTCGGCCGCTGAATCCCCACGTCCAATCAAGTGCTCGTGCTTTTCGGCGCGCAGGAAATAGGCACGCTGGATAACTTCCTCTGTATCGCAGCGAATGGGGCTGCGAGGAACGATTTCATCTGGGTCATCCATGCGGCCGCCCGCAGGTGAACAGCCCAAATCACTAGCCACGCCAGCGAGCAGGCTCGATTTGCCAATGCCATTTTCACCTACAAAGACGGTGACTGGACTCCGCAACTTGAAGCTGCCCAAATCAACTAAGTAGTCGAAGACAGGCAGCTCGGCGCGGTAGTCATCAGGCTTGAACTTCAGGCTTAGGGCATCAACCAGCATGGGCCCTAGGTTAATTCAGTTCATCGAGTACGCGCAGCGCGTCTTCTTGCGCTGCCGCCGCGCCAAAGTTTTTCAGGTGGTCGCCCAAGTCGCCGGCCGGAACTGATTGGGCGATGGTATCGGCCGGCACAGTATTGACGGCATAGGCCACCCCTACCCCGCCGGTGATGGGGATGGCAATGGCGGTGAGTACTCCCACCGCGGTCGACAGCGTGGTCTTGAAAGTCATAGTCTCCTCCAGAGGCTTCGGCACCGAGCACCCTGCCCGTTACCAATTTGTGATGTTTTACCTTAGGAAGAGTTACTGCCAAGGCCATGCCGCCTAGCTGCGGGTTGCCTGAATTTTCGCGCCCAGTTCGCGAGGAAATAAAGGGCTAGTTTGCTGGATAGCTCTCGGCCACGATGCCATCGCTGGCCGGCATCACAAGGCCTCGCTCAAATGCTACGAGGACTGCCTTTTCATCGGATTCGCTGATGTCACCAGACTCCACCGCACTGTTGAGCTCGCGCTCGAGGTAGACGCGCACATCGGATTTTCCGTTTTCCGTCTGGGTAATATCCCGCGGGACGGAATTGAGCGGGATGCCCAGCGCCTTCGCCAGGGAGGTCACGCGGTTGGCGTCGGTGGAATCATCGGCCTTGATGTCACCATTGACCTGTGCGGGCATGTCTTCTTGGACCACGCCACCGGCCACGGCCTCGCCCACTGTCTTCGTCCCCTTGGGGGGATTATCGTGATTGGTGGCCCACACCCCGACAGCGATAGCCACGATGACGGCCACGGCTACAAAGGCCCACAGGTAGATGAGCTTATGTCGATACACTCCGCTGATTTTAGCCATGGTAACCAGCACCATCGCCGAAGGAACCGTAGTCATTGCCGCGAGGGTTCTCGCCGCGATCATTGAGGGCGTCGATGATGGAGCGGATGGTGGCCTCCCCTATGCGGTCGGCGCGCCCCCACGAGCGAGCGGCCTGGCGAGAATTGTGCGGTGCTGAATCTGGGCGCGGCGGCACTGGCTTTTCCTCCCGAGGCGTGGAGACCTCGATGGTCAATGTGGTGCCGTCAAGGTGGAGGACGTCACCGTCGCGCACGCCCGCAGCACGCGCTGCAGAAAGCAGCGCGGATAATTCGCCTACCGTGGCGTTGTCCACATCGAGTTGCAGCTTAAAAGACATAACTAGCCAGTCCTTTCTTATTCCCATCCCACTTTAGAGTCCAAAAGTGCAAAAAGTAAGGCCGTGGTGCGCACAACGGGGACTTTCAAGGCTAACTCTAAGAATGCTCGAAGGATTCCTCCTCGCCCCAAAAGACCTCATCTACAACCTTCCGGGCATGGCGGGTAAGTTTCAGATAGTTCTCTAAAAACTCTTGGTTCTCCTCCGGCGGCCAGCCAGCGGCACCGGCCACCTGGGCCAGCTGCGGGCCGGGCCCGGGCAACTGGTCCACGCGCTTGCCGCGCACGAGCACCAGTGCATTGCGGGCGTCGGTAGCCATAAGCCAGGCGTCGCGCAGGTCCGAGACCTGCTCGGCAGACAGGATTGCGTTTTCCTCTAAGGCATCGAGCACACGCAGCGTGGACGGATCGTGCAGCTGGGCATACTCGTGAGCATGCATCATGGTCAGTAGCTGCACAGTCCATTCAATATCTGAGAGCGCACCGCGCCCCAGCTTGGTATGAGTATTGCGGTCCGCGCCGCGCGGAAGGCGCTCATTGTCCACGCGCGCCTTCATCCGCCGGATATCGCGAATGGTCGATGCGCTGGCACCGCCTTCTGGGTAGCGGAAGCTATCGACCATGGATATAAATCGCTCGCCTACTTCCCTATCGCCAGCCACGAAGGCCGCGCGCAACAAAGCCTGCAGCTCCCAAGACTCGCCCCACTCGCGGTAGTAGCGCTCATAGGAGGAGATGGTGCGTGCCACCGCACCGGAGCGGCCCTCTGGGCGCAGGCCCAAATCGACGTCCAGCGGCGGATCGCCCGAAGGCTTAGACAGGCGGCGCCGAAGCTTATCGACGATCCCGATAGCCCACTTCACAGCCTCCCCTTCCGCACCAGAGTCATCGGCCGGTTCGCTAGGTTCTGCCACCACAAGCACGTCCGCATCTGAGCCAAATCCCAGCTCCATGCCTCCCAAGCGGCCCATGCCAATGACGGCGATGCGCGCTGGCGGCTCCGCGCCCTCGTTAGCCAGGCGCCACGCGCGCACCTCGGCGCGAAGTGCAGCCTCAAGGACGGCATCCCAAATTGTGGATAGCTCATGACATACCTGCTTGACCGGCATAAAGCCCAGCAAATCCGCACTGGCGATGCGGGCCAGCTCCACTCGGCGCAACGAGCGCGCCACCGCCACTGCTTTATCCGGGTCGGCGTGGCGCTTGCTGGAATTGACCAGCGCCTTGGAAACCTGTTCGGGCTTGGTTTCTAGCAATTTGGGGCCAGTGGCGCCGTCGGAAAGCTGCTTGACCGAATCCGGCGCGCTAATAATCAGATCAGAGGTAAACGGCGAGGTACCCAGAATGTGCATGAGCCGCTGGCCCACAATTCCTTCATCGCGCAGCATGCGCAAGAACCACGACCTATCGTTCGCGGCCTCCGAGAGTTTGCGATAGTTCAACAGGCCCATGTCGGGGTCTGCGGTATCAGCCAGCCATTCCATCAAGGTTGGTAGCAAAATCGCTTGGATGCGTGCCTTGCGCGAGGTTCCCGCCGCCAGGGAAGTCAGGTGCTCGAATGCACGCTCGGGGTGGTTATAACCCAGCGCGGCCAGCTGCAGCTTGGCGGCCTCCGGCGAAAGCTTGAGCTCATCGGCGGACATGGTGACCACGGAATTAAGCAGCGGCCGGTAAAACAGGCGCGAGTGCAGCTCGGAGATCCGCAGGCGGATTCGGCGCAGGTGCGACAGCATGCGCTCGGCCGCCGACTTGGTGCCCTGCGGATAAAAGCCGGCGATGCGCGCCAGCCACTTCATCCCCTCTTCATCGTCCTTTTCCGGAAGCGTGTGCGTGCGGCGGAAGCGCTCCAATTGCAGGCGGTGCTCGAGCAGGCGCAGAAATTCATAGGCTTCAATGAGTTGGGTGCCGTCCTCGCGGCCGACGTACCCCGCTGAAATCAGCGCCTCCAGCGCCTCCACCGTGGAAAGCGCTCGCAGCGTCTCATCGGAGCGTCCGTGCACCAATTGCAAGAGCTGGACAGCAAATTCGATATCGCGCAGGCCGCCCACGCCTAGCTTCAGCTCACGGTGTTTGAGTTCTTCGGGAACATTGGCCAGCACGCGGCGGCGCATGGCCTGTACGTCCTCAACAAAGGACTCGCGTTGCGACGCCGTCCACACCATCGGTCGGATCTGGTCCAAATAGTCCTGGCCTAGTGGGAGGTAGCCCGTCATGGCGCGCGCTTTAAGGAGCGCCTGGAATTCCCACGTCTCCGCCCACCGCTTGTAGTAGGCCACGTGGGATTCCAAAGTGCGCACCAACGCGCCCGACTTTCCCTCCGGGCGCAGGTTTGCATCCACCTCGAAAAAGGTGGTGGATCCAATGCGGTTAAACTCCGCCGCCAGCCGCGTGGCCCTAGGGGTTGCCTCGCTGCCGACGAAGATGACATCCACATCGGAGATATAGTTCAGCTCGCCTGCGCCACACTTGCCCATCGCCATGACTGCCAGCTGTGCATCCAAGGGGTCATCGCCGTAGATGGTGCGCACGGCGCAGGCAAGGGAGGCGGTCAAGGCGGCGTCGGCAAGCGCGGTAGTCAGCGCCGTAATCTGGCGGAACCCTACCTCCGGCTGAGGCTTAGTTTGGCCTTTGCGCGCATGGAAGGTGCCCGCCACATCGCAGGCGGCAATGCGCATCATCAAAGTGCGGTAGGTCGTGCGCAGCGCCTGCTTATGCTCCCCCTCGCCGGCGCGGTAAGTGCCCGGCGCGCTCAAGTCCTTGCGCGCCGGATCGGGCCGGTCAATGTCATCCGCAAAGTCCGCGGGCTCGGCATCGACGGCACCGAGCAAGCTTTGCAGCATCTCTTCAGACTGCGGAAGGGGTTTTTCTAGTTCTCGCCACAGCTCAGGGTGCGCCGCGAGGTGATCGCCAAAGGCGGTCGACGCCCCCAGTAGTGCGAAGAGGCGCACGCGCAGAGTTTCATTGGAACGCACGGCATCATCGAGCTCTGGGGCTTGTTCATAGATGCGGATCAGATTATTGAGAGCCAGGTCTGGGTCACCCACGGCAGCGAGGGTCCACAACAGATCCGCAGATTCCGGATTCTTCCACCCCAGCTGCTCAATATCCTGCGCAGCATGCGGGCGGGTAAGACCAAGTGTGGCCGGTGAAGGCACAGCAGCAGGACGCATTTTTCTCCTAGAAGTTCAGGTTATTGCGCAGCTCAAAGGTGGTGATTTGGCTCTGATAGTGGTGCCACTCATCCCACTTGGAGCGCAGGAAGAACTCAAAGACGTGCTCGCCCAAGACTTCTGCCATGAACTCGGATTTTTCAAATTCGCGCAAGGCCTGATCCAGGCTGGTGGGTAGATCCTTATAGCCCATTGCCCGGCGCTCGCGGCGGGTGAGCTGGTGGACATCGTCCTCGGCCGGATCATCGAGCTCGTAGCCTTCGCGGATGCCTCTCAGGCCTGCCGCTAGTAGCACCGCATAGCCCAGGTAGGGGTTCATCGAGGCATCAATGGAGCGGATTTCTACCCGGCGCGATTCTTCCTTGGTAAGCCGGTAGGTGGGAACGCGGACCAGCGCGGAGCGATTCGATACTCCCCAGGTGGCTGCGCCCGGCGCCTCGTTGCCGAACATTAGGCGCTTATAAGAATTGGTCCACTGATTCACAATCGCGGACATCTCCGTAGAGTGCTCCAAGATGCCGGCGATGAACTGGCGGCCGGTCTGGGACAAAGAGAATTCATCATCCGGATCGTGGAAAGCATTGGATTGGCCTTCAAAAAGGCTCAAGTGGGTGTGCATGCCAGAGCCCGGCAAATGTTCGAAGGGCTTAGGCATGAAGGTGGCGCGCACGTTGGAGTTGGTGGCCACCTGCTTGATCACGTGCCGGAAGGTCATGATGTTATCGGCCATGGTGAGCACGTCCGCATGGCGCAGATCAATTTCTTGCTGGCCCGGCGCGGTTTCGTGGTGGCTAAACTCCGTGGCGATTCCCAGCGATTCCAGCGCTAGCATCGCCTTCCTGCGGAAAAGCGGGGCGGTATCGTGCGTTGCTTGGTCGAAGTAACCGCCGTTATCCGTCGGTACCAAGTCGGTGAGTTCGCGGCCGCGCTCGAAGAGATAGAACTCGATTTCTGGTGAGGCCATGCAGGTAAACCCATCGTTAGCGGCCTCGGTGACCTGGCGGCGCAGGATATGGCGCGGGTCCACCATGGAGGGTTGGCCGTCTGGCTGTGCGATATCGCAAAACATGCGGGCCGATTGCAGGTCCGGCTCGTCCATATCAAAGGGCAGAATCTGGAAGGTGGAGGGATCTGGCAGCGCGATGGTGTCAGACTCAGAGATGCGAGAAAAGCCCTCTACGGAAGAGCCATCGAAGCCAACACCTTCTTCAAAGGCCGATTCCAACTCGGACGGGCTCATGACCACGGATTTAAGGGCGCCCAGAATATCCGTAAACCACAGGCGGATAAAGCGGATATCGCGTTCCTCAACGGTGCGCAAGACAAATTCGTGTTGGCTATTCATGCTTTAGACCTTACCGGCTCTCCCCCGAGGGATGTGCAGTTCATGCGACAGTTTTTCCAGGGCGAAATGCGCAGGTCGCAAGAGTATCTAGGGGGTGGCCAGCGGGGGCTTTTCCGGCAGGAGCCAGCTTCCGCGCATGCTTTGCTAAGTGGGCAAGCGAACATACGTACACCTCTTAAAGGACGAATCTTTATGACCACCCACTGCGATGATCTTTCTGCTCACGTAATCGAACGCCTCATCACCGCCGCACAACAAGGCTGGGCGCCGGCGGACTTAGAACACGTCTTAGGTCCGCACGCCTACCCCATTATTTACCGTGCAAGCCCCCATGTGCCGGCGCGAATTACCTCCCCTGCGCTGCGCAAAGCATGGCTCCAGATGGCCCCTCCGCAGGAGAATTTCATTCCACGCGATAAGCTGCGTGCCATTATTAAAGAGCTCATTCACCTACCGAGGCTGCGCGATACCGAGCTTTTAGCCTCCGGCGAATCCTTGCGGGAGGACGGGCTTAGCGATAAGCAACGCAAGATCCGCGAAAAGGTGCTAGGCCTTTTGCGAAAAGCGGAATCTACCAGCTTTGAGGATGAGGCCGAGGTTCTCATCTCTAAGGCGCAGTCCCTGCAGCAGAAGTATCGCATCGAGGACCTCCTTACCTCCGAGCTACCTGATCTTATTTCCCACCGCGTGCACATCCACCCGCCGTATATCAAGCACCAGGTTTCCCTGTTAAGCACTATCTCTGACGCCAATGGATGCACCACTCTCCTGATTCATGACAAGGGCTTAGCCTGCGTGATTGGCGCTCCTGCCGACGCCGCCCATTGCGCCGACCTTTTTGCCTCCCTCAACCGCCAATGCGATTGGTTCATGCGCAATGGTGACGGCGCAGAAATTGCCCGCGCTACGGGCTCTACCGCCGCCTATCGCCGTAGCTTCCGGCTCTCCTACGCCGCCCGCATCGGTGAATTGCTCACTCAAGCAAATGAGGATGGCATCGCAGATAACCTGCGGGAGTCCCAGTACTGCTCTCACCACGCAGAGACTGTAGCTACCCAAACCCTTCCGGCGTTGCAGGCGCGCACCGATCATGCCATCGAAACCCGCAATCGTCTCTTCCCCAACCTGACGGAAATGTCGCTTTCCATGAACAGCATGCACGGCATCAACGATGGTATTGCCGCTGCCGATAAATCTCACTTTGGCGGTGATGCTTCCGGGATTGGTTCGGTTCCAGAAATTACGCAGTAATTTTTGCCCTGCTCAAGGCCATTCTTCTCTCCCGTTCCCTGCTAGCGAACGGGGGCGAGGAGTGGCACCGCATCGAGTGCTTAACGGGTAGGATCACCGGTGAGTTTTATTTGGTCTAGAAAGTAAAAGGTACGTGAATGTCTACACAGTCTTTTCTCGAAGTTGAAGCGAAATTCTCCGTAGCCGAGTCCACTCAGCTCCCTGAACTGGCCCGCCTCGAGGGAGTTGACCACGTTGCAGACACGCGCCACCACGCGCTTTCTGCCATCTACTACGACACCGAAGACCTCCGCCTTACCCACGCAAAGGTCACCCTCCGCCGCCGCACCGGTGGCAATGATGATGGCTGGCATATCAAGATTCCTAGCGAGGCTGGCCGCACTGAAATCCACGCCGAGCTGGGAGAACCTGTAGATGGCCGCTACGAAGTACCTGAGGAACTTCTCCACCAGGTTCGCTCCATTATCCGCCACAACGAACTCACCCCGATTGCGCAGGTAGACAACAAGCGCACCGAGATGGTCCTAGCGGATGCCGATAATAAACCGGTAGCAGAATTCTGCGATGACCACGTCACCGCCTTTTCCTTCCTTCCAGGTGGCCAGCAGCAGTCGTGGCGCGAGTGGGAAGTAGAGCTCGCCGGTGAGCTTCCTGGCACCGAGGAAGGTACGCAATTCATTCGCCGTGCCACTTCCTTGCTTATCGGTGCCGGTGCGCGCGTTTCTTCCTCCCCATCCAAGCTGAAGTCCGCCCTGGGTGATTCCTACGCCAACGCACCGCTGCCTCCAGCCCTGGTATCGCCGGATGTGGACCCAGACTCCCCTGCCGCGGCCGTCATCACCGCACTCCAAGCCAACCGCAACAAGCTAGTTGATTATGACCCTCGCGTGCGCCGCGATGAGTGGGACTCGGTTCACCAGATGCGTGTTGCCACCCGCGAACTGCGCAGCCACCTACAGACCTTCCACGGCATTGTTGTCGGCCCAGAAATCGACAAGATTGAAGCCGATCTCAAGGAGCTTGCCGGTATTTTGGGCGTTGCTCGCGATGCGGAAGTTGTGGAAGAGCGCTGGCAGAAGCTGCTGGAGTCCGAAGATTCTGACACCTTGGATGACTCCACCCGCGAGCACATTGCGCACGATATGGGCAACGCCTACCGCCGCGCGCACCGCCGCGTTATCGCAGCCCTGGATTCCGAGCGTTACCTCGAATTGCTGGAATCCCTGGACCGTCTTCTCGCTGATCCACCAACGGCCGATAAGCAACAAGAGTCCACCCCGGTAGCTAGCGAAGCGGAGGAGACGGAGGAGCAGTCCTCTGTGGAAGGGGACGCCGCTACCCCTACCGATTCCAGCGAGGACAGCGCGCCTGCTGCGGACAAGGCCGAAAAGAAGCCAGAGAAAAAGAAGTCCAAGGACAAGTCCGCTGACATGGACACCGTGATGGCGCAGCACCTTGAAAAGGCCTATAACAAGCTGGTCAAGCGCCATAAGAAGGCCGTGGAGAACTGGGATAACCAGGAATTGTCCCTGCACGAGCGCGAGGATTATTTCCACGATATGCGCAAGGCAGCAAAGAAGCTGCGCTATGCAGCTGAAGCAGCTGGTTCTGCCACCAACCTCAAGACCAAGCGCCTCTACAAGGCCTGCAAGCAGATGCAGTCGGTGCTCGGTGACTTCCAGGATTCCGTGACCTCGCGCGATAAGCTGCTCGAGCTGGCAGAGTCCGCTCGCCGTCGTGGGGAGAATACCTTTGGTTACGGCCTGCTTTACCAGCGCGAGCGAACCATTGGCCTAAAGGCCCTTGATGATTACGCCGAGTCTTTCAAAGACATCAAGGCCGCGTTTAAGCCGCTGCGCAAGAAACTAAAGTAGCCGCGCTCCCCGGGTCGGCGCCGGGAAACACGGCTTTAAAAGAGATGGCTGGGAGTTAGTTACTTCCAGTCATCTTCTTCGTCTGCGGCATCTGCCGCATCATTGCGGGCTTGGGCAATTCCGATGGCGTTTTCTGCCTCTTCGCGGGTGTCATACGGGCCCATCCGATTTTCCCAGCCAGAGGTCTTGCCTTGGCTGACTTCCTTAGTGGTGGGATCAAAGAACCACTTCTGGTCTGCATCGCTCATGAAACTATCCTCTCAGTTGTTGCATCAGCGGCACCGGCTAAGTGCTGCCGCTGATATGGTTTGTGCCCACACTACCCACGCTGTCCCATTGATGCCCGCTAGAATGTGGGGCAGCACAATTCTTTTATACGAATCCATGTCGTATTCCCCGCCACCGCGCACATAGGTGGCGGGCGTTCGTTGCTTTAAACGCACCGCCGCGTGTGTGGGGCAACGAAGACTACTGGTCCCAGAACCTGGAAAAGGAGCTTTAGCACCCATGCCACTGTGGTCAACGCCTGCAGAGCCCGTAGCCGAGCGCGCCGCCCGAGCACATACCGAACTCACGGGCAGCGCTCCAACGCATACCGCCAGCGCGCCGGCAACGTGGTCCCTCATTGGTGAACATATTGATCACTTCGGCGGCATTGTCGCCATGTGTGTGGGAAAGTTGCGCGCTGCAGCGTCGGTAAGCCCGCGCACCGACGGCGTGGTAGCCGTACATTTCCACCCAGCTCAGGGCGAGACTGCCCATGACTCGATTAGCCTGCAGGCGCTTGCAGAACTGGCAACGGCGCAACAGCCTGCCACGGATGCGGAAGGCCAGCCGGTTATTCCGCCGTCACCACAAGGCGGGTTGGCGGCCCGCGTGGGCGGCATTGTCCACACGATGATTAATCGTCAGTTGCTCTCCCGGGAGACAGCCGGTGCGGATATCACCATCGCTTCCGATATTCCAGAGGGCGCGGGTATGGGCGCGGATGCCGCTGCGGACGTCGCGGTGGCGCTCGCGCTCATGGGCGCGGATGCGGACCTCGATGCACCGTTGAGGGCCCGGGTGGCGGATGTCTGCACCCAGGCCGTTTCTACCTTCGCAGCGCGGCCGCCGCTGCGCGCACGCCACAGCGCTGCGCTGCGCAGCACGGGTGAGGGCGTGTGCATCATGGACTATGCCGATGGTTCTGTCACCCACGCCCCACATGTGGTGGGCCGCGAGATGTCCGCCTTTGCGGTAGCGGTGCCCGAAGATTTTTCCGCGCAGGAGGAAAAGGCCATCGCCGATATCCGCCAGCGCCAGCGCTTTATCGATGATGCCTGCCACTCCTTCGGCACCGATTTGCTGCGCTTGCTTCCCGACGCCCAACAGCGCGTCCTCGACTGGCTCAAGGCCGTGCACAAGGTCTACGGCGAGGAAGGCCGCCCGAGCATCAGCGCCGCCACGGAGTGGATGGCCTTTTATGAGGAAGAAACTGAGCGCGTAGAAAAGTTTGCGCGCTGCCTGCGCTCGCACCGCGGCGCGGAGCTCTTCCCTATCCTGTTGCAGTCACAGTCTTCTTTGGCAAATATCTACGGCTTGGATTCGGCAGAAAAACTCGCCGAGCTGGTCACGGTTCGCGGTGCCGTTGCGGGTCGATCGGCGCATGCCGGCACCTCGAACGCGGTCATCGCTTATGTTCCGGCGAAAAGCGCGCACAATTTTGCAGCTGACTTGGCTGAAGACGGACTGCTCGTCGTCGAGCTGCAGCCAGGCGAGGCCGCCCGCGGCGAAGGCTAGGAGCCCTGCCGGCTAGTCGGCCGGCCAGGCAAAGAGAACCTCGCGCGAATCGGTATCCGCCGTCACCAGTGAGACAGTGGTTTCACTGCCGGTTTCCGGTGCGCCCACGCATTGGGCGAAGACGGGTGGCTCCGGTACGAAAATCCGTGCCTTGTCCCGCTTCGGGTCCCCGCGGACCACGGTGGCCGGAAAATTAGTCCCGAGCCAAGGTCGCAGCACAGTCGCCTCCGTCAGGTTCAGGCAGGCCTTATCCACTTGGGAGGCGAGCTGCGAGGTCGAACGCATCGCCCCGATGACCTCCGTAGCGCTGCCTGTTACCCACTCGGGAACCTCATAACCGCCGCACAGGGCAAGGCATACCTCCGTGGCGAACCTATCGGAAAGACGCCGCAGCGGCGCGGTAACGTGGGCATAGTAGCCACCAATACCGGCGTGCACCTGCGCCTCTTGCTCGCCTAGCCAGGCATAGTCGGCTCCGCGCAAAAGGCTTTGGGCTTCGCGCATGACGGCCATGCCGCGCGGGGAATCGGCGTCGACGGTGAGGAGGAATTGGGGAATGGGGGCGTCGCCAAGCGTAAAGCCTAGGGCCTGAGCCTCGGCGCGAAATTGGCGCTCATGCTCCGGCTCGGCCGCGGGCAGGGTGCGCAAGAAGCCCACACCAGCTTCCTGCATGAGGCGCCCAGCGCACATGCCGGCCAACAGGGAAATTTCGGAGTTATAGTCCATGACCTCATAGCGCGGCTCGATGATGAGCTCAAAGGTACCGTCGTCATTTTCCACCACGCGCTGGGAGGGCAGGCGCAAGGAAATGGCCTCGCGGCGCAGGGAAGATTCCTGGCGCAGCCGGCCGACCACCGGCAGCAGCGCGATGGATGGGTGGAGGTTGCCGGCCGCGAGGTCCGCGTGCGCGCCTTCATAATCCAGGCGTGCCTGGGAATAAATGAGCGCGCGCTCGACGTGGAAGGACTCCACCTCGCCGTTGCCATCCAAGTCAAAGGTCCACAACACGGCCGGCTTATCGGTGCCAGGCAACAGCGAGGCTCGGTCCTCGGAAAGCTCTGGCGGGTGCAGGCGCGCGGGTTCATCGGGAAGATAGATGGTCTGGCCGCGGCGGAAGGATTCGCGCTCTAACTCGCTGCCGGGCTCGATGAAAGCAGCAACGTCCGCGATGGCATAAAAGACGCGGTATCCGCCCTCGCGTTCTTCGATGTAGACTGCCTGATCCAAGTCCATGGAGCCGGCGGGATCCAGGGTCACGAAGGGAATTTCGCGGGCGTCGCGGCGCGAGTCGGCGTATCGGTCCTGCGCGCGGGCGGCCTGGGCAGTGACCGCGGCCGGAAAATCGGTGGCTACCGAAAATTCTGTGGCAATGGCGCGGAAATCGAGCGGGGCGGCGTAGAGCTTCATGCCCACCACCATAAACGTAGTAGGGCGAATGAGTCGGCCTATAAGCCGGATTCTGTCTCATCGCGGCACTCCCTGGGAAGCACCGCGCGGTGAACATCCATCTAGACCAACCGTTGCCAGTTGGTTCCAGCAGCTACCTTCAGGCTCGAGCGAGCAGCCTTAAAACGCCTGATCGGGCCCCGCAACGTGGCGGGGCCGTGATGCCTTGCTCCCGGTGGGGTTTACCCAGCCACCGCCATCGCTGACGGTGCTGGTGCGCTCTTAACGCACCGTTTCACCCTTACCTTGTGGCTCCAACTTGGCCGAAACCAAGTGGAGGCACGAGGCGGTCTACTTTCTGTTGCACTTGCCCGCGGGTTTCCCCGGGTTGCCGTTAGCAACCACCGTGCTCTGTGGAGTCCGGACTTTCCTCGGCGCCCACGCGGCAGCACGTGGCTGCCCGTATGAAGCGACGCGATCACCCGGCCGGCTCATTCGCGTTCCTTATTCTAGCGCAGGCCTGCCAGGTGGCCCACATCGTTAAATCCGTGCACCATAGAGCCGCCTTCCCAGAACTCCACCTGCGAAATGGCAGCCAGGTCGAGGAAGAGATGCCCAAAGGTGGCTGGGCCGGCATCGAGTGCTTGGCGGATGAAGGACTTAATCGGGTTGACGTGGCTCACCACCAGCACGGTCTTGCCTGCGAAGCGCTCTTGGAGCTCCTTGCGGGTGGTGCGCACGCGGCGGTTGACCGCCTGCAGCGATTCGCCGCCCGGACAGGCGACGCTCGCATCGTGCAGCCACTCCTCGTGAAGTTCCGGATCGCGCTGGTGGGCCTCGGCGGCGGTCTTGCCTTCCCACGCACCGAAGTCCACCTCAATGAGGCCGTCGACGGTCTCTACCTCGATATCACGGCCGTTGGCCACGGCCGCCGCGGTCTCTTGGCAGCGGCGCAGGGGTGAGCAGACGATGGCATCAAAGTCGGCGTCGGCAAGCGCTTGCGCGGCGGCGAGCGCCTGCTTTTGGCCAAGCTCGGTAAGGCCCGGATTGGCGCGGCCGGAGTATTGCTTGGCGGCCGACATCTCCGTCTGCCCGTGGCGAAGCAGGATAAAGCGGGTGGTAGGTCCACGGTCCCCCAGCCAATCGGTGGGGTGCGGCGCGGTGGTGTCTTGCTCCCCGGCCGGAGCTGGCTCGGCGTCTTCTTCACCGGCCACGATGCCTTCTGGGTGGCCGGCGGCCGCGGCATCCATGGCGTCATTGGACAGGGCGTCTGCCACCTTATTCTTGGCGCGCGGCACCCAGTCCAGGCTGAAAGAGGAAAAGCCGTTGATGTATTCGCGGGCGCGCAGGGCCAGCTTCTGCATGTCAGGGTGCTTGATCTTCCAGCGGCCGTTGATTTGTTCCACCACCAACTTGGAATCCATGTGGAATTCCACCTCGGTAGCGCCCATCTCGGTGGCGGCTTCAAGGCCGCGCAGCAGGCCGTTGTACTCAGCGACGTTATTGGTGGACTTGGTGCCTACCACGTAGACAATTTCGCGCAGGATGCGCTGCCCGCTGCCGTCATAGATAACGGTGCCGGAACCGGCTACCCCGGGGTTGCCGCGGGATCCGCCATCGGCGTAGATGATGACCTTCATTAGACCAGGCGCACCAGGTAGGAGCCGCAATCGCCGCACTGCGGCAGCTCATCGGCCGGGGCATTGCGCACGGCGTTTTGCTCGGCCGGCGGCAAGACGATGAAGCAGCCGCCGCAGGCGCGGTTGGCCTTGAACTGGGCGGCACCTACGCCGTTTTCCTCGCGCTGGGTATCGTACTCGCTGAGCACTCCAGCGGGCAGTTGATCGCGCAGCTCGCCTATGCGCACGGCCGGGTCTTCTTGATTGGCGGCCGCTTCCTTAGCCGCCTCGGCCGCACGGCGCAGCTTTTCCAGCTTGCGCTCGGAATCAGAAACGCGCGCGCCGTGGACGTCTAGATTGGAACGCAGCGCGTGCACCTCGTTATGCGCCTCCTGCAGCTCGCTCATGAGGTCTGCGATGCGGGACTTGGCCGCGTAGAGATCGTGCTCTAGATCCTTGCGGGTTTCTGGGTCCACTGCGGCGCCAAGCTGGCGCTTGTCATCGCGCTCTCGCTGGCGCAGCTTGCGCTCATCGGCCTGGATGCGCAGGATTTCGGTCTCCATGTCGTCGACAGCCATCTGCGCAGAACCGGAGGCATCTAGCAGGCGCTTGTGCTCTTCCTTGGCCTTGTCATACTCGGCTTGTTCCGGGATTTCCTTCTCAGCGCCATGGCCCTGCGAGCGTTCCAGGTTGGCCAGCTCCAGCAGTACCGGCTGTAGTTCTTGCGATAGTTTCACTTATGACTCCTTTGGGTGCGCAGAGATAGTCCACGGGTCGGTGCGCAGGCTAATAATTTCCGTATCCAGTTCTAAAGCATCCTCTACGATATCGCGCGCTTGGGCGGTCCACGGAAATTCGCTGGCCCAGTGGGCGGTATCGATAACGGCGGGGCCGCCGGCGCGCAGGTGCTCATCCACCGGGTGGTGGCGCAGATCCGAGGTGACGTACACGTCCACGCCTAGCTTCGCGGCCGCGGAGAGGAAAGAATCTCCCGAACCGGAAGACACGGCCACCGTGCGCACCTTCTGGTCCGGATCGCCGGCGGCGCGGATGCCCCAGGCGGTCTCCGGCAAGGCATTAGCCACCTGCTGGGTGAACTCGCGCAGGGTCATCTCCTGCGGCAGCTCTCCCACACGGCCCAGGCCGAGCGCGTTGTCCAGGTCCTGGTGGCCGGCCGTTTCCGTGATGTCATAGGCCGGCACCTCATAAGGGTGGGCGGTGTGCAGGGCCTTCAGCAAAGAGGAGCGAAGTGCGGCCGGGGCGACGAACTCGACGCGGATTTCCTCGCCGCGGTGCAGCGCACCGATCTCACCCTCGGTGGGGTCAGCGCCCTCCTCCGGCTGGAATTGGCCCGTGCCGGCGATATCGAAGGAGCAGTGAGAGTAGGCGCCGATTTGGCCCGCGCCGGCGTCGAAAAGCGCCCGCTTTACCTCCTCGGCCGCGGCTACCGGCACGTGCACGCCCCACTTATCCACGCCCTGGGGCTCCGGCACGATGGGCCGGCCGGGATTGATGCCTACCAGCTCCGCGAGCTTGTCGTTGACGCCCGGCCGCGCCTTATCCGCGTTGGTGTGGGCCGCAAAGAGCGCAACGCCATTGCTGACCAGCGTGTGCACTACCTTGCCCTTGGGCGTATCGGCCGCTACGGATTCCACCCCGCGCAAAAGCAACGGGTGGTGGACCACGAGCATGTCCGCGCCGAGCTCCACCGCGCGCTCGGCCACCGCCTGGGTGCAGTCCAAAGCAAAGGCCACCCTCTTTACCTCCGCGTCCGGATCGCCGCAGATAAGCCCCACGGCGTCCCACTTTTCCGCCAGGTGCGGTGGATAGGCCTCATCGAGTACGCGGCGGACATCGCCCACGCTCACAGCGGACATAGAGGTGCTCCTTTATGCTCGTTTCATGGAATAGTTACTACTGCTATATCCTATCTTCCGCACCACAGTACTATTCGCGCGAAGGGGTTTTCCGCATGACCGAATCCGATACCCGCTCCGGCCTTTACCTCGTCTTTGTCTGCACCGGAAATATCTGCCGCTCCCCCATGGCAGAAATCATCGTGCGCGATGAAATGGAAAAGGACATGCTTGACCTCGTCGCCACCGTAGATTCCTGCGGTCTCGGCGGCTGGCATGTGGGCCAGGGCGCGGACGAGCGCGCGATTGCCGAGCTGCGCCGCGGCGGCCACGATGGCGGTTCCCACCGCGCGGCCAAGCTGGGCGCCGAGCACATGGACGCTGATCTCTTCATCGCTATGGACAAGGGCCACCGCGAGGCCCTCATTGAGCACGGCATCGACCCGGCCAAGATTCGCCTGATGCGCAGCTTCGACCCCAACTCCCCGGAGGACGCGGACGTGGCAGACCCGTATTACGGTTCCACAGCGGATTTTGAGACCACGCGTAAGAATATCGAGGCCGCCGTGCCTGGCCTGCTGGATTGGATTCGCGCTAACCGCGACTAAACTAGGCCCCATGCTAAAGACGTTCCTTAAGCCAGGTTGGGTTCTACTGCTGCTGTTCGTCGTGGCCTTTTCCTACCTCGCTTTTACCGTCCTTGCCCCGTGGCAGCTGGGCAAGGACGATGACATTGTGGAACGCAACGAGCTCATCACCCACGCCTATGAGGCCGATCCCCAGCCGGTGGAAGACCTCGTGGATGGCAACGGCGCCATCAAGGACGACGAGTGGTCCCGCGCCACCCTGCACGGCCATTACCTGCCGCAGGATGAGGTGCTGCTGCGCCTGCGCCCGGTCGATTCCGGTCCGTCCTACCAATCCCTGGTGCCCTTCCGCACCGATTCCGGCCTGACCATCCTGGTTAACCGCGGCTGGGTCAAGGCCGGCGAGGCCAATGCCGTGCCGGATATCCCTGATGCTCCCTCGGGCGAGACCACGCTTACCGGCATGATCCGCGCCGACGAGGCCGAGCACCAGTCCGCCCCCATTAAGCAGGAGGGCTACCAGCAGGTCTACTCCATCCATACGGAGCAGATTGCCACGCTTATCGACGCCCCCTTGGCCCACGACTACATCCAACTCTCCGCCGACCAGCCCGGCGTGCTCAACGCCATGCCCATCCCGCAGCTCGACCGCGGCAACCACCTCTCCTACGGCTACCAGTGGATTGCCTTCGGCATCATGGCCCCGCTGGGCTTGGGCTACTTCGTATGGTCCGAAATCCGTGAGCGCCGCCGCCTGCGTGAGGAGGAAGAAGCCCTCGCCGCCCTCGATGCCGATGCCTCTACCCCATCCGAGCCCGCGGACGCCTCCGCTGCAGGCTCCGCACCGGTAGAAGCCCCGTCCCCCGCGACCTCCCGGCACGACGCCCACGCGGCCACTGACGACGCCACCGATACCGCCGCGGCCGTTCCCGCCGCGTCCTCCTCGCACGCCGCCAGCCGCCGCAATCGCTCCCGCTACGGCGATTCGAAGCCGGATCATTACGCCAAGCTGAACAAACGCCGTCGCGAGCGCTACTAACCCCTCTCTGCCTAGGCAGCGGCTTGAGCATCCGCATAGGCCCCACGAAACAACCACGTTAGCGCGCGCTACCCTCCCCCCTCGAGGCATAACGTGGCCACAAGTTGGCTCTCGAGGCCTTGACCCCTCAACCGGGTTAAGGGTTAGAAAGTGTGTCTGGGATCGGGGATTTTTAGGTTCTGACCTGTAGGTTAGCGTGAAATATATGCTTTGGGAGCATATATCTGGCCTCAACACGGTAAATCCCCGGTGTGGCTGCCAGTCTGTGGTAGTAGGCGGTGGTGTGGTGGCTCAATGCCAAAGAACCGACCACGCTGCTACTGCGGCGGTGATACCAAACGCAATGGAACAACCAGCAAAGGCACTACCCGATGTCGATGTAAGGCCTGCGGAGCCTCAGTCAATAAAAGTCGGCCAGATGTCACAGTAGCAGACCACCAGTCCCGTTAGACCCCCATGCGTAGCTACATTCCCACTATGCACAGTCCTTCACTTGCATACTTGGCAAGCATTAGACTTGCATGTACAGCAAGTGTTACACTTGCCTTAGTTGCAAACCAGGGAAGTTGGCGTTAGGGAGAAGAACGATGAGCGACGACCTTAAGATCATTCACGACGTTCAAAAGCGCACCACGTGGAAACAGAGCTGGTGGGCGGTGGCGATAATGGCGCTTGGCGTCGGCGGCGGTCTCGCGCTAACTAAGCTGTCATGGTGGTACGGTCTCGCGGTTCTTGTACCGACGTTCGTTCTGGGCTATCTCCTCAAGGATAAGATTGCAAACCCATTCGTGCGCCTCGATCCAAATATGGGTCCGAGCAACGATCGCGCAACCTGGTCACGAGTATTGCTACCCGGTGCAATGATCATGTCTACAACACCGACGCCGGATTCATGGCCCTGGATAGTGTTCTCCGGAGCGGTAGTCACTGCAGCTACCGCGTGGATGTTGTATGAGAACCGCAACGCCGCTGTAAAGGGTGTCAATGTCTAAGGATCCTTCACCACGCCCAGCAAAGCTGGATCCGGTCATCCACCCCATCAATCGGCTTAAAATTTGTGCCACGCTGTTCCATTCAGGCGCAACCGACGGCAGGCAGATGAAATACGCCGTGCTTGCAGAACTCACCGAGCTTCCCGCCGATACGCTTTCCAAGCAGTTGAAACATCTTGAGGACAGCGGCTATATCAGCCGCACCCGCGAATACGGCTCCACGCGCGCGAAAGACGCCGTCTGGGTCGCGTTGACTCAGACTGGAACAGGAGCCTATGCACAGCACGTTGCCGCACTTAAAGCCATGACAGAGGGCTCATAGGCTGCGCAGCCACTGCATAATGTGCTGCCACAACTGCGGAAATTCGAGGTAGCCGTCACTCCCCAGGAAGTGCCCACCGTTCTCAATGGTAGTGAGCGGGGCCGAGAAAACGTCGGCAAGCGTGATGGCTGTATCTAAAAACAGAACTGCCCGACGATCCCGTAGAAATCGCCAGGCAGTCCAACTGGGGCCAGGACCAACTCGCCAAAGTACAAACCCTGACCCACAACGAGAACCAAGCCGACCACGAAACAGGACGACCAACCCTCTACGACAACGCTATCGACACCAACTACACCCATTCAATCGGCATCCAAAAAGGCCAAATCTAGCCCAAGCGACACGCCGAGCCAGACACACATTTTGACCCTTAACCCCCTCAACCCTGCCAGCTGGCTAAGCCCACCAACGCAAAAAGACCGCCTCCCGGAACCGAATCCGATAGGCGGTCTGTCTTGTGCGGCCTGAGGGGATCGAACCCGTGGTTTATCCCTGTTGGTAAGCGCACTGTTTAGCGGTGTTTTTAGCGCTCCTGCACTGGGTAGAAACTCTATCAAACCCTACGCGTGCAACAAACGTGCAATAAGGAGATTAAGGAGCGCCTGTAGTGGATACAGCGACGAAGTTGGACGGGCTTAGTATCCCGTTCTTGGTGAGCGTGAACACCGTGGAAGGACGGTTACAGATATCGCATGATGCTGTGCTGCAAGACTGGCACCCGCTGGTGTCCCCGGTGTTGGAATACACCCGGCGCGCCGGGCTGTGCGTGCTGCACGATGACGAAGGCGATAACGACTATTTCGTTTCTGGCCGTGAGCGTGAGAGGTGGTTTGTTCCCGGTGTTTAACTACAAACTCGAAACGCTAGCCAACGGTGTTCGTCTTACCTACGAATTGCCGAACTGGCGGCATGTACCAGCGTCTGTAACCGAATAGATAGCTAGCCAAGATATGACGCGGATTAGTACCAGCGTTTCCGGCCTAAACGACAGGATGTGTTGGTGAGGTTGTACGGCTAGCTGGTCTGGCGTGCTGTTATTAGTACTATTTCACTTATCCAAAGGGATATTCCAGCTTCGACCATGAAATACCGCCAAAGGCATGCCGGTGTGCTAGGCACCTGAGCGTGATGCTCCTATGTTGTGTCAAGCTGATTTGAGAAGTTCTTCATAAGCCAACCTCAACTCCGGCAAAGGGCGCTTGCCGGTTTCGATATCACTGATTCTCGCCGGGGCACACCCGAGTTTTTCAGCAACCTGGGCTTGCGATAACTGCCTCTCGATCCGTCGAGCTTTGAGTTCATCAACCTCTACCTGGCCCGTTGGAAGAACGGCCTGACCCAAGCACAACACCCGGTAGACCTCCCTGACAATGGCGCGTTTCAGACACCGTAAGATCTCCTTTTTCGACAATCCTTCCTTGGTGCGTTTGGCTACGTAGTCCCTGGTGCGTTGGTCATGATGCATCCGCACCAACGCGATCCGATGCAACGCAGAATTCGCCCGACGATCACCACCCCGGTTGAGACGGTGCCGATGAGTCCGTCCAGAACTAGCCGGAATCGGTGCGGCCCCGCACAGATGAGCTAATGCTGCCTCGGAGTGAATCCGGCCTGGATTATCCCCCACACTGACAATCAGATCAGCAGCCACCACGGAACCACACCCAAATATCGAGGTCACATGCGGATTGATCATCTCAACCAGGATACTGATGTGTTTTTCCAGCTGCGTACCCTGTTTCTGTAAATCACGATAGGTGGTGGCTAATGTCTTCAACGCGAGGAGCACCCCATTTCTGGGGTCGGCCAGGTCAGCTGATGGTCGGCACCGGGACAAGGCCTCCACCATGACCAATGTGGACATCGCACTATAGCGGCGTCGAATCTCATCGGGTGCTGTGACCAGCAACGATTTGATCGTTGTCATCAGTTTCGCTGCTGTCATCACGAGCTGACGGCGGGTGATCTGCAACCCACGGAGGGATTCCACTGGCCCGGAAGTGTCTTTCGGGATGCTTAAGGCTTCCCCGGTGAGCACCTGGCGGGCGGCAGCGACAGCATCAACGGGGTCTGATTTGCCGTCCCGGCGTCGAACGGCCCGGGTAGGGCGTAAGACTTCTACGACTGAGTATTTCTGGGTGCGAAGGTGGCGTGTCAGGCCTGCTCCATAGGAGCTGGTTCCTTCCACACCGACGGTGGTGACACCGTAGGTTGCCATGAACTCTGAAATCGCCACGTAGCCAGGGTTGGTGGCGGGGAAGGTGTCGGTGGCGATGTGCCGGCCGGTGTCCGAAATAACGGCAACAGTGTGGGTATCGGTGTGGGTGTCGATTCCGGCAACGGGGCCGGTGGGGCAGTCGAAAGTGGTAGACATTGGGGATCAGGTCCTGTCTGTGAGCAAACGTGCGGGTGACCCGCGATCCGGGGTTTCCGGGCAGACAAGACGCTGATGGGACGACTACACTAGACACCTGCCGGGGTGGTCACGGTGGAGACGTCACGCTCCTATAAGGTCATGGGCGGATTCACCAGATTGCGGTACAGGGTCGGAACTAACATGGAAGACAGATCACGCTGAAGGCACATGAGGAGATCATGGCCAGTCAAGAAGTGGGTCATTCCACGTGGTTCCGATCCTGTATTCCCATTATCAGCGTCAAGTTGTTTGTGTGTGGGGCTGGGTTTATAGGTATTTGTCGAAGCGGTCGGGGTAGGCCACGGCCATTTGGTTGATGGCTTGTTTCCAGCCGGATACTCGGGCTCCTTCCATGAGTCT
>NZ_JAKRNF010000030.1:0-11972 GCF_022347225.1 Corynebacterium sp. ACRPQ
AGGTCATTGGCATCCGTTGTGGACGTGCCTAGGTCGTCAATCAGTTTCGCGATTTCAGGGTTAGCAAGAAGCTTCTTTTCAATCGCATCAATCTTGGCCTTATCGGCCGGATCTCGTCTCGCCACAGTAGTCATTCTGGCTTATCTCCTTATGCGGGATCGGTTCCCACACACAAACCATCAGACACTCTCATGAAGAAAAACGGAACCACATCCAAAGGCACAACCAGGTGGCGGTGCAAAGACCCGAACTGCGGTAGCTCCACAACACGAACCCGCACCGATCGCACGCAGGCCCGCAACTTTAAAGCCTTCGTCTCCTATGCCACCTCCACAGCAACGTTGTCTGAACTCGCCGGGCAACAAAGGGTGAGTCGTTGGACACTTGATCGCCGATTCGAACCGTTTTGGCTCATCGATATCCCCAACGACGGTGCCCCGCAGCGCGTCTACGATCAGATCTTCATCGACGGCACCTACACCGCAGCTGGCTGCCTGCTTGTGGCAGCCAGCTGCGACCACGTCATTGCATGGCACTGGACCAAACACGAAACCGCCCACGCATACACGCAGCTACTTCGCAAAATCGCCGAGCCGCTCTGCGTCGTCCTCGACGGCGGACAAGGCGCACTCACCGCGATTAAAGCCTGCTGGCCAAACGCAATGATTCAGCGTTGCCTCGTCCATGCGCAACGCGTCATCCGCCGCTACACCACCTCACGGCCACGCACCGACGCCGGCAAAGCCATCTACACACTGGCGTTGAAGCTAACCCGTGTCACCACGCTCGACCAGGCACGGGAGTGGACGCTGCGTCTGCACGACTTCGGTCAGGTATTCAAAACATTCCTCAACGAGAAAACACCCGTGCCAAAAGAGCGCCGAACACTCAATAACCAGTGGGAATGGACTCATCTGCGGGTGCGTAAAGCCTACAACTCACTGCTGCACCTATCGCGCAACAATTGGCTGTTTACCTACCTGCAGCCACCACCGAATGCGCTTGATCCTAAACACTGGGCTTCAACGACAAACAGTCTTGAAGGCGGCATCAACGCCCAGCTCAAACGCATCGCCGATGCGCATCGAGGCAGGTCTGGGGAACGCCAACGAAAAATGCTCGAGTGGTACCTCCACACCAAAAAGCAACTGCCTGACGATCCGCTAAAAATCGCCAGGCAGTGCAATTTTGGCCAAGATCAACTCGCCAAAGTCAACGATCTTGCCGAAGAAGACCACAACAAAGCCGACCAGGAAACAGGACGACCAGCCTTCTACGACAACGCTATCCCAACCGAGTACGAACACTCGATAGGAATCAGAAAAGGCCCCATGAAGTAACAAACCGTATCCGCCCCACGACACGCCGAGCAGACACACATTCTGCTACTTAACCCGGAAAAACTACCCAGCACACCGGCAAGGTCAATCCATATTCTTTAAAATCGCGGGTTTTTATCAAATAGACTGCCGACTGGAGCGCTTAATTTATAAAATCGTCGATTTTTAACAATTAGGGTTTCCCTCGGGCTTCCCTTAACTGCGCTAATTGATCGAAATGGACCTCGCTAAGAAAAGTGCCAGACGAGGTCAGGCGAGCTGAACTTCTTATCCCCCTCACCACGCTCCAATTAGTGTGAACCATCAAAGTGAAGTTATCTTGCGGCGATGACAGGGTGTATTAGGACGAGCTTTCCGCTTAACTTTCTAATACTCTAGATAGCTCCACATTCTCGTAGTAAGCAGAATGTGATTTAACTGTTTCGCTCACGTCGTGGTTGACCGCAAACGAGGCGTCGGGCCTGGCCCCCGGAAATTGGACAGGTCGGGGATCAGGCCCTTGAACCCCCTAACCGCCTTGCCTACCCCACCTTACCCCGATACTTCTCCAGTAGGACCTCCAACTCAGCGAAGAGAGCTGGGCTGTACTTCGAGTGGTGGAGCCCGCGCTCTACGCTCGGGGAAAGAAGCCGGCGGGATTGCTGAGGTCATGGCGCATGCCATCATGCACCACGACGCGAACGGGGTGTCCCTCGGAAATGAGGAGAGCGATGGCGCCGGTAAGCTGCAGTTCTCCGCTTTGCCGGGAGTGATATGGCGAAGAGCGCCAAAAATCGCGCAGCCCAAAAGGTAGCGCCCCGTGGCCACCACATCCGAAGGCGCACTTTCAACCGCAGGTTTTTCCACCATGCCCACAACCTTCTTCACCCGAATCTTCTCACCCATGGCGGCGGTGGGCTCAATAACGTCATCAGGAAGCATGACGACAAAGTAGTCTTCATCAACATCCGAAACGGATTTCTTAGAAAAGCTCTGGAACCTGCCCGGCTCTAGGCGTCAACGTTCCGGTAACCAGCTCGTCGTACTCACCACCTAAACGCAAAAGCCCCTCCTTGAGTTTAATACTGGTCTCACTTTCCTGCGCATGTCCATCACACCTGTCAGAATCGAATCATGTCTGTTGAAGCTCGCGCGCTGTCACTGCGGCGTTTGATGCATAATTCTGCCGCGATCCGGCTTCTTGCTGCGGATAATGCGCCGGTGATCCTGGCTGTCATTGCGGAGTACTTTCCGCGCGGTACTCGTGCGCGTCCGGCGGCGGAAGTCTATGAACTCATGGTCACTGATTTCGAAGTCATCGCCAGCGAGTTTCCCATGCCCCGCACGCCACAAAGCTATTGCAATGATTGGGTCAAGGCCGGTTGGTTGGTGCGCAAATCCGGGAGAAGCTCACGGGGTGAAACACTCGAGCCCAGCGAGGAAGCATTATCTGCACTGGAAGCTATCGAGCGCTGGGAAGCACCAGTGACCACGGTAACAGCCTCCCGTGTGGAATCGATAAGCTCGGCCTTGCAGAGGTTGGCGCGGGATACTAATGAGGACATCGCCAGCCGCGTGGCCAGCTTGGAAGCAGAACGCGCGCGGATTGACCGCGAGATCGAGAAAGCACAGCTGGGCCAGTTTGAAAGACTTACCGCTGCGGAGACGGAGGAACGAGTCCAGGACGTTCTCAATATGGCTATGGCAGTACCGAGCGATTTCGCTCGAGTGCGCCACGAGCTCGAGGCCCTCAACCACCAGCTTCGCCGGCAGCTCTTGGATCCGGAGGGATACCGCGGTGACGTGCTGGAGGAGATCTTCAACGGCGTGGACCACATCGCGGAATCAGACGCTGGCCGCAGTTTCCAGAGCTTTTATTCCCTCCTTATGGATAGGGAGCGCAGCGCCTGGCTAGACCAGTGGATTGAGCAGGTACTCGATAGCGATACCGGTCGAGACATAGCACCGGTTAGGCGTAGGCAGCTGCGCAGCCTCTTTCGCGATATGGAAGAAACCAGCTTTGAGGTAAACCAGACCATGACGGGGTTGGCGCGCAGCCTGCGACACTACGTATCCTCGGAACAATTCGCGGAGGATCGCCGCATGATTGAGCTACTGCGAGAAGCCCGCGGAATGGCCATTGATGCCGCGCAAACTAGTGAACTCAAGGCCTTCCACCGGATGGACACACCCTTGCAGCGCATCGGCATGTCTATTCACTCCGTCTCCCGCATCCGCTTGGCCAACCCTGGGCGCGAGGTGGTGGAGGAAGCGCCCGTAGCCTTCCAACCAGGCGAAGAAGATGCACAAGCCCTGTATGAGCTGGTGCGCGAGTCCGAGATCGACTTTGAGGAGCTGCACGAAGCGATTCGGCAGACAGTGAGCGATTCCGGCCCCTGCACCATCGCCCAGGTCCTGCAGGCCCATCCCCCAACACAAGGCCTGGCCAGCGTGGTGGGATTAGTCCACATCGCTGACCAACATCCGCTGCCTGCTGTGAGAGAGTCTTATGAGAAAGTCACGTGGACTGAGGAGGATGGCACCATACGTGCCGCGCAGATTCCTACTATGTATTTCGATCACACAACTATTGAGGAGCTTCAGTGACCGCCGCTCACAGTCCCCGCGTTGATTCCGCACACGAGCCCCCGCTGTGGGAACACGATCAAGGAACGCTGACCTACCACTCGCGCCGCGCCTTGGTGCAGCTGCTTCAAGGGCCACTTATTCGCGCGCAAAACGAGCCGGTGTTGTGGGCAGCGATTATCTCCGATGAACAGAACCTGCGTGCCCGGCTGCACGAGGTGTTCCTCGAGCTCGTCATCGATGAGACCGAGGGTTTTGCTTTTACCCGCATGGTAGAGAAAGACAGTTTGAGCATCCCGCAGGTGCTGCGCACGGACAAGCTCAAGCACATCGATACCGCCATCTTATTGAACCTGCGCCAGGAGCTGGGGCTGGCGCTGCCGGGTGAGCGCGTCATCGTGGACGTGGAGGATCTCCGGGAAAGCATCGGCTATGTCCGCGCGGTGGATAACCGCGACGAGGCCGGGTTCACTAAGCGCTTCAACGCGGCCATTAAGCGCATACAGAATGACTATTCGCTGCTCAGCGCCACGGAGACCGAAGGCCGGCTGGAGGTCTCCCCGGTGCTGCGCCAGCTTTTCGATGCCTCAACGGTCACCGCCATCCGGGATGAATACGCCCGCTTGGCCCGGACGGAGGACACTGAGGAGGACTCTACCGATGACTAAGCACACAACCCTTTACCCAGGCCAGTTCCGCATCAGCCGCATCCAGCTCATCAACTGGGGAACCTTCCACGGCTACTTTTCCATTCCGGTAGCGCGCAAAGGTTTCCTCATCACCGGTGGCTCGGGGTCAGGTAAATCCACGCTGCTGGATGCCATGTCGGCCGTCCTCGTTCCGCAGAACCACGTGAAATTCAACGCGGCCTCGCAGCAAGACCTCGGTCGGCACAACGGCCGCAATTTGGTCTCCTACGTGCGTGGTGCGTGGCGGCAGCAGGAGAATACTCAGACCGGTGAGATTACCCCAGAGTACCTGCGTGAGGGTGCCACAAACTCGGTGGTGGCGCTGACCTATGACAATGGCCAGGGCAAACAGCACACCCTCCTCGCCATTTTCCGCCTCAACGGCGGTGAGAACTCCGTCGGCCAGATCAAGAAGTTGTATGGGCTGGTGCCGGGCGATGAGGACGTCGATAAGCTCAGCCCCTTGCTCACCCGCAGCCTGGATACTCGCAAGATAAAGGCCTTGTATAAGGGGCCCGGTGCATCCTTCACTCCAACCTATGCCACGTTTGCGGACCGCTTTCGCAAACGTCTGGGTATTAAGAATGTGGAGGGCCAGCTTCTATTGCACCGCACACAGTCCGCGAAGTCACTATCCAGCCTGGACCAGCTCTTTAGGGACTACATGCTGGATGTGCCGAATACCTTTACCAGGGCGGATGAAGCTGTGGAACAGTTTGAGGACTTGCGCCAAGCCTACCTGCGGGTCGAGGACGTGAAGGCCCAAATTGATACGCTAGCTCCCCTGCCCCAGTTCCACTCTCAACGGTCAAGCGCCGAGGCAGAGAAAGAGAAGGCAGAGGCCATGAGCGAGGCGCTGCCGGCGGTACGCGCACGCCTAGTGGCAGAGGAACTGGACTACCGCATCCGTGCGCTCACAGCACAGCTGGAGGAGGCCCAGTCCCAGTCGGAGACCCTCAACGCTGAGGTCGCGCACCTGGATGATGCCGAACGCCGCGCCGCGGTAGCCGTTACCCAGCTCAGTGCAGGCGAGCTCGATGCTTTAAGTGCCAAGATGGAGACTGCAGATAGGGAGATTGAGCACCGCACGAAGGAATTCCAGCGTCTGAGCACGGCGGCTGGCGCGTGGACTAAAGATTACGAGTTTAGCCCCCACGGCTTTGCTGAGCTGCAGGCCAACGCAAAACTGCGCATCGCGGATTTTGAAACTGACTCCGCCGACCTCACCAACCAGCAGCAGGAAGCCGGCGTGGGCGCCCGCGATGCGGCCACCGCCTGCGCGACACTCGAGAGCGAACTGCGCTCCTTTAGCTCGCGGCGCACCAACATCGACAAGACTCTGGTAGAACTGCGCGCGCAGCTAGCTCGGGATACCGGCTATACCGAATCCGAGCTCCCCTTCGCTGGTGAACTCATCGATATCAGCCCGCAGCAGGCGGACTGGGAGCCGGTGATTCAAAAACTCCTCCACGGTTTTGCCGCCACCCTGCTCGTGCCCGAAGCTGCCCGCGACACCATCAACCGATGGGTCAATTCCCGCAACGTGGGCACCCGCCTGGAGTACCGCACCATCCCGGAGTTCGCCCCCGTTCCGGCCTCCGCGCGCAGCCCGCGGCAACTCATCCACAAGCTGGAATTCCCAGACCACGCCATGGCGAATTGGGTACGCCAGCATATTTCGCGCCGCTTTAACTACGAGTGCGTGGACTCGGTTGCGGAGCTGAATAAGGTCACCACCGCCCCGGCGGTAACGCGCGACGGCCTGGAAAGCCGCCCCAAGGATAAGGACGGCTCCACCCGCTTCATCAAAGATGACCGCAAGCGTTTTACCGGCACCGCCTGGTACCGCGTGGGCTCCACCAACACCGCCAAGATTGAGCTGCTTCGCGCCCAGCTCACGGAGGCCAAGGCCACCGCTCGTGCCACGGCCAAGCAGGTCCAAGACCTGAACCGGAAGATGGACATCTTGCGCTCCCAGCGCGATAAGGCCCAGCAGGTGCTGGAAACCTCCTTCCAGGACATCGACACCGCCTCCGCTAAGGCCCGCCGGAAGGACCTGCAGGAGCAGTATGACTCGCTGGCCTCCTCCCCGGAGGCCCAAGCCTTAGCTGCAGCCCACGAGCAGGCCAAGCAGAAGCTTACGGCTGCACGCGACCGGCTTAACGCCGCCCAAAAGCACCTGGGCAACATCGAAGGCGAGCTTAAGCGCTCCACTGCGCGCCGCCGCGCCATCGGCACCGTACCGGAAATCCATGACCGGGACATCGCGAAAGCTGTCGAAGAAGCCCTACACAAAGGCAAGCGCAAGCTCACCATTGATGACATCGATGCCCGGCGCGATGAGGTGCAAGCTAGCCTCCAGAACACCGCCCGCACTGCTACGCGGCGCATCGAAGACGCCAACGCGAAGATCGTCTCCGTCCTCCACACCTACCTGGCCCAGTGGCCGGCGGAAGCCGCGGATATTGAGCCGCAGGCGAGCTACGCGGGCGAGGGCATCGAAAAGCTCAAGTTCCTGCGCGCTGACCGCCTGGCGGATTTCCGCGCCCGCTTCCTCGAGCTGCTCAACGGCGCAACTGTGCGTAACCTCTCCCACCTCACCACGGACCTGCGGCGCGCCCGCAGCGATATTGAAATGCGCATGGAGTTTATCAACAAGTCGCTTGAGCGCTCGCCCTTCAATGGGGAGCGCACGCTGCGCATCGACGTCAAAGATGCCCGCGGCCAAGTAGTCCACGATTTCCAGCGGGATCTCGACGCCGCTACCTCCCACAGCTTGGGCGAAATCAGCGCCGATGATGCAGAGGCCGCCCTCGCGCGCTACCACGCGTTGGACAAGATCTTAAGCCGCTTGGGTTCCAGCCAACCGGAGGATATCCGCTGGCGCAACGTGGTGCTAGACACCCGCCGGCACGTCAGCTTCATCGGCCGCGAGTGCTACCCCGATGGCACCACGGCCAATACCTACCAGGATTCCGCTTCGCTGTCTGGCGGCCAGGCGCAAAAGCTCGTTTTCTTCTGCCTGGCGGCGGCACTGCGCTTCCGTCTGGCGGAGCCCGACCAAGACGTGCCTACCTATGGCTCCATCATCCTGGATGAGGCTTTTGACCGCGCCGATCCCACGTTTACGCGCACGGCCATGTCTGTCTTCACGTCCTTTGGCTTCCACATGATTCTGGCCACGCCTTTCAAGCTCATCCAGACACTCTCGCCCTACGTGGATGGCACGATTGTGGTCAAGTACGACGAGCCCACTATCAATGGCCGCCCGCAGGCCCGCACGGGCTATTCGCTTATCGACGCCTCCACCTACCAGGATCCCGACCATGCGCAGCCCTAAAGATCTGCAGTACCACACCGCAAAATACCTGCACAACCACTTCGCCGAAGCGCTCGCCGAACCGGATTCGCTGCACTTGGCGTGGCCACTGCACCCACCGACAGCCACTGCCGCCGCCCGCGATATCGGCACCACCCAAGACTTCATCCGCGCCTGGCAGCGCTGGCCGCACCAGGATGAGCTCGTCTACGCGTCCCGCAATTGGTCGCGCGCGGGCCTCGGCACGAATAACGTCCCTACCCGCATCACCATCAACGGCGCCGAACGCATCGCCGCTGCTGCCGGTCTCACCGCCGAGTACGCCCGCGCCCGTAAGCGTGCGCACAGCATCGCTGCCATCTTTCCCGACTCCCCCGACTTCGCCCACACCGTCCGCCGGTCTTATACCCAGTGGAAGGACTTAAGCACCTACGATCTACGCTGCCTCGCACCGTGCCTGACCTGGCTGCGCGCCAACCCCAACTCCGGCGAATGGGAGCGCGCCGTCCCGGTGGAGGGTGTGGACGGCAAGTGGATTGGTGCCCACCGCCGCCTGCTCCTTTCGCTCCTCGCGCCGTTTGGCATCACGGACTTGGGCCTGCGTCGCAGCGATACCCGCCTGCGCCTGCGCTACCTCAACCACGCCCCTGCGCTCAGCGATATCGAAATCCCCCTCGCCCAGGCAGCCAACCTTTTCACGGACAGCCCTCCCCGCGTCCTCATCGTGGAGAACAAACAGACCTTTCTGGCCTTGCCCACGCTTTCCGACGCCACCCCTCCCACCATCGCCCTCCTCGGCTCCGGCACCGCCGCCCACCAACTTCACGCACTGGACTGGCTCAACCACACCGACATCACTTACTGGGGCGATCTCGATGCTGCCGGCTTTGCCATCCTCAACGCCGTGCGCGCCCACTTCCCCCACACCACATCCCTGCTCATGGACACCGCCACCGTCACCACATTCCAGCACCTCGCCGTCCCCGACCCCGGCGACGGCTCCGCCACACTCACCCACCTCACCACCGAGGAGGACCGCGCCTACCGCCAACTCTTCACCGCCGGCAGGCTGCGCATTGAGCAGGAGCGGATTCCGTTTTCTCATGCGAGTGCGGCGATTGTGGAGATTTACGGACGAACTCAGCTTTAGCGAACCCCCGCATAGCAAGCCCCTCTCCCAGGCACCCCGAGATCCTGAATCACATTGACTAAATCTTGATTCACGCGTTTAATCGAACCTAACGAGGAGTGCAAACATGAACATACCTACTGATTTTGGAGAGCGCGTTCGTACGCAGCGCCAGCTGCGCGATCTTAACCAGCGAGATCTTGCTGCCATGACCGATGGCATTCTGTCCCAGCCGACTCTTGCCCGCCTGGAGACGGGCACAGCCACGCCAACTCTTCACCACATCATGGCCCTCGCATGGGCTTTGGGCATCGATGCCGCCGAGCTTGTGGATGCCACCCCGCTCTCCCAGCGCGTACGCGTTGCCGCCCGCGGGGACGGCGTTGGCGTGGATACTGCGGCACAGCAGCTGTTGCCTTTCCTTCAACTGCGTGTGAATTTGGACGGCCTCAATGCCTAAATCGAAAAGCCCATCACAGCAAGGCATTGACCTAGCTGCCCGCTTTCGAGAAGACCACCTGCTAGGTACCGAACCGATTGATGACATCAATGGCCTCATGAAGCTGGTCGAGGCGGACTTCATTATCCTCGAATTGCCGAGCGGCTTGGATGCCTTAACTCTTCGCGATCCCACCTCGAGTGCATTAACAGTGGGGATAGGAACGAGCAGTAATCCGTATCGCCAACGGTTCACCGTGGCACACGAAATTGGCCACATCATGGCCGGTGACATCACAGAAGACGGAGCTGCCCTGCTCTGCGATCCAACTCATCCTTCCGAAACGCGCGCGAACACTTTCGCACGGTGCGTGCTCTGCCCTGTGGAGGCACTCCGTACTCTGTCCCAGACTTCGTCCCAGGAGGAGCTCTTATCGGACGTCGTTCAGCGCTTCCAGGTCTCCCCCACTGTGGCAGCAATCCAACTCTGCCAGGCCGGGCTCATTTCGGAGGAGACAAAGGAGGAACTCAGAAGCTACTCCACTAAGCAGCTCGCCTCTCAATTTGGTTGGAAAGCCAACTACGATCACGCTGCCAGGATTTCAAAGTTGCCTCGTGCCTCTGAAAGGCTCGTTGCTGATGCTTACAAGGCCTACGACCAGGGACTCGTGGCTCTTTCTTCGGTTGCCTTCGCTGAACAAGTCAACATCGAGGAAGTACTCGATTCAACAGGTGGTTCGCAACGCCCATCCCAGGACGAGCACACAGATCGCAACAATATCGAAGCTGACCTAGCAGACTTCTTCGCTGAAGAATAGGTGCGGCATGACTAGAAAATTTATCTTCGCCGATACCAGCGTGCTCCTCAATTTCATCTGCGCCGGCGAACAGGATCTCCTTCTCAAGTTCGTGGGCGATGAACAGCTTCACGTACCGCAAGCTGTTAAGGACGAAGTAGAAAGAAAGCTAGAAATTCCGAGGTTCCAAAGCGGCTCTAAAACCTGGATTTCCCTGGTCACACACGGTCACATAAAGGTCCTCGCGGATGATTATGACCGCCTATGGAAGCACATCCATCTGTTCTCTGGCCCTGGTTACACAATTCAAGGCGGGATGGCGAAGAACCTTGGCGAGTACACCGCTATCGCACATTGTCTTGCGCTCCTCGAGGACCATCCCAACGCAATGACTGCAATCATCATCGACGACGAAGAAGCGAAACAGCTCATACGGAAGCGACAGGCGGCAACAGTCTTTACCACCGAAGCAGTGCTCCTCCGCTGCGTGCACCTTCACGCCCTCACGAACCGCGGTGAGTCACGACGGGTGTGGGAGAAACTCTCGAAGTTCGACAGTCTCCTCCCCTTCGAAGAAACTGTGCTCAACGATCGCACTCACTATCACCGCTTTAATTAGTCCTCGCCTCATGCTTTGTCATCGCTGGGTTCCACGACATCTAAAACTATCTTCAGTTGCTTTGCTAATGGGCTAAACGAACTCCAGCGTGGTAGCGAAGATTTTCTGACGAAACTCAGCCCCCAGAAAAGCTGCCAGCCCTACTCTCCCCTCCTCCTAGCTTCTCTACGCTCACGCCTTCGAGCACGTTTCGCTTTGCGAATGTCGACGACCCAACGCGGAACAAAAGGCCACGGAAGTGGAACCCCGAAACCACCCGTCATCCCGACAGCTCCGATAAAGACAGCTGTCACGAACACAACCCGCAGCACTGATTCCACAAACTCAGGAGGGTTCATGCTTTCAACCAACCCTAGGACACCACCAGCACCCAGCATCAGCGAGCAATAAGGATAATAGAAGAGGACGCCATCACTAGCTGCACCTTCCCAGGCGCTTTCGTCGTACCACTGTTCCGATCGGGGATTCCGCCGCACCTCCAGGATGTAGTAGGTCCACACGAGCACCATGACAAGCACCAACCCGATGTAAAAGAGCAAATCGGAAGTATCCGCGTCCATAGAATATGGCCTCCTGTGGCTGCTGGTAGCGGTATGTAATAAGACGCTACCAGCGCCCGCTGAGTAAGGCATGAGACTAAACAAAATACGTATGCAGAAAGCACACCGGCCACGGAAAAACTTATAGGCCCAAATATTTGTCGCGCCTGTAGTCCTGCGCCCTTAAGGCCTTTAGCGTGCCCGACTTCCGCAGCATCCGCGCCGCGCACACGCCCCCGCCTTCGCTCTGCCCACCATCGAGTACTCTGCCACAGCCTCGCTTGCCGACGCCCCTTTCCACCCCCGCTCACAACTCCCCAGTACTTTTGAGCCGCAGTCCGCGCCCCACTCGCTCGCGCAGTGGTGCACGATGTGGCCTGCCTGCCGCACGCCGCTTAGCACTGCCTCCCGCATACCCATTACGTTGTTGGCAGTTCCGCTTGAAGGGGCCCAGGATTCGTACTCCTAGCCCCATGCTGGGGCAGGTTATGTTTATCTGCGTTCCTTCTGCCTTGTGGCAGTGGAACTAGTCGCTGG
>NZ_JAKRNF010000031.1:0-10938 GCF_022347225.1 Corynebacterium sp. ACRPQ
AACCACGCAAAGCACTCAACTGGCGCACCCCAGCCGAAGTCATGACCAACGCCCTCACACAAACCGGTAGCATCAAACCAAACTAACCATCATCGTTGCAACGACCCCTAGAATCCGCCCCCGTCTTCAGTCGGCGAGGCCGCACTAATGCACAATAAGCACGTTTCTCCCTTTTAGATCCCAAAGTCCGGCAGAACGTGGCTGTAATGCATGTTTGGTTCAGCCGCATTGGGGGTGTGTCCCCAGTAAAAAATTTCCGTGCATGCTTCCGAACTTTCTGGAACCCTAGAGGAGAGAAGATAAATCTATTTAAAGGAGTACGCAGCAATGGCGAATAACCTAGGCCACGAAGTTGATTTGGACCGCAACGAATACAAGTACCTGGCATCTGAAGACAGCGTGTCTTCGGCAGCTAAGTCGGGCACCTCCGCTCAGTCCGGCGCGGCTGCAGCGGGTGCAGGGGTTGCAGCGGCAGGCGCCGCGGGCGCAGCCGGCCTATCCACACCAGTAGGCAAGCAGGCTGCGGATAATGCAGAATCGACCGCCAGCAAGTACGAGCCGCAGAATCACGTCGTCGCTGGCGCCGACGAAGAGCACGTAGGCTCTGCCTCCGAGCAGCCAGATCTGCAGGAGAAGCTGGACGAGGATAACTCGCACTATGCACCAAGCCAGCACATCGTAGGCGGCGCGAAGGAAGAGCACATCGGCTCCGCGCCGCAGCAGCCGGACCTGCAGGAGAAGCTGGACGAAGATAACTCGGACTACGCACCGAGCCAGCACATCGTAGGCGAAGCAAACGAAGAGCGTGTTGCTACTGCGCCGAACCAGGACAACGTCAATGGGCAGCAGTCCTCTGAGCGCCTGGATCAGCTAAAGGGCAAGGCATCCGAGGCTGGTAGCGCCGTCGGGGATGCTTTCCAGCGAGCTAAGGGCTTCGTGGAGGACAAGGCACACGAGTACCAAGAGGAGTCCACGAAGAAGGGTGGCTTCTTTGACCGCGTCAAGGGCGCTGTGCGCGATGCACGCGAGTCCATCGAGGACAAGCGTAAGAACTAACCAGCGCTGAGACTAAGCCGCTTTCCCGAGGTCGGGGAGGCGGCTTTTGTCGTATATACAATCCTGCTATTCGTCTAAAGCGTGAAGGTAGAGTCGGCTAATCAGCAGGCGCCTTGGCACGTCCACGAGGGGGCGCAGGAAGGGGAGGAAGGGCTCGGAGGCGGCGTCGATAAGCAGCAGCGTGCGGCCATCGCGCAGGCGCTCAAGGGTGAAGGTTTCTTCGCCGCGCTCGAGGTGTCCGGGGAGGGTGCCGTAGGTGAACCCGCAGCGGCCGTCTTCGTGGAATACATCGACCACTCGACAGCGAAAATCCCACGGGCCGAGGCCCATGGTGACCTCCGCACCTGGCACTACCACCTCATGGGTGGGGCGCACGCGGAAAAGGCCGCTGCGTTGGATTGACCAGCGGAAAATCCGGTGTGCGGCGGTATCAAAATCAGCGTCGATCACTCGTGACATGTGCAGCTGCGGAAAGCCAGAAGTATCGGTATAAGACAGCGGTGTGACCATGCGCCCAATGATAGGGGAGGGGTGATTACCCCCGAATTCTGGAAGAAATATAACGGCTTGGACACAGTCACAGGAGTTTGCTGATTCCACAATTCTTTCGTGCCAGTATCGAGCTTGCACGATGTTGACAACTGAAAGTAGGTACCTTGATGCTTCGCATTCCGCACCTTAAGAAAGTCCTGGTGGGCTCGGCTTTCGCTGGTGCGTTTTTCCTGGGCTCCCCGGCCGCAGGCGCCCAGGAATTGCCCCAACCGGATTTCGATTCCGCAGGGATTATTGACCAGGTCCGAGATGGCCTGGCTGGGGTAGGCATCCAAACCCCGCAGGTGGATAAGAACGTCACCGACGCCGTGGATTCCTCTGTGCGCAACGCGCAGCAAGCCGTGCAGCACACGGCGCAGCAGGCACAGTACGCGGAGCCGCTGACTAATCCGAATCCCATCGGCCTAGCGGAGCAGGCCACCCAGCCGGAGTTTAAACCGCAGGGAACCAATCCAAACTATAAGTGGAAAAATGATGGATTTTCCAAGGTAGCTGCGGGCAAGCCACAGGCTGACTACGTGCTGCACCGCGTGCCGGGCTCGTTCTTTGATGCCCCACGCATTCCAGAAGAATCTGTTGCGGCCATGAATGAGGGCGAGTCGCTTTATGGCCCCGGCACCCCGGTTTATGTCGATGAGAAAATGATGTGCACCCTGACTGTGGCGGGCAACGATAATGCTGGCCGCAAGGTTGGGCTTACCGCTGCGCACTGCGGCAACGTGGGGGATTCGGTCACCTCCGCCGATTCGGAGCAGATTGGCCCGACGGGCACCGTGGTGTCCAAGAATGAGGACCTGGATTACGCCGTCATTGAGTTCGGCTCTAAGGCCAAGGTCTCCCGCTCCTACAATGGCGTAACCGTCAATGAGTTGGGCGGCGGCGTTAAGCCGGGCCAGCAGGTGTGCAAGCAGGGCGTTGCCACCGGAAAGACCTGCGGTGTGACCTATCAGCAGGCAAAGAAAATTCAGGTTAACCAGGTATGCGCCATGATGGGCGATTCCGGTGCACCGCTGTTGGCCAACGGCCGCCTCATTGGCTCGATTACCGGCGGTTTCCTGCCGGTGAATTTCCCGTGCCGCACCCCGCTGCAGGGGCCGGTTCATAACCCAACCGCCGCAAACACCATGGATGCAGCCTTGGCGGATATGAACCGTCGCGGTGGCGTAGGTGCTGGCTTTACATTGCCTGAGGACTAGCCTCGCCAAACCTTTGCCCGCTTTCCCAGCCTTGGGGAGCGGGCTTCGTGCATCTTTGGCTGGTGCTAAAACCACAGCCAGTGGGGTATAGCGTGAATTACTTGCGAGCCATATCCAGAAGCCAGTCAGAGAGCCGCGCGATAGTGCAGCCGTCCTTATTGACACGCATCCGCCGCTAACCCGGATGCGAAAAATCCGAGTGTATGCGTACAGATCGGCCGCAGGGTGGCAGGTGCGTGTTACTTCAGCTGCGCAGAAATTCCTAGCCCTGTAGTGCGGCTAGGGCGTGCTTGTGGAGCAGGCCGTTGGAGGCGACGCCGGATCCGCCGTGGGGGCCAGGGTTTCCGTCAAGATCCGTAAAAGTACCGCCGGCCTCGGTCACGATGAGGGAGGGCGCGGCGAGGTCCCACAAGGACACCTCGGGTTCGGCGGCGATGTCTACCGCGCCTTCGGCCACGAGGCAGTAGGACCAAAAATCACCATAGCCGCGCAGTCGCCAGGTCTTGTCCGTGAGCGCGAGGAATTGATCGCGCAGGCCGCGTTCGGCCCATCCGGTCAGCGAGCTCATGGCCAGCGAAGAATCGGCGAGCTTTTCCACGTGGGATACGCCCAAGCGCTTGGGCTCGCCGCCGAAAACGCGGAAGGCACCAGCGCCCTTGGCTGCGTACCAACGGCGGCGCAGGGCGGGTGCGGAAACCACCGAAACTACCGGTTCGCCATCTTCCAAAAGGGAGATGAGCGTGGCCCATACGGGGACGCCACGCACGAAGTTCTTGGTGCCGTCGATGGGATCGATGACCCACTGGCGGCCCTTATAGCAGGCCTCGCCGCCGTATTCCTCACCCAGCACTTCATCGCGCGGGCGGGAGCGCTTAAGGGATTCGCGGATCTGCTTCTCACAGGTGAGATCCGCATCCGATACGGGAGACATATCCGGCTTTTCCTTGACGGAAAGATCCGAGGCCTCGAAACGATGCATGGTCACTACATCGGCATGGCCCGCCAGCTCGAGCGCGAGGCCCAAGTCTTCTTTGAACTTACCCACGGAGCCAATCCTCCATCTGATCCACTACCTGTTTATTGCCGGCCAAGCACCATTCGACGCCGCCGGCCTCTACCTTGCGGGCAGCACCGCCGGCCGCCTCCACGAGGGCTTTGCCGGGGAACCAATCCCAATCCGCCACCGAATGCTGCATCCATGCGCCCCATGTGCCATCGGCCACGGAGGACAGGTCAACAGAACCGGCACCGAGCATACGGACTGTAGCAAAGTTTTCCGCCACGCGCTGCCATGCCCCGCGGATATCCGCATCCACCAGCGAGGTTGGGTGCAGATACGTGGATAGTGAAATCTGCTCGGCCGGCTTCTCCTCTAGACGAGCCACCTCTTTCCCGTCGAGGGAAGTGGGGTAGTCTCGGCCGCCGAACCAGGTATAGCCCATGGCGGGGCGGTGGACGGCGCCGAGGGTGATCCCGGTGGCGTCGGTAAGCGCGAGCGCAGAGCACCAATAATCGGAGCCAGAAGAAAAGTTGTAGGTGCCATCGACCGGGTCAATGACCCAGGTCCGGCCGGACTCGGACTCGCGTGCCGCACCCTCTTCGCCGAGGATGCCGTCTTCCGGACGCACGGCCTCGAGCACGCCCGCAACGAAGCGCTCGGCCGCCCTGTCCGCATCCGTAACAACATCCGAGATAGAAGTCTTTTGCTCTACGTCGACGCCCATCTCGCGCAAGCGCCAGGCCAGGCGGCCGGCGTTATAGACAAGGGCCTGCGCAAGGTGCGCATCCCCGTCATCCGCGTGCGCGACAATGAAGGTCTTGATGACCGCGTCGATCATCTCCTGCAAGCTCGGCTTTTGATCCATGCCCACCATTGTCACCCTAAACGCGGCCGATGGCTAATTATGCCGGCCGGGTGGGTAGGATTGGGGCCTATGCGTCCCGAAGTAACAGCACGGCTCAAGCAATTGGAAACCACCCTGACCACCATCGAGAAGGTCATGGACCCGGAGGCTTTGGCTGCCCGCATTCGGGAACTAGAGGCCCAAGCCGGCGACCCATCCCTGTGGGATGACCCCGCCCACGCGCAACAGATCACCTCCGAGCTTTCCGCAGCGCAGGCCAAGGTCCGCAAGTTGGAATCGCTGCGCGGGCGCTTAGAGGACATGCCCGTGATGTACGAACTCGCGGAAGAAGAGGGCGATACCTCCCTGGCGGATGATGAGCTCGATTCCTTGGAGTCTGCCATCGAATCGCTGGAGGTCACCACCATGCTTTCCGGTGAGTATGACCCGCGTGAGGCGGTTATCAATATCCGCTCCGGCGCCGGCGGTGTGGACGCGGCCGACTGGGCCGAAATGCTCATGCGCATGTACACGCGCTGGGCGGAAAAGCACGGCCACAAGGTTGATGTCTATGACATCTCCTATGCGGAGGAGGCCGGTATCAAGTCCGCCACCTTCGTCGTCCACGGTGAATACATGTACGGCCAGCTCTCCGTGGAGCAGGGTGCGCACCGCCTGGTGCGCATCTCGCCCTTTGATAACCAAGGGCGGCGCCAGACCTCCTTCGCCGAGGTAGAGGTGCTTCCGGTGGTGGAGCAGACTGACTCGATTGAGGTGCCAGATTCAGAGGTGCGCGTCGATGTCTATCGTTCTTCTGGTCCGGGCGGCCAGTCTGTCAATACCACCGACTCCGCGGTGCGCCTGACCCACATTCCCACCGGCATTGTGGTGACCTGCCAGAACGAAAAGTCGCAGATTCAAAATAAGGCCTCGGCCATGCGCGTGCTGCAGGCAAAGCTGCTGGAGCGCAAGCGCCAAGAGGAACAAGCTGAGCTCGATGCGTTGGGCGCCGGTGGCAACGCCTCTTGGGGCAATCAGATGCGCTCCTACGTGCTGCACCCGTATCAGATGGTCAAAGACTTACGCACCAATTTTGAGGTGGGCGATCCCTCCAAGGTGCTCGATGGCGATATCGATGGCTTCCTTGAATCCGGTATCCGCTGGCGCATGCAGCAACAAGAAGATCAAGCTTAGGTCCATACTGATCGGGCTGAATTGAACGTGAAAAGGCCGAACTGAGGGGAGAAAATCCTCAGTTCGGCCTGATCTCTATGGACTTAACCCGCGTAGTCCATCGGCGCGCCCGGTCCCAGCGGGATGCCGATGAGGTACCAGATGACGAAGAAGGCGAACCAACCCACGATCATGCAGAGGGAGTAGGGCAGCGCCAGTGACATCAAAGTACCCACACCTGCTGGCTTGTAATAGCGCTGCAGGAAGGTCAGCGCCAAGGCGAAGTAGGGCGACATTGGGGTGATGATATTCGTCGGGGAGTCACCGATACGGAAGAGCATCTGGGAAACCTCAGGCGAGACGCCCACGTACATCATCATCGGTACGATGACCGGGGCCATCAGCGCCCACTGGGCGGAACCGGAGGTGATGAAGAGGTTAAGCAGTGCGACCATGGCCACCAGTGCGGCGAACATGACCAGCGGCGGCAGGGACCAGTGCTGGAGCAGCTCGGAGCCCTTGATGGCGGTCCATACGCCGAGGTTGGACCACTCGAACCAGGCGAGGAACTGAGCGACGGCGAAGAAGAGGACCAGCATGGGAACGAGGGTCTCGATGCCCTTGGCCATAAACTCCGGGACATCGGCAAAGGATTTCACGGTGCCAGCAGCCAAGCCGTAGACGATGCCGCATACCAAGAATGCCAAGGCGATCGGCACCGCGATGGCGCTAATGAGTGGCGACTCCATGAAGCTATCCCCTTGGCTTGCCAGCGGGGAGCCGGGGATAAAGAGCAGGGCAAAGAAGGCGGCAAGGAAGAGCACGAGCGCGATGCCGGAAGCAATCAGACCGCGCTGCTCGTTGGGCTTGATGCGCATCGCCTCTTCATCATCGGTGAAGTCGTACTCCTCATCCTCCTCTGAATTTGCGCCGGCCCCACCGGCGGCCTTGGAGAAGGACACCTCTTCGTAATTAATGTGGTCATGGTCCACCAGCTCGCGGGCCTTTTTGACCATGAGGAATTCCGTGACCGCGGTAATGATGAGAGAGAGCACCACGGCGGAAGGGATGACAAAGAAGATATTGGCCAGCGGGCTGACCTCATATTCTGGGTCCACAAACTGCGCGGCCGGGGTGGAAATACCCGCGAGCAGGAGGTCGGTGATATTCAGAATCAGCGAGGCATTAAAGCCGGCAGACGATGCCGCAAAGGCCACCATCGCGCCCACGATGGGGGAGCGACCCACGGCGTGGAAGGCCATTGCGCCCAGCGGGATCAGGATGACGTAGATGGCGTCAGAGGCCACGGAGCCGGTGACGCCGGCCAGCGCCACCACGAAGGTCAGCATCTTGGCGCTGACCTTGGTCACCATCGCGCGCACCAACGCGGAAAGCAGGCCAGACTGCTCCGCCACGGCCACGCCGAGCATCACGGCAAGGATGACGCCGAGCGGCGGGAAGCTGGTGAAGTTCTCCACTGCATCAGTAACCATGCGCGAGATATTCTCGGTGGTCAGCAGGGATTCTACTTCGATGGTTTCGCCGGTCTTGGGGTCCTCGGCGGTCATGCCGACTAGGTGTCCAAGCCAAGAGGTCACAGCGACGATGGCTGCGAGGATGACGAAGAGCCAGAATGGATCCGGCAGCTTATTGCCAATCTTTTCTACAGTGCCCAAGAAGCCGCTTGCAGAACGTGGTTTTTCTTTAGTTTCGGTTTCGGCCATTGTATCGGCACTTTCTGTCGATTGGGTCGGAACAAATTAGTGTCTTAGACCACGTTACTTAAATACAGTTCACAGCGTGGTGTCAACTTTAGTTGCTACAGTGATTCGCGTGATTAGATTCGACAACGTGACTAAGGCCTACTCCGCCGAGTCTCGCCCAGCGCTCGACGGGGTGTCCTTCGAGATTGCGGATGGTGAATTCGCCTTCCTTATCGGCCCGTCCGGCTCAGGTAAGTCCACCTTCTTGGAGCTCATGGTGCGCTATAGCAATGTGACCAAGGGCGATATTTATTTCGATGATTTCCACGTCAACGAGCTTTCGGGCAAGCAGATCAACGCGCTGCGCCAGTCCATTGGTTATGTATTCCAGGACTTCCGCCTGCTTCCCAAGCTGACGGTATATCAAAACGTGGCCTTTGCGCTGGAGGTTATTGGCAAGAGCAAGTACCGCATCTCCACCTCGGTCCCGCAAGTCTTGGATCTGGTGGGCCTAGAGGATCGCCGCGATGCTTATCCGCACGAGCTTTCCGGCGGCGAGCAGCAGCGCGTAGCCATTGCGCGTGCGGTGGTCAATCGGCCGAAGCTGCTGCTTGCCGACGAACCCACGGGCAACCTCGATCCCTCCACCGCCGACGAGATCATGGACTTGCTGCTGGGCATCAACCGCCGTGGCACCACCGTGGTCATGTCTACCCACAACGCCCGCGCCGTCAATAGGGCACGCAAGCGCGTGCTGGAGCTGCGCAATGGAGTCCTCGTGCGCGATGAGCACGAGGCGACGTACGAGGGGGAAGCATGAAGCTAGGTTTTATTTTCCGCGAGGCCACCAAGGGTCTCGGCCGCAACCTGACCATGTCCATCGCCATGATTATTACCACCGCCATTGCGGTAGGCCTCGTCGTCGCCGGCATCATGGTGACCAACCTGACCAAGGACACCAAGGAGATTTACCTCGACCGCGTCGAGGTCATGGTCCAGCTTAACGAGGATATTTCCGCTGGTGACCAGGATTGCGTGACCCCGGCCTGCGCGGATCTCCAGGGACAGCTCGACGCGGATGATTCCGTCGAGTCCGTGGAATACCGCAACCGCGCGGAATCCTATGAGCGATTCAAGGAACTCTTCCAAGACACCGACCCCGTCATGGTGGAACAAACCTCGCCCGATGCGCTGCCGGCAGCGTTCCACGTGCGCCTGAAGGATCCAGAAGACGCTTCTGCGATCGATGCGATTAGGGATAACCCGGCGGTAGAGGATGTCGTCGACCAGCAGCAAGAAGTGCGCGATGCCGCAAGCAACCTGGACTCTATCCGCAATGCCACCTTTGTGCTGGCCATCGTGATGTCCGTGGCGGCCATCTTCTTGGTGGCCAATATGGTGCAGATCGCCGCGTTCCACCGCACCCGCGAAACGGAAATCATGCGCATGGTGGGCGCGAGCCGGTGGATGACGCAGGCGCCGTTCGTACTGGAAGCAGTGCTGGCCTCGCTCATCGGCGTGGTCTTGGGTGGCGCCGGAATCTTCCTGGGCAAATCCCAAGTGGTGGACCCATCCCTGCAAGGCCTGTACGAATCCCAGCTGCTCGCCCCCATGAAGTCCGGCGACCTCTGGATTGCCCTGCCTCTCGTTGGCCTCCTGGCGCTGGTGGTCACCGCCGTCACAGCACATATCGCCCTGCGGTCCTATGTGCGCAAATAGCCCGTTTGCTGGGCCGGCTAAAAGGGCACTACACTGCCATAATTATGGCTAAGAAGGGCAAGAAGAATAAGAAGGCGGCGTCCGGCGAAGCAACGCTCGCTACTAACCGCCGGGCCCGGCATGACTACAAGATCCTCGAGGAATACGAGTGCGGCATCGTCCTGCTCGGCACCGAGATCAAATCCCTGCGGGAGGGAAAAATCTCGCTTAATGATGCTTTCGCCACCATCGACGATGGCGAGGTGTACCTGCGTAACCTGCACATTCCGGAATATTCCATGGGCTCGTGGACGAACCACAGCCCGCGGCGCACCCGCAAGCTTTTGCTGCACCGCCGCGAGATCGACAAGCTTTACGGGCAGGTGCGCAACGGTAATAAGACCTTGGTCCCGCTCAAGGTCTACCTCAAGAATGGCTACGCGAAGCTTTCGCTCGCGCTGGCGCAAGGTAAGCAGGACTATGACAAGCGAGAGGATATTAAGCGTCGCGACCAAGACCGCGAAATTTCCCGCGAGCTCGGCCGCCGCGTGAAGGGCATCAATGTTTAAGACGGCGAAGGTTCACGATGTAGTCAAGGGCGAGGACACTATCGAAGGCACTGGGGTGCTGGTGGATCGGATGTGGCCCCGGGGCGTCGCCAAGAGCGACCTGGTCTACGACGAGTGGTTCAAGGACGTCGCGCCGAGCCCCGAGCTGCGCAAGTGGTGGAACCACGACGAGGATCGCTTCGACGAGTTTGCCCGCCGTTACAAGGCCGAGCTCGATGACAATGACTCCGAGGAGCTCGCCCAATTGCGTGCGCTTGCCGACGCCACCCTCCTCTTCGCCGCCGCCAACCGCACGGTCAACCATGCGGTAGTCCTCAAGGAATGGTTAGAGGAGCACTTGAGGAAATAAAAGCGGGTGGGGTAGTGTTGAACGAACCGTAGGGAAGATGCACTATCCCGTCCCTACAGCATGGGGTTGATTTGGTTTCGACTTCGTGCACTGCGCCAGGGGAAGCGTGCCGGTGCAGGCTAACGACCACCGTATAAGCGTCGTAGCAACCAATAAACGCAGAGAAGAACTCTCAGCGTGACTACGCCCTCGCTGCCTAAATACAGCGACGCGTGTCTGTCAGCCTAGGTTTCGTTCCTGACCTAGATCCTGGCATCGACTAAGGAACTAGCCGGCTGGCCGGGTCATCAGGACCAGTCGGGACTCTTACTGGTGACTGGGCCCATCATCCGGACGTGTTCGCCCGATCCGGAGGGCCGAGCAGAGATTCTGTGCGGACTGCGCACGGAGAAGCCCTGGCAAGGTGACGAAGGACCCGGGTTCAATTCCCGGCAGCTCCACCGATAGGCCCCCGAGAAATCGGGGGCCTTTTTCCATGCAATGGCTTTTAGATCTGCGAACCCTCTCCTGCGGCATTGGAGGAAGGCAATCTCGCAGTGGACTTGGGGCCTTCTATATGGCTTAGGCCGCTCACCGAATCCTGCCTTCTGGCGCGGAGTTGCTCTGGCATGTGGTGCGGGAAATCCAGACTGTGCTGGGGATTTGTCATTGTTGGAGGGGTTGGACTACATTTATCCAAGTCGCCGCGAGGTAGCCGGGAGGTTACTTCTTTGCGAATTTTGTACGGACTTGGTTCAAGGATTTGACAGGGTTCATTGAGTTGAGTAGGTTTGTACGAGCCGCCAACGAGAGGTTAAC
>NZ_JAKRNF010000032.1:0-9840 GCF_022347225.1 Corynebacterium sp. ACRPQ
ATTACGTCAATGGTTCAAGGACCCCACCCCTCCGGGCGCGTGGTATCTGTACGCACGCCAGAGGACATCATTGAACGCCTAGACACACTGTGCGCTCGCACCGGACGCAGTCGTGGTTTCTACCTCAAGATGGCAGTAACAGCGATGCTGCCCCAATTGGAGGAATACCACTGGGAACACGTCGCTGCGGACTTCGAAGAAAAGAGCATTGAAAACGAGTTTTACCGCATCATGCTTGCTGGACTTTCTGCCGAGTCTGACGATAAAGAAAACTAAAAGCGCTATCTTCCTGCGCTTTTACCTTTACAGGCACCTGTAAAGATGTAGTACTGTAAACCTGTAAAGCAGTATTTACTTAAACCTGTAAAGTGGTAGGGGCAATGATTTATCCACCTAGGAGAAGCCATGATCATTACCGCCATTAACGCCAAAGGTGGCGTTGGCAAGACCACCACAACGATGTTTCTTGCCACGGTTTTCGCCCACCGAGGAAAGACCGTGACTGTCACAGACCTAGACCGGCAGGGCTCGGCACTGGAATGGTCTGAACGCGCAGAGGATGGAGGAAGCCCCTTGCCGTTTGAGGTTGAGCTGTCCATCCCCAAGCGCGTCGATAGGCAAGCAGCGCTCGTCGGAGACGATGAGTTCATGTTCATCGACGTGCCGCCAGGAGATGAGAACGCTATCGAAGCGGCAATCGCAGTCAGCGACTTCATCATTCTTCCGACCCGTTCTGCTGCTGCCGACCTCTCCCGAGTATGGGAGCTGCGCGACGCAGTCAACGGAACACCTCATGCAGTCTTACTGACGTTCGCCAGGAAAGGCACCAGCGCCCTTGACGCGGCACGAGAAGCGCTCGATGAAGAACACATGCCGCACTTTAAAACCGAAATACCGCTACGCGAAGATATGCACCTAGCGTTCGGATACTGCCCAGGCCCAGACATGCACGGATACGACCACGTCGCCGACGAACTCATGGAGATGATGAAATGAGCACCAGCAAAGAACGCGCCAGGGCGCAGCAAGGCCCGCGAACCTCAACGAAAAAAGCCGCGAAGCTAACCCCAGCAGCCGAGAAGAAAGCAGTGCGAAGCGCATTCCACCAACCCACCGGCCGCGACTACGTCAAGAAGATGACCATTGAAATCGACCGCGAACTTCACGCAGAACTTAAAGTCATCGCCGCCCAAAAAGGCGTGACCATCCGCGAGATTGTTAGCACCTACCTGGAAGAATACGTTCACAGCAATAAATAAAGGTTTACAGGCATACAGCAATACAGGTTTACAGAGCCTGTATTACTGTATTGCTGTATCCCTGTTGCTCTGGATAATTCGCCACCGTATGGGTAAATCAGCGCACGCTTGCGGGTAAATCTGGGTCAAGTCCACGAAGCGGTGGACTCAGCGGTAGCTACGTGCATGCCTAACAGTTCCCGGTAGCCGTCATCGTTGACACCGGTTACTAGCAGCACACTCGTTTTGACCGCGCATCCGCCTTTTCGGGCTTTTATCGTCAGCGATTCGCACGACAGCTAGTAGTACGGGCCGGAATCTAGTGGCCGGGTGCGGAAATCCTCCACCATCGAATCCAAGTCTTTGGCCATCTCACTAACTTGTGACTTCGATAGGTTCGTGATGCCGAGAGTGGCGACCAGGGCGTTCATCCTGCGGGTAGACACACCCTTTAAATAGCACGTGGCGATCACGGTGGTTAAGGCACGTTCGGTACGGGTGCGTCGTTCTAACGGCAAGTCAGAAAAGAAGGAATCGTGGCGTAGTTTCGGGATAGCCACATGGACGGTGCCGACCCGTGTATCCAGTAGTCGGTGGCGGTAGCCGTTGCGGTGGTTGACGCGGTTGTCGCTGGTGGTGCCGTAGAAAGCGCCGCAGGCAGTATCGGCTTGGGCAGGTAGAATTTGGTTGATGAAATCACCGAGCATCTCACGCATCAGATCGGGTAATGCCTGGGTGAGTAGCTGTTCGAGATACACGGTCGGGTCGATAGCCTAAGGGCCAGCGGCCATCATGGGTGGCGTCCTTTCGAGGATAGGTTGAAGTTGATTCGAAAGGTACCCATGATGGTCGCCCTATTTGTCCTCGGGCCCATCACAGGAACTAACTCGTACACCACGCTAACGGACACAACCGCCGGCAGACGACTTTACTCACCGGTTATTCCTGATGATTGTTTTTGACGCGATTGACCAGTACCGCTGCAACTATAGTGAGCAGTATGAGGATGAAAAATCCGAGGATCGACTTGTTTGTGATGGCGACATAACCTGAAATTGCCAGCCCAAATAGTGCAACGACAATCGCATTGGGAGATATTTTATGTCTGTTCATTAGTCCTCTTCACACTTGATCGTTAAACGCACTCTTGGCCACGGACTCTTCCGTTCCACCCGTAATGGACTTTTAAGCGATCATTGCAGGGCTTGTGGTGGCTAAGGACTACTGTTGCCCCAGTGATGACGGCTTCAATGACGGTGCAGGCAGCCCACCCGACACCGGGAATGGCACAGATGCCGGTTCCTAGGGCAAACCCCGTTCCGCTGATGAGCATATCCTGCTCAAGAGGGGTGAACTCTACCCAGAATCCCCCGATTTCTTTCCCTCCGCTCACATAGGGAGTGATGGCATGTGGATCCCTTAACGTTAGATCCATGTGCTCGAGGTCGAAGGTTACAGTGGAATCATCATTTACCGTTCGGGGAACATCCGAGTTGATCAGTTCCTCAAAAGCTTGATCCAGAACCTCCGGGGTGACTGATCCTTCCGCAACGGTCTGTTCTTGGAACTCTTGAGGGGTTGTAGGATCGTCCTTTTCTGCAGCGGAGGCTAGTCCCTGACTAGCAAAAAGGATAGCTATGGAAGCTAGTGACGTTAGTGCTTTTGACTGAGTTTTCATAGTGTTCCAAATCTCTAGAGGGCCGAACCACTTCCGAGGTTACATACTGTCCAAATTGTGGACAATAGTTTGACGAATTGTGTGAGGGGATCTATCGCACCTCACGTGAGAAAACACTTGGCTGGGTCAAGTCCGCGTATTGGTAAATATGCGCAGGCTAACCTGGGGCTTCTTCCTTGTGGGTAAATCTGCGCAGACAGCCCTGTGCAGCTGAAACGCGGTTACGTATGGCTTGCCATATGGCAAGCCATACGTAACCGCAGGTAAAAGGCATATTTTTCGCGTGTCATGGCTAGTAAATAACACCGGTGTCATTTAGGCTCGGTGGGAGACAATACGAAAACGAAGAAAGCCACCGGGCGGCAACCCGATGACTTTCGCTTATCACCCAGCACACACCTGGGAGAAAGCACGGTTATGAGTTTACAGACTCATGCGCAGAATGCGCACACTAAAACACCTACCCGCGTCGAACCAGACCGCGGCGGGCTGGATAACACCCCAGCATCAGCCAGCGACCGCGACCTTTTACGCGAGCATCTAGGCCGCGATGTACTCCACGGTTCAGTCACACGAGACTTTAAAAAGGCCTATCGACGCAACGCTGACGGTACGAACTCGCCGCGTATGTACCGCTTCGACACCGATGCTTTAGGACGGTGCGAGTACGCCATGCTCACCACCAAGCAGTACGCCGCCGTCCTGGTCGTAGACGTTGACCAGATAGGAACAGCCGGCGGCGACCCTGCGGACTTAAACCCCTATGTACGTAGCGTGGTGCGCTCGCTTATCACCCACAACATCGGGCCGGCCTGGGTAGGAATCAACCCCACGAACGGTAAAGCCCAGTTCATCTGGCTTATCGACCCGGTCTTTGCTGACCGTGGCGGTAAATCAGCGCAGATGAAACTGCTGGCAGCAACCACGCGCGTACTGGGGGAGCTTTTAGACCATGACCCGCACTTTTCCCATCGGTTTAGCCGTAATCCGTTTTATACAGGTAAGGCTCCTACGGCTTATCGTTGGTACAGGCAGCACAATCGGGTGATGCGTCTTGGAGACTTAGTAAAGCAGGTGAGGGATATGGCAGGACATGACCAATTCAACCCTGCCCCGCGCCAGCAATTTTCCTCGGGCCGGGAACTAATTAACGCGGTCAAGACCCGCCGTGAGCAAGCCCAGGCGTTTAAAGCTCTCGCCCAGGACGTGGATGCAGAAATTTCGGGTGGTCTTGACCAGTACGACCCGGAGCTTATCGACGGTGTGCGCGTGCTCTGGATTGCCCAAGGAACCGCAGCACGCGACGAAACAGCCTTTAGACACGCACTTAAGACCGGTCACCGCTTGCGCCAGCAAGGTCAACGTCTGACGGATGCAGCAATCATTGATGCCTATGAGCACGCCTACAACGTCGCACAAGCCCACGGCGGAGCAGGCCGCGACAACGAGATGCCGCCGATGCGCGACCGCCAGACCATGGCTAGGCGCGTGCGCGGGTATGTCACCCAGTCCAAGAGCGATGCCTACAGCGGCTCTAACGCGCCAGGTAAAGCCACCAGCAGCGAACGCAAAGCACTAGCCACCATGGGCCGCAGAGGCGGCAAGAAAGCAGCAGAACGCTGGAAAACAGACCCCGAGGGCAAATATGCGCAGGAACGCCGTGCGACTTTGTCCGCTGCGAATAATCGACGTACTGCCACAGGAAAGAGTAACGCATTCAGAATCGCAGCTTTCTTTGCTGATACCTTTGGCCAGACCGGTCAATACCCGTCTATTCCTGATGCTATGGAAGAGTTCGGTGTATCGAGACCGACGGTAAACCGGGCTTTAAGGATGGCAGGTATATCTCTCCCCAGAGGACGGACTAAGTTACCAAAATAAATGTGTCACGCCATAAGCAATATACGGTTCCCCTGCCGCTAGGCAGTTGGATAAAACCTCACGTGAAGAAACCTCTCCTGGAAAAGTGAGCGCTCTAGGATCTGCGCAGTGTAGAAAGTTATGCTAATCTTACTGATAAATCGGGAGTATAGAAAGGAGATGCTATGGCCAAAAAAGGAAACTCTATATTGATTGTTCCTGCCGTAGTCTTTGTCGTATCTCTTGTTCTTTCCGTCGCTATCATCAGTGAAATGATGCCTGATGCCGTCCTTGGGGATAGTTTCGGGGAGTGGATTCCGATGATCGTGGGATCTTTTGTAGCACTAGCGATAAGTTCTTTATCCCGATTTATCATACGTCGTTCCAGGAGGGGTAAATAGTGGCTATCAAAAATAAAGCTTTGACGTTAGGTGTGGCTACAGCTTTCGCCGCAGCTTCGCTTTTGTCTCAGGGCGTAGCAATGGCCCAAACGGAAAGTCAATTTTCCGAGTCCACCAAGGCTGGTGCTGGATTTGAAGAGTGTCAGTCTGGTGGCTACGCGGGAGATAGGGCGAAAGAAACGTCACTAGGAGAAGGCACTGGTCCGGGTAAGAGTGAAGAACTTTCGTCGGATGAGCTTAAACAAGCTAACGGGGGTCTCGCTAAAGCTGGAAGGGGAACCTTACCGGACTCTACAGTTGCCTTGCGTTACTATGACGATGGGACTACAGGCGCTATCGACAAAAATGGAAACGTTATTCAGAAATTGAATGATACGGATAACGTCTCGTCCGATGGTGCTGGTGCAGTTACTACTTACTCTGTACACGATGAAATTAAGGCTGTAGTCGGGGCATGTCTAGGCGTAGGTGCTGGGGGAGGGACAACCTGGAAAGCGCTTGGAGAAGATGTTCTTGTTCAGTTGACGTCCTGGCGAACGGCAGTGAAATTTGTTATCCGTCGGATTGGTTTAATGGCAGCAGTTTCTTGTATGGGTGGAATTGTCTGGCACTACGTTTAACTACTTCGAGCGTTTTGGGGAATTTGACTCTCCTACGGTTCAGGTAGAGGACAATGAATTTTAGTCTGTTCATGCTGTGCTCGTGAAGAAAACAGTTGAGGAACCTTAGAGCTGAGTAGAAGGCTCTAGGGTTCCTTTTTTGCTGCTAGGAAGTCACGCTTACGTGACTTCCTAGCCTCGTTTGATTGCCACGTCCTGGTACTCGTTTGCGCGTGCGCGCCCTAACGTTTGAGCGCGCTCTGTTGCTCATACTGATACGCGAATGCGCCGGCGCATTGCCTGACACAAGCGCCCTGCTATCTGCTCACAGGTGTTCACTCCCCCTGACCACGACCTACGCTCACTGGCGCGCCCAGTTTCATGGTACATTTGCAACAAGTTGCTCAATGGGGTGTCCAGGTGGTCGCCGTGGTGATTGACAGGAGGTGTCGGAGTGCTGACTATCGCGAAGATGGGTGCGCATTCCGTGGCCTATTATCAGTCCACGGTTGATGAGAATCGGGGGCCGGATTCGTACTATTCCGAGGACGGAAAGCAACCGGCTTCGGCGTGGCTTCGAGGAGAAAACGTGGCAGACGTTTCGGCGTCTTTAGGCGCCGACAACGGTGCGATTGTGTCGGGAAAAACGGTCGAGAATTGGTTCAATAAGGCGGTCGCTCCGAGCGGTGTGGGGCTTGGAAATGCTCCGCGAAAGGATAGTGTTCCAGGCTTCGATCTGACGTTTTGTGCGCCGAAATCTGTCTCCTTGTTGTGGGGTATGGGTGCAGATTCTGCCGTGCGTGGCATCGTCGATGAGGCCCACCAGGCGGCTGTAAGTCAGGCGTTGGATTACTTGTCGGAGCATGCTGGCTACACGCGAAAGCAAGTAAAAGAGCCTGCCGGAAAACGTCTTGTCGTTGAAAAGTTGGCGGGTATTTCGGGCGTGAAATACGAGCACCGCACTTCACGTGCGGGCGACCCGCATGTGCATTCACACGTGTTGTTGGCCAACAAACAGCTATGCCGCGACGGCAAAGTTCGCACGCTCGATGGGGTGAGTTTGTACCATGAGGCGCGCGCGGCAGGCATGGTGTATCAAGCCACGGTGCGTGAAATCTTGAGCCAGAAACTCGGTGTGGAGTTCGGCGACGTGGTTAACGGATGCGCTGAAATTGTCGGTCTTGATGACCCAGAATTGATTGCGTCGTACTCGACCAGGGCGCGTGAAATCGACCAGTGGCAGGCCGAGAACGGGCTTGAAACACGTGCGGCCTATGAGCGTATCGCGCAGAAAATCACCCGGCGTACCAAGGACACCGAGACCCCACTAGACGAGCTAGAAACCGAGTGGGCACGTGCTGAACACGGCGCGCAGGTGCGTGAGTTTGTGGCCGGACTTGTGCCAAACAATGAAGCGCCAGCGCGCGCGGTGGGTGAGGATTTCTTGCCGAAACCAGCCCAGATTTTAAGCGCGGTTGTTGCAGAACGCTCCACGTTTACCCGCGCTGATGTTGCCGAAAAAGCAGCAGAACTTATCCGCCCCGGTGCCATATCCCCGGAGGATATGACGGTCACGGTTGAGGGGTTGGTTGATGCTGCGTTGGCTGCGCACGGTACATGGTCGGTGACCCCGGAGAAGTCCCGCGAGCTGGATAATACCCAGCGTGAAGGTTCGCAGAAGTACACCACTGTCGAGGTGGTCGACGAGGTTGAACGTGGCGTTGATATGGCTACCGCGCGCGTGGAGCGCGGGGTTACCGCCGAGTCGATTCAACCGGTTGAGGGTGAGCTTTCGCCTGCGCAGGCTGATGCTATGCGCGCGGTTGTCGGCTCTGACTACCTGGCTTCTGTGGTGGTCGCACCGGCTGGTGCCGGTAAGACTTCTTCGCTCAAGGCCGCGCACAAGGCGTGGAATCAAGCCGGTAAACACGTCGTAGGCCTAGCTCCTACGGGTAAGGCTGCTGACATGATGGTCGGTGAGAATGTGGCCGATGAGTCCATGACGATTGCGCGCGCTTTTGTTGGCACCGACGATCTGACACCGGAGCATACAGCGGCGAAGCTGGGCTGGAACCGGGACACCGTTGTGGTTGTTGATGAAGCCGGTATGGTGTCTAACCCCGATACGATCCGTGTGCTGGAGACTGCCACTGCTGCCGGCGCGCGCGTGGTCTTTGTGGGAGACCCGGAACAGTATTCGGCGGTCAAGGCCCGCTCTGGCCTGCTGGCTACCTTGTCCCATGAATTGCCTGATGCCGTGGAGCTACGCGAGGTGTTCCGCCAGCGTGATGCGGGTGAGCGTGAAGCATCGAAGTGGCTGCGTGGTGGCGAGGAAGCAGACGTTTCTCGTGCCGCCGAGTGGTACATGCAGAACAAGCGCCTGCACGCAGGATCGGTTACGGCAATGATGGACGATGCGTTGGCTGGGTGGCGCGATGATACTGCCGCAGGAAAGCAGTCGCTGCTGGTTGCTGCTACCCGCGACCAGGTCACCGCGCTGAATGCTGCGGCGCAGAAGATTCGCGCCGAGCGCGGCGAGATTAACCCGGAGCACCGCCTGGGCTTGTCTGATGGGCTGACAGCCGGTGTTGGTGACGTCATTTTGACTCGTCGCAACGATGCGAAGTTGGTGACCAGCAACGGCGATGTTGTCCGCAATGGTCAACGCTGGGTCGTTGATTTCATCGGGAAAGACGGTTCCATTACGGCCCGACGGTGTGATGATGATTTAGCCACTGTGACACTAAACCGCGACTACCTCGATAAACACACCCAACTGGGCTACGCCGCTACTGGTCATAGTTCCCAAGGCGCAACCGTCGATGTCGCCCGTGTGGTGGCAGGGGTTGGCAACCTGGACAAGGCCAGTGTCTATGTGCCGATGACTCGTGGGCGTGAGGGCAACTTCCTCTATATCGCCGAGACCCAGCCAGGAGACACCGAGACCGGCCACGGCCAGGTCAATCAGGTCGCACGGCGTGAGTCTGCCGAATACGCCCGCGACCTGCTGGTGTCCGCAGGAATGCGCGAGCAAGGAGATAAAACGCCCCAGGCGCTGTTTGGGCAAGCCAAGCAGGATTGGGAGCTGACCAAACTGGTCAACCAGCCTTCCCAAACGGATACCGATAACCCGTTTGCTGGCACCGAAATGGGTAAGTACATGCGCAGCTTTGCCGCTAAACGCGAAGCGCGCTTTGCTGACTTCCATGCTCGCGCCCAGGCCAACAACGCCGATGAGGTGCCAGAACCGGAATCAGGCAACGAGTACAGCGCTACACCGTCCCATGACTCCGTGGAGCGTATCGATGCCGAGATAGAACGGGTAAACAATCAGCTTGAGACGCTGCGCGGTGAGTACGACCAGGCTAACCAGCAGGTTGAACAGCTCGGACAGCAGTATTCCAAGCAAGATGCTGTAGTGCGCGAGTTCGAGGACACGAAGAACTCGAGGGGATTTTTCGGCAGGCTACGCCACGGCAACAATGACCAGGCCCTCCTAGACGAAGCAATCAACGTGCGCGACAAGGTAGCTGCATCCTATGACCAGGCCGTGGACTATCGCGACAGCTTCACTGATCCGATTCGCCAGCTTGAGACCGAGCTAGACGAGCTAAACACCCAGCGCCGGAATGAGGAAGGACTGAAACGGTCGATGGACTTCCTCGACTCACTCGGTATTAGTACCACCGCAGATGAAGCGATGCTCGCCCGGTTCCACCAGCACGCCGCCGCAGATAGCGACTACGACAACGACCAAGACAACTGGTTGGATAACGTCCCAGAGGGCGAGGGGCCAGAGCTTTAACGAAAAATCTGCGTCCCCCTTCGTCGATGTCGAACCTATGGTAAACAATGTTTACAAAAGTAAATAACGCTCACGAGAAAAAGAGTAGGACTGCCAAAGACAGTACGTAAACAATGTTTACGGCAGGCAGGGGAAGGGATTACGTCAATGGTTCAAGGACCCCACCCCTCCGGGCGCGTGGTATCTGTACGCACGCCAGAGGACATCATTGAACGCCTAGACACACTGTGCGCTCGCACCGGACGCAGTCGTGGTTTCT
>NZ_JAKRNF010000033.1:0-8368 GCF_022347225.1 Corynebacterium sp. ACRPQ
TTTTTGCTTGCCCTCAACCGGTGTCCATCTCCTCTGAACGCTTGCCTCTGCTACTGGCGTGACGCAGCGATTAGTGCCCACCGGGGGTAGCGGTTCTTGGCATCGAGATCATGCCCGTGGCACGCAGCCCAAGGAAAAAGGGGCGGGCTCAGCGTTGTGTGCTGAGCCCGCCCCTCCTTTATGTGCCTACTACCTAGGTCAGGTGGCGCGATGCACGCGCCACTCCCCTGCCTGGTTTTACCGCTTAGGCGGTCTTACGGCGGCCGAGCAGGAGGCCCGCGCCTGCGAGCACGGCACCAATGAGCCCCACGAGGGCCACGCCGTACCCGCCGGTCTTCGGGAGCTTACCGGCAGTGGTGTCCGACACCTGCAGGATCATCTTATCGCCTTGGCCACTCACTTGGATTTGTCCGCTGCTAGTGCTGACCGCAGAAATCTTATATTGCTTAGTCTGCTCATCCACTGAAATCTGAAACTCGACCGGCTGGGCCAGCAGGTTGAGCCCCTTAGGAGCCTTCGTTTCAACGAGGAAGAACGTACCAGTCGTCTTCACTTCGATAGACTCCTGCCCGGGCTTGATGGTGTAGAGCTCTCCAGCGCTGTAGTCCGGCTGGCCTCCCTTGGACGGGTAGATCTTGAAGGTCGCGCCACCCAGCCCAGACATCTCCACGATCTTATCGCCGTCGTAGTGAGCCTTCTTGAAAGTCAGCTTGCCCGGCGGAGTTTCCGGCTGCTTGTAGTTATCAACTACGCAGGAAACCGAAGACAGCTTCTTATCTTTCTCGCTCATCCTGACCTTGAAACCGAACTCACCGTCATTTGTGACCTCAACCGGTTTCGTTACCCCGTCACGGGTTTCGGTACACACGGCATTCTTGTCATTCCTCTTATAGAGGTTGAAACCCGGTTGCTGTGTCTCTACCAGAGTCAGTTGCTGCTCTTGTTCGCTCATGATGTTCCAGGAGGCAGTGCCAAGGTCCCTGTCGGCCGAGGACGTTGCCTTCAGCGACCTCCGAACGAGCTCGCCATTACCTGGGTCGATGATGTCCTGGCCACCGGCAGACAGGGTGAACTCCCAGCCTGGGACACCGTCTTCAAGAACCTTGCCGTTTTCGTCAACGATCCGCTTCTTGACGGTCACCGCACCATTGCATCGTGCGGTTACGTCTTGGGCGATTTTCTTCATCTGTTCGGTAAGGTTGCTGTAGTTAGACACCTTCACCGTGTGACCCGTGCCCGAGATATCCTCGCCCATGGTCTTGACACCACGTGCACCGTAAGTCCACCTCGACATGTCCGAAGTGACTGTCACTGACCTCCCATTAGGCAACCGCTCAAACACCTGCAGTGCCCGATTCGGCGCCAGCTTCTCAGCTCTCTCTAGGTTCGCCATAATGAGCTCGCCGCTTTCGTTAGTTCCTTTACGTTCCTTGTCGTTGTAGTTTGCTTCTCGCGCGGCTTGAATCCCGGAGTTGATTTTGTAGTAGACACCAGGTTGTTGCGGCACTTCGGCATTCAGACCGATGCGTTTGATGTCCTTGAGAACATAGTCTTGCTCAACAACCCAATCTTTACCCGTATTTCCGCCAAGCGTCAGATCAACCATGATTGGCACAACACGGGTACCGGCAGCTTTGAGTTCGTTGGCTGCCTTAATCGCGTCGTTGAGAGCACTAGCCTGAACGAATTCACCACCGAGGCCCTTGCTCTTGATTGTCGAGGAGGTCGTGGGCATACCATCCGTGATGAAGTACACCACGTCGTAGTCGTGATCCTTGACCTGCTTCAGGCCCGCTTCCCAGTTCGTAGCACTGTTATTTTCGTTATAACTCCAGTTCTTAACTACGTCCTTTGCTCGCTGGACGCCCTGCTCCGACAGCATTGAAATATAGGGTGGGTTCTGACCGTGTGTCGTTCCAGCCTGATTAGCCGGACCGCCACTTGCGAAATTATAGATTCCGAGTTCAGCTGGGGTGCCCTGCAGGGAATCAATAAATGCATTCGCAGCCTTTTTGGATGCCTCGAAGCCATTAGTATCTGCGTAGCGGAGCGATGTCGATAGGTCGGCCACCAAAGCAATGCGCAGACCACAACGCTGTGGCATCGGCGGGTTAGGGACACGTCCGTTAACCCACTGAGCTCCATACGGCTGAGAGATAATCTCTGGTGGTTTTGGTGTGCTCTCATTCGCGCCATACACATCAAGACCGACCTTCAAATTCTTGTTCTCCGAGAGATTATTAGTGAAGGTGAATACCGCATCCTTCGGTACAACGGCAGAGTCAACCGGTTTACCATCCTTTACCGGAACAACGTCCATGGTGATGAAGCCGTTGCCAATATTGACGTTGCGTTTCTGCAAGGTCACACCTGGCTCAATCTGATCCAGGGTGAGGTTGTACTTCTGCGGATCCAAGAAAGTCGCGTCAGTCTCGATACGCACGGTTGCGTACTTCATGTGAGATTCCGCAGTCACCTTAGCCGTAAAGGCATTGGGCTTGGTCGGATCTACTGGGTCAGCTTTAACTGCAAACTCGTGGCCGATGGCATCAAAGTGACGCCCTTCGACCGCCGGTGGCTTGGGGTCTTCAGAAGAATCTGAGCAGTCTTTCACCTCCCCGCTGAAGTCGAAGGACCACTCGGTCTTCGCACCGGCAGCGAACTGGTATCCGTTCTGCGGCTTCGCCGTAACCTTAACGGTGGCCTTTTGGCCCTCGTAGAAGTGCTGCCCAGCGGGCTTTCGCTCGCCACCAATGAAGTAGTCAACACCCTTCGTGTCTGGAATGTTGATGTAGCCCTTCTCTACACACGAGGGAGCGGTGGCTGGATCAACTGCAGTTGGCGCTGCGGGAGTCACGGACGTACCCGGCTCCGGGTCAGGGTCAGGCTCTGGCTGCGTGGTGCCACCGCCCAAAGTGCCTTTCGGGGTAATCGTCACCGAGCCTTGCACCCTAGGGTTGTTGAATTGCAACTGCAGATCAATGGTGTCGCCTTTTTTTAGAACGCGATTCAGCCCGGTGATTGATTTTGAATACGGAAGTTTTTGCGACGCAGCTAGAGTCTCGCTTTTTACGCTTGCACCGTTGACCTTAAGATCGTAGCCAATAAGAAAGTAGTTGCCGGTAACGGTGAAGTCGAAGCTATTCATCGTGGCATCGGCGTCGACCGTGAAGGTATAGCTGTTGACAGTGGTGGTGTTGTTAAAGTCCCGTTTCGCCGGGCTCACCGGAATGGTCGTCGCCTGCTGTGCCTGCGCGGTCGGCGCGGGAAGGCTGGGCAGCGCGCCTAGGACAGCGACGCCAAAAACCAACGCAAGCGCAACGGTCAGCGCGGCCGCTACTCCCATGAACTTTGTTTTCATCGTCGCTACCCTTCTTGCTTTCGCTTCTTCGTGATCAACAGCATCAACAGCCCGGCGCCCATCAGCGCCACCGCGGCGAGGACGAGCCCGATGATCTGTACACCAGTCATCGCCAGGTCGCCCTGTTCACGTTCTTTCTCATCGCCCGGCACGGGGGTTTCGCCTGGTGGCGGGGTCTCGCCCGGTGGGGTGTCCCCTGGGGGTGGGGTGGTAGATGGTGCTGTCGGTGGCGTCCCCGGTGGGGTCGACGGCGGCGTCTCCGGAGGTTCGGTCGGTGGGGTGGTCGGCGGAACCGTGGTGTTCGTCTTCGCCACGATCACGCCTTCCACTGGTCGGGGGTTATCGGCAACGGTGTGGAATGGAACCGCCACGAGGAAGGGGCTGATCTCCCGGTACTCTCCCGCCGCGGCACCAGCCGGTGCCTGGGAGGTGACCAGGTAGATGCCCTTCTCGAGCCCTTGGAATCGGACCTGGCCGGCATCGTTGGTCACGGCTGTGATCGTGCGGTCGGTCGGCCAGTCAGCGATCTTGTCTGCGCTGGTGTTGCGGACCTTCGCCTTATCCGCGGCGTTCTCAGGGTCGATGCCCTGCAGCCGCTCCAGTTTGATGGTCACGCCCGCGACCTTGCCCGTGGCAGGGTTGACCGGGTCCCCATTGCCCGGGGAGAGCGTGATGCTCAGCGTGTCGGTCCCGTAGTCGCGGGACACCCCGGGTTGATCACTGAGCCCGGCAACCTTGGCTGCGTCGGCGATACCGACGGCACCGTGTGCGCCGCCGAGCAGGCCAGCGCTGAGGGCGATGGCCGCCACGAGGCTGCGGCTGGTCCGCGCCGCGCGTGCTTGGCTAGTCATCTGCGCCAGCCCCTTCGTCATTCATCGTTTCTGTCGTTTCCTGGGATTCGCGATCCCGCTTTTGCTTCAGCAGCCACCGCAGCAGCAGGGTCAGCACCAGCGCTGCTGCCGCGACGAGGGCGTACATCCACCACTGCCACCCAGCACCGTGGTTCTTGTCGAAGATCTCGTGATCCGATTCGTCCAGCGGAACCTGGTGGCCGCGCACCAGCAGGCGGTGCGTGTTGATCCCATAGGGGGTGCAGGTGATCAGGGTGATGTAATCCTTGCCCTGCTCGGGGCGGAGGTCCTCGGTTTCGGTGGGCAGCACGACCTTGATCTGGTCGACCACGTACTTCAGCTTCTCGCCGGAGACCTGGACGTAGAAGGCATCACCCTTCTCCGCCTTGTTGAGGTGATCGAACATGGTGGAGTTCGCCAGGCCCGTGTGGCCAGTGATCACCGAGTGCGTGCCCTTGCCGCCGACCGGCAGGTCGGAGCCGAACAGGTGGCCCAAGCCTCGTTGCAAAGTGTCGCTATCTGTTCCGTGGAAGATCGGCAGGTCGGCCTTGATCTTTGGGAAGATGAGGCGCGCCATCGCGTCGTTCGCGTCGAGTTGGTCCAGGTATTCCTGGTAGTCCGGGTTGTTCTCGTCGAAGCGGGCGAGCCAGGGGTCGAGGATGGGGCCGGTGGTTCGGTTCTCGTTGTATTTGTGGGCGTTATCCCACTGCGTGTTTTTGACTTCTTCTGGAGTACTTTTTTCGAGTTCCGCGTAGTCTTGCGCGACCTTCGTGGCGACGTAGTTGTTCCACAGGGTGGACGTCACCGGGTACAGCATCACGAGCACCCCGAGGATCACGAGCACCGCGGCCAGCACGGGGCTGGTCTTGGTGCTGTTGGCACGGCGTGGTTCCTTCTTTGGTTCCACGTCTGTGCTGAGGGTGTGATCCACGGGGTGCTCCTGGGGCTGGTTCTGCTTGGGTTCGCCTGGGTGAAACCTTCGCCCCCGGGGTTGTCCGTTGGGCGAAGGTTTTACCGGTTCAGCGGGCTATTAGTTCTTAGCGCCGCGGCGTGCGAACCATGCACCGGCTGCCACGATGGCGGCACCAATTGCGGCCAGGATGCCAATACCCATGCCACCGGTCATCGGCAGGTTCGGGGTGGTGTCGTCGGAGTTAACGACCTCGCCCTTGTTTGCGCCGACCTGGACGGAAGCCAGCTCGTAGACGCGCTCCGGGTCAGTCGAGGTAGCAACCAGCTTGAACTCGAGTGCCTCCGGCAGCAGCTCCTTGCCCTTCGGAGCCTTGGTCTCAATCAGGCAGTAGTGGGACTGGTCACCAGCGGCAACCTCGGCATTGTCTTCGAAATCGTTGACGTGGAGACCGGTGATCTTCACCATGCCGTCCTGGCCAGAGACGAAGGTGGTCTTAACCTTTCCACCCTGCTGACCGTTGACCGGGGTCCAGGAACCCTTCTTGGTGGTGTCGATCTCGGAGCACTGCTTGCCAGCTGCCTGGCGAGCAATCTGGAACTCGGCGCCTTCCAGAGCCTTGCGGTCGCCATCGACCTTCTTGAACTGCAGGCCACCCCAGTAGGTCTTGACCTCCGGGGTCTCCTTAGGCTTGTCAGACTCCGAGCCGTCCGGGTTGTTCTGGAACACCCGAGCCTTATTCGGCGCGATGTCGGTGTCCTTCGCGAACTCAGCCTTCAGCTTGGTGGTGATCGTTACCTCGACCTTGTCGCCCGCCTCCAGCGTCTTAGCTACTTCAGGCTTCAGGGCGACGTCGACGTTGTTACCCTCGTAGAACTTTCCGTCTACATCCTGCTCGGGCTGGATCTCCTTGCCCGCGGCCGTCACGTTAACGCCAGTGATCTCCAGCTTCGGGTCAATCTGGTCAGTGATACGGAACTGGGTGCGCTCCGTGTTCGGCTTCAGCTGGCGAGCAGTACCAGTGACGGTGTAGATGAGGTTCTCGTCGCCGGCGTTCTGGTCCTTGTCCTTGACGGTCTTGGTCGGTTCTTCGTCCTTGTAGTTCTTCGGGAACGCGTGGACGTCGTAGTTCCAGCTAGTGCCCTGGTTATCCGCACCGTTATCCGCGGTCATCGGGACGAATGCAATGAACGGGACAGCCGGGTCGTAGCCCTCCTTCGGGGTGGTCTCCACGACGAGGTAGGCACCGAGCTCCAGCTCCTTGCTTACCTCCCAGGTGCCGTTTGCACCGGTCGTACCGGTATCGACCTTGGTGAGGGCTCCAGCCGGGAGGCCGTCCTTCAGCTGTGCTCCCTGGGAGAAGTCTGCAGCCTTGAGCTTGGAGGCAGCGACGAGCCCCTCATTCGTGGTGACATCGATGTCGGTAGCGCCATCCGCAGTCGTGTTGATCTTGTACACGGTGAAGCCGACACCTTCCAGAGGCTCGCCACCGTTGCGCTCGACGTCCTTCGCATCTTCAAGAGTGCCCGACGGGGTGCCTTCATTGATCGGGTTGCCGAACTTGTGGATGGTCAGTGCACCCTTGGCGTTCTTATTCACCAGCGGGGAGTCGCCTGCAGTCTGGTTGACGGTCGGGTCCTGACCTTCCTGAGCAACAGCGATCGAGCCCGGGGCAGCGATACCCAAAGAGAGACCAGCGATGGCGGCGAAAGTGACCGAACGAATGGTCAGAGAGTTCTTCTTCACTGGAGTGAATTCCTTTACATCAGTAGTGACTGGAGCGCGTAGCACCCCTCGACGTTCAGCGACCCACTCCGGTTAGCTGATTTTAAGCTTGCCGCCCTTTCGGTCACGACACCTTAAAATTCGCTGGTGGTCACACGCGCCAAAACCCCTTTGTTGACAGATCACTTTTGTTGTGATGCCACCAATTCTCGGGCTTCAGTCCCGCGATCCCCACCTAGTGAATCGCACATAATTAGCTTATAGCCAATGGCACATATTCGGCACCCCCTACAGCTAAAACGATTGAGACATGCGTTATTGCCCCCAACACAAACCCGGCTGGAGCCACTCAAAATCGTCCCTGAACTGGACTGTTGAACAGTTTTTCGCTCTATGCGCACCAGTAATAGCCCCCCCACATTAGGGTGATAAGTGATAAGCATCTCACAGCAAAAATTGCGCCTTTTTGTAACCTCGCAGCGAAGAATAGACTCCAACTGTCCACGTTCCACCGGAGCGAGCCCCAACCCCTCAGTAGAAGTTAAGGCCTATGACAGACCAACCCCCAACGCCGAACACGACGGACGCGACCCCGCACCGCCGAGATAAGAAACTGAACGCCAACGCAATCATTGCCGTCGCCCTCATCCTCGCCGGCCTGGGCGTACTGCTATACCCGGTGCTCGCCACCCAGTGGAATAACTACCAGCAGTCCCGCGCCGCCGAGGCCTACTCGCAGCTAGAAAAGGGCGTACCCCCAGAAGTCCTCAACAAGGCCCGGGAGGAGGCACAGCAATACAACGCTAGCCTCGGGGACATCGACCCCAGCGATGCGTGGACCAGCTCCGACGACGAGAGCTCCCCGGCGTATCAGCGCTACCTGAATTACCTCTCCGTCCTGAACGAGACCGAGGCCATGGGCCGCATTGTGCTGCCCTCCATCAAGTCCGATCTGCCAATCTTCCACGGCACCTCCGACCGCGTGCTGGCCCGCGGGGTCGGCCACCTTTACGGCACGGACCTGCCTGTCGGCGCACCCGGCGAGCTCGGCGAAGATGGCGCTATCCTGCCCGCCCCACCAGAGGGCCGACTCTCCGCGCTTTCTGCCCATACCGGACTGCAGAACGCCACCCTGTGGGACAACCTCGACCAGATCGAGAAGGGCGACCCGGTCTACGTCGCCGCGGCGGGCGAGAAGCTGAAGTACGAGGTCCGAGACATCGAGGTCGTCACCCCGGATAAGACCAGCCTGCTGCGTCGCACGCCGAATAAGGACCTGGTCACGCTCATCACCTGCACCCCCTATGGCATCAACACCCACCGACTGATCATCACCGCCGAGCGCGTGCCGATGGACCCGCAGGAAGAGTCCGTCTTCGACGGGCAGGGCACCACCTGGCAGTGGTGGATGTGGGCCATCCTCGCTGCCGCGGCGATCATCGTGCTGCTGCTGATCCGCTGGTGGTGGAAGAACTTCCGCAAGCAGGAAGGCGAGGAGGGCCCCACAACCTCGGGCACTGG
>NZ_JAKRNF010000034.1:0-6473 GCF_022347225.1 Corynebacterium sp. ACRPQ
CAGGGTTCTCACCAGGGTTCTCACCCGGGTTCTCACCAGGCTCATCACCCGGATTCTCACCAGGGTTCTCACCCGGGTTCTCACCAGGGTTCTCACCCGGATTCTCACCAGGGTTCTCACCAGGCTCATCACCCGGATTCTCACCAGGGTTCTCACCAGGGTTCTCACCCGGATTCTCACCCGGGTTCTCACCAGGCTCATCCTTAGGCACAGTCTGGTTCTTATCGTTGATGTCCTTGTGCTCAGCAACGTGGTTCGGCTTCTCCGGATTAGTATCCGGAGTCTCCTTGCCATCCTTGTTGACCTCAGTAGAGGTGAGCTCCTCGAAGGCAACCGCAGCCTGGACAGGCTCCTTCACATCATCGTTCACAGTGATGTGAACATCAACAAAACCATCGGCCTCCTTCGGAGTAAAGGTTTCTTCACCCTCGCCCAGAACAGACTTGCCGTCCTTCTTGTTAATGAGCTCAGCCTTCAGGGTGTATTCCTTACCCGGAACCAGACCCTCATAGGAAACCTTGTCCACAATCTTGGCACCAGCAACAACCTCATGAGAACCCTTCTCGAAGTCAGCGTTGGTGGTAATCCACGGCTCATCACCCGGATTCTCACCAGGGTTCTCACCAGGGTTCTCACCCGGGTTCTCACCAGGCTCATCACCCGGATTCTCACCCGGGTTCTCACCAGGCTCATCACCCGGATTCTCACCAGGGTTCTCACCAGGCTCATCACCCGGATTCTCACCAGGGTTCTCACCAGGCTCATCACCCGGATTCTCACCCGGGTTCTCACCAGGCTCATCACCCGGATTCTCACCAGGGTTCTCACCCGGATTCTCACCAGGGTTCTCACCAGGGTTCTCACCCGGATTCTCACCCGGGTTCTCACCAGGCTCATCCTTAGGCACAGTCTGGTTCTTATCGTTGATGTCCTTGTGCTCAGCAACGTGGTTCGGCTTCTCCGGATTAGTATCCGGAGTCTCCTTGCCATCCTTGTTGACCTCAGTAGAGGTGAGCTCCTCGAAAGCAACCGCAGCCTCAACCGGCTCAGTCACATCATCGTTCACAGTGATGTGAACATCAACAAAACCATCGGCCTCCTTCGGAGTAAAGGTTTCTTCACCCTCACCCAGAACAGACTCGCCGTCCTTCTTGGAAATGAGCTCAGCCTTCAGGGTGTATTCCTTACCCGGAACCAGACCCTCATAGGAAACCTTGTCCACAATCTTGGCACCAGCAACAACCTCATGAGAACCATCCTCAAAATCAGCATTCGTGCTGATCTTCGGAGTCTTCTTAGAAGTTACAGTCTGATCCTCATCATCGATGTCGCGGTGTTCGGTAATCTTCTTCTCTTCGTCAGAGTTCGGAGTGTCCTTACCGTTCTCATCGACCTGCTTGGAATAGAGATCCTCGAATGCGACGGCAGCCTTGATAACGCCTTCAACGTCATCGTTGACCTTAATGTCAACAACCTGCTCGCCGGAAGACTTCTTCGGAGTGAAGGTTACATCGCCCTTGCCGACGACCTCGTGCTCACCCTTATCATTCTCAGCCTTGTTACGCAGCTCAGCCTTCAGGGTGTATTCCTTACCCGGCACCAAGTCGGTGTAGGTAACGGTGTCCTTGACGGTGACGCCAGCCTTTACCTGCTTAGCGTTGTCAAATTCAGCCTTAGTCTGGATAGACGGGGTCCACTTGGTGTTAACGGTCTGCTTCTCATCGTTGATGTCTTCGTGAGTAGCAATCTCGTTCTCATCGGAGGAGCCAGTGGTCTCGTTGCCATCCTTGTCTACCTCGGTAGATACAAGCTTCTCGAAGGCAACCGCAGCGTCAACAGCAGGATCTGCCTTCTCGTTGACGGTGATCTCAACCTTCTGTTCACCGGCGGACTCCTTCGGAGTCAGTTCCACAGAGCCTTCACCCAGTACGGTTTCGCCATCTTTCTTGGAGATGAGTTTTGCCTTCAGGGTGTACTTCTTACCCGGAACAAGATCCTTATACGTCACAGTGTCAATAACCGTGGCACCCTTCTCTACACGGTTGCCATCCTTGATCTTGGCCTGCGTGTGAATCTCAGGGTTCCACTTAGTATTGACGGTCTGCGCCTCATCATCAATGTCCTCGTGCTTCGCAATGAAGTTGCCATCGCCGGAATCGTTCGGGACATCCTTGCCGTTCTCATCCACCTCGTGGGAGTACAGCTTCTCGAAAGCAACGGCAGCAGCAACTGGGTTCTCCAGCTGCTTATCGACGTCAATTTTTACCTCAACGTCGCCAGTCTCACCCTCAGCTACAAAGTCCTTAGAACCGGTGCCAAGAATAGCGTGCTCGCCGTTCGCGTCAGCCGCCTTGTTACGCAGCTCAGCCTTTAGGGTGTACTTCTTACCCGGAACAAGATCCTCGTAGTGAACCTTGTCCTTAACGGTAGCGCCAACAACGACCTGCTGCTTGTCGCCATCAAAGGAAGCCTCGGTCTCAATCTTCGGATTGAGGTCCTTCTCCTCCTTCTCCGTAGTCGGAGTCGGATCAGGATTAGGTACTACATCAGTAGTCTTACCCGGAGTCGGCTCGTCAGTATCCTCCGTAGTGGTTTCTTCAGAGTCAGTTGGCTCAGAATCGGTGGTCGTCTCGGTAGAAGAAGTCTCACCTTCCGGATTCTGAGAGGTAGTCTCTTCGGTCGTATTCTCCTCAGTATCTGGATTGTCCGGAGAAGTAGTCGGCTCTTCAGAGCCGCCACCGTTGTCCGGATTGTTCGGCAGGCCAGGCTGATCAACCGGAATTACACGCTGACCTCCGCCAGAGCGAACGTCAAAAATGCCGTTAGGCCCCACAATGGTAATAAAAGCATCCTTCGGCTGGGAAGGGATTTCGACCGTCGGATCTACTTCAAACTGGTCTTCCAGCTTGGTACCACTCGCCTTTACGATACGAAGACCCGTAAGCTTGGTAAACTCTTGCGGATTTCCCGAGAAGTTTGCAAAGCGATCGCCCGAATTTGCATCGCCGTACCGGCCTTGGCCCTGAATAATCTCGATTGCAGCTTCCCTACCCGTATTATCCGAAAGGAGGGCACTCAGGTACACCGCGTATTTAACAGTGAGATCTTTCTGGCCAGCCTCTGTAGCATCACGTAGTTTAGTAGCCAAGCCAATGGCAGCGTCCTGATATTTCGGATCATCGAACTGCACCGAACCGGCCGTTGCCTTCTTGTAGCTACCACCCTTTAACATTGGATCGCCAATATTGAAGTCAATACACCAAGCCCATCCAACGTCATTATCGCCGTGCTTGTTATTTACGCCTTCAGGCGGTACACCGGCCCAAACAAGTGGCCCCCAACTATTATCGCCGGCAGCCTTTTTGGATTCGTCTCCAATATTATAATTCGGCGTGAAGTCGGTAGGCTCAGCAGCCTCCGCCTTGCCACCCGGAACGGTGACCATGGCCGCGATTACCGCAATTGCAGCAAGCACTGCGGTAAAGACCATCCACCCCTCTCGGGATATGTTTCTTAATTTACTCATTCTTTCCTCTTCGAGCGGTACAAATACTTACATTCGTTTCCTGTACAGCGAGTGTTTTCGCTGAGCAGAACCTGAAGTTGAGACTTGAACACACTGCGGTTAATCAGGGTTTTGAACCCAACTCTGGATTAACTCTTATTGTGCTCTCAGGATAATATCACGGGAAAATTTAAGGCGCCAGCCAGAAAACTTTAGGAAACTGCACGTTATGCAGTATTTCTAATTTCATACCCACAGGTAGATGTGCTAATTTCCACGGCCAACCTAGCGTTAAATGCAAATGTTCGATGCACCCTAGACTTTTCTTAAGGTCGGGACACTACGCCAATGGCTTATTCAATACTAAGATTATTTTTAACAAGAGCCGTGCAAACACTTCCATGCGCTGCGTTTTGTCTAATTTCGTACAAATTTAAGGGTTCGATTTGCGTGCAATTTCTTCGCGTTACTCCGGGACCATCCATAAAAAGTTGGTTTTACAGGTGTGACTGGAGAGTCCCCAATAGGGGTGGGCACACGTTCGATACATCGGAGGTGTAGTAATACTTAACCCTATTGCCATTCATCTCCAAGAAAGGAAGTGTGAGCGAAAACTCTGCATAGAGTAGTCACAATCACACTTAGGGCCCTCGAATAGGGAGTGAGGGAGAATTGGGCAAAGAAAAATCCGCACGGGCGTCGGCAAGCGGATGCTTTACCGAGGCCGCGGTGCGGATCCTGCAATGAATTAGGCCTTAGAGAACGGCAGTAACCTGGTAACCCTTCTCCTGCAGGAGCTGGGAAACTGCCTCAAAGGTATCGCCGTCCTTGTCCGGGTTGTAGGTCTCCGGATTCAGGACAATATTGGCAGTGCCGCCTTCATAGCGGACACTGATGAAGTCGTAGGCGGCTTCGGCATGGGCGGCGTCGATAAGCGCCTGCACGTCGTCGGTGTTGCCCTGCTCAGCAACAGCAACCTGCTCCTGCTCAGGTGCCGGTGCAGTCTCCTGTGCCGGGGCACCCAAGCCGAAGAATCCCATAATGGTGGTAAGCAGGCCGCTCAAAAGCTTGATGATCATTGAAGTAACTCCCTGTGTTGAAATACGCGGGAATTGGGCCCGCGAAAGCTGAAAAACTCTCTGTACTTAAAACGAACTTAACTTTAGATGAGTTTTTGGTTATGTTCAACAGGGAAGGACCTATGCTGGCATGTCACGGTCTTGCGGGCAGCTTAAAGGGCACTGAAATGCCACAGCGCCCGTGCTCCGCCTCAATGACGGGACACGGGCGCTTTCGCTCAATTAGGGCTCAATTCCTTAGAAAGACCAAGAGCTGGGTGAGGATAGGAACCTTTGTTGTCTGCTTGGAGGGCTAGGAGAAGCATCGTGCAGAGAGCCAGTTCAGCTGTGCTAGAGAGTGGGGCTCTCACACCAGGCTAATAAGGACTACATCCTTACTGGTCTTCCATGACATCGTGACGCACGATGGTCTGGTCGCGGCCCGGACCAACGCCGATATAGGAGATACGGCAGCCAGACAGCTCTTCCAAGCGCAGGACGTAATCCTGTGCCTTCTGCGGCAGCTCCTCAAAGGTGGAGCACTCCGTGATGTCCTCATCCCAGGCCGGCATGGTCTCGAAGATGGGTTCGGCGTGGTGGAATTCGGACTGGGTAAGCGGCAGCTCGTCGTAGCGCTTGCCGTCGACGTCGTAAGCCACGCAGATCGGAATCTCGCCGATGCCGGTGAGAACGTCCAGCTTGGTCAAGAAGTAATCGGTAAAGCCGTTGACGCGGGTGGCATAGCGCGCAACAACGGAGTCATACCAACCACAACGGCGCTTGCGGCCGGTGTTCACACCAATCTCGCCACCGGTGGTCTGCAGGTACTCGCCCCACTTATCAAAGAGCTCGGTGGGGAACGGGCCGGCACCCACGCGGGTGGTATAAGCCTTGATGATGCCCAGCGAGGTCTTGATGCGCGTTGGGCCAATACCGGAACCCACGGAAGCACCACCGGCCGTTGGGTTAGACGAGGTCACGAACGGGTAAGTGCCGTGGTCCACGTCGAGCATGGTGGCCTGGCCGCCCTCCATGAGCACGTGCTTGCCGGCTTCGAGGGCCTGGTTGAGCTCCAGCTCGGCGTCGATAACCATCGGGCGCAGGCGGTCGCGGTAGCTCAGGAAGTACTCCACAATCTGGTCCGCCTCGATGGCCTTACGGTTGTACATCTTCACCAGCATCTGGTTCTTGATATCCAGCGCGGATTCCACCTTCTGGCGCAGGATAGACTCATCAAAGATGTCCTGCACGCGGATGCCAATGCGCGCAACCTTATCGGCGTAGGTCGGTCCAATGCCGCGGCCGGTGGTGCCGATAGCGCGCTTGCCCAGGAAGCGCTCCTGCACGCGGTCCAGGGTCTGGTGGTACGGCGCCACCAGGTGCGCGTTGGCGGAAATCTTCAGGCGCGAGGCGTTCGCGCCGCGGGCCTCAAGGCCATCAATCTCATCAAAGAGCGCCTCAAGGTTGATCACCACGCCATTGCCCAGCACCGGGGTGGCGTTCTCGGACAAAATGCCGGCTGGCAGGAGCTTCAGCTCGTATTTTTCGCCGCCTACCACGACGGTATGGCCGGCGTTATTACCGCCGTTCGGCTTGACCACGTAGTCAACCTTGCCGCCGAGGATGTCGGTCGCTTTGCCCTTGCCTTCGTCGCCCCACTGGGCGCCGACAATGACGATCGCTGCCATTGTTTAGTCACTTCCTCATTATTGAAGCCAAAATACTCTCCAACTTTACACTTTCCCGGCGCAAAAAGCCCGCGTAGCATTGACCGCATGCGTTTTTTGTTCCTCCGCTGCGGCGCCCCGGGCGTGGCCATGCCTGCCGACGCCCACGATCTCTCCCCCATCCCTACCCGCAAAGAGCTCGCGCTTATCGACGCCTTCCTCAACCCCCTCCTCCCCACAGAC
>NZ_JAKRNF010000035.1:0-6335 GCF_022347225.1 Corynebacterium sp. ACRPQ
TACAACACCGAACGCATCCAACAACGACTCAAGGGCCTGACCCCGATGCAATATCGAAATCAGACCCTTGAAGCCCTAACCGCCTAGAATTAAACCAGTCCAACTTTCGGGGGCCAGTTCACCGAGCAGCGGGGGCTGACTGTTATGCGGCCGGCTTAGTTACTGCAGGCCAAACTGATCCCAAGCGGCAGGGGAGAGGTTCTGGTACACGTGCTTGTGCTCCTGGTACTCAGCCAAGCCGGTGGGGCCAAGCTCGCGACCGTTGCCGGACTGCTTGAAGCCGCCCCATTCTGCCTGCGGCAGGTATGGGTGGAAATCGTTGATCCAGATGGTGCCGTGGCGCAGGGCGCGGGCTACGCGCTCGGCGCGGCCGGCGTCGGAAGTGTAGACGGCGCCTGCCAGGCCGTACTCGGTGTCGTTGGCGATCTCGATGGCCTCCTCCTCGGTGGTGAAGGTCTCGATGGTCACGGTCGGGCCGAAGGCCTCGTCGTGCACGCAATCCATCTCGCGGGTAGCACCATCGATGATGGTTGGCAGGTAGTAGACACCAGCGCCCAGGTCGGTGGTGCCGGTGCCGTGCTGGCCATTGGTGTCCTCGCTGGTAGCCGCGCGGCCACCGGTGAGGATCTTGGCGCCCTGCTCGCGAGCCTTGTCCACGTAGGCGGCGACTTTCTCGCGGTGATCGGCGGAGATGAGCGGGCCGGTCTCGGCCTTTTCATCGGTCGGGCCGCCGATCTTGATCTTATTGGCGCGCTCTACCAAGGCGTCGACGAACTTATCGTGCAGGGACTCTTCCACGACGATGCGGGAGCCTGCGGAGCAGACCTGGCCGGAGTGGAAGAAGGCGCCATTGAGGGCGTTGTCCACGGCGACGTCGAAGTCGGCATCGGCGAAGATGACGTTCGGGTTCTTGCCACCGAGCTCGAGCGCGGTGCGCTTGACGGTCTCAGCCGCATTCTTGGCGATGATCTTGCCGGTAACCAGGCCACCGGTAAAGGAAACCATGTCCACGTCCGGGTGCTGGGACAGCGGGTTGCCGCAGTTAGCGCCAGCGCCGGTGATGAGGTTGCCCACGCCGTCCGGCAGACCGCATTCCTTAAGGGCGGCCATGAGCAGCATGGCGGTGTGCGGGGTGAGCTCCGCCTGCTTGAGGACGAAGGTATTGCCGGCGGCCAGGGCCGGGCCCACCTTCCAAGAGACCTGCAGCAGCGGGTAGTTCCACGGGGTAATCAGGCCGCAGACGCCAACGGGCTCGGCGTCGATGCGCGAGCGCAGGTTGGGATCCTGTGGGTCGACTACGCGGCCGGCCTGGTGCTGGGCCAGGGTGCCGAAGAACTCGAAGGCGTTGGCGATGTCATCCATATCGCCCAGGGACTCCTCGTAGCGCTTGCCGGTATCGGCGGACTCGGCTTGGGCGAAAAGCTCCTTGTGCTCGCGGATGAAATCGGCCACGCGGATGACGAGCTTGCCGCGCTCGGCGGACGGGGTATTGGCCCACTCGCCGTTGTCGAAGTTTTCACGTGCAACCTTGATGGCGCGCTCGGTGTCCTCGTCGGAGGCCTCGGAGACCAGGCCGACGGTGGAGCCATCGGCCGGGCAGATGATCGTACGGGTCTCGCCGCTTTGGGCGGCTTCCCACTTACCGTTGATGAACAGGGACTTTGGGGCGCCGTCGGCATGCACGCCCTTCAGCAGATCGGTCTGGGTGGGGTCGAACAGAGTGTTCTGGGTGCTCAAGTGAAAAGCAACCTTTCTCTCATAGAGGTAGTTGTACTGGCCAGCTTAGCTATCTTCGCGCCAGGTGCGCTCGGGCTCGGCGCCGTCGGAGACGTCGGAATCGCCCGGCTGGGTCTGCTGCATGTAGAGGAAGGCCAGGTGACGCTCGTAGAGGTCCAGCACGTTATTGATGATCTGGTTCTCGGAATAGCCGTAGACGTCATAGCCCAGCGAACCGGTCATGTCGTAGACCTCGAGGCGGTAGTACTCATCGCCCTCGCCCGTGCTGAAGTCGGGGCGCTCGGCCGCGACCGGGAAGAGCTGGTAGCGGAACATGCGCTCATTGTGCAGCTTAACCTCGAGGTCGAGCTGGGGAAGTTCGACATCGGGAAGCTCGCTGGTGAGCAGAAGCGCATCGTAGCCGCGGCTGCGCATGTGCGTTGCCACCTGCTCGAGGGCGTAGGTAGCGGTCTCGCGCAGGTAGGTATCCATTTCCTGCTTGGAGGGGAAGGTGTTGGCGCGGTCGAGGCGATTCTTCCAGAGGTTGGAATCCGAAGGCTCGCGCTCGGTACGGGAAGAAATCACGCCGTGCATAGCGGTGGTGCGGGCCTCGCGCTGGATATTTTCCAGGCGCAGGGACTTCCACAGCGAGAACATGATGAGGTAAACCACGAACGCGAAAGGCAGGCCCATCACGACGGTTGCGGACTGCACGGTAGCGATGCCATCGATCTGCAGCAGAGCCAAGGTCAGCGCACCTACGGTTACGGACCAGAAGATGCGCAGCCAGCGGGAACCGTCCTGGCGGTTATCGGTAATGCGGGAGGTGAAGTTGGACATCACCAACGCGCCGGAATCGGCCGAGGTGATGTAGAGCAGCAGGCCGATGAACGTGGTCAAGAAGATGACGATGGCAGAGCCCGGGAATTCCTGCAACATATCGTAGAAGCCCTGCTCTGGCACGGTAATCGCATTTTCGGCGAATTCGGGGTAGTCACCGGAGCGGACCATGTCTAAGGCGGTGTTGCCGAAGAAGGACATCCACATCAGGATGAACAGGAACGGGAAGGTCAGGGTGCCGAAGATGAACTGGCGCAGGGTGCGGCCGCGGGAGATGCGGGCCAGGAAGAGACCAACGAAGGTCGCCCAAGCAATCCACCATGCCCAGAAGAAGAGGGTCCAGGACTGCATCCAGGTATCGGCGGCCGCCTGGTCCTCGGCGAAGGCAAAGGTCTCCATGGTCCAAGATGGGAACTTCGAGACATAGTCGCCGATATTGGTCACGATGGCATCGAAGAGGTACGCGGTCTTGCCGAAGACGACGACGTAAATCATCAACGCGATGGCCAGGTAGACGTTGAGCTCGGAGAGGAAGCGGATGCCCTTATCCACGCCGGATACGGCCGAGAGGGTCGCAATAGTGATAGCGATGATGATGAGCGCGGCCTGCAGACCGAAGCTCTGTTCAAAGCCGAAGATGAGGTGAATGCCATAGGACAGCTGCACCACGCCGATGCCCAGGGAGGCGGTAACACCGAAGACAGTGCCCAACATGGCGGCGATGTCGACAGCGGAGCCGATAGGGCCATGCACGCGCTTGCCGATGAGCGGGTAGAGCGCGGAGCGAATAGCCAGCGGCATATTCAGGCGGTAGGCAAAGTAGCCGAAGGCCATGCCCATGAGGGCGTAGAGGGCCCAGCCGGTCAGGCCATAGTGGAACATGGCGTAGACCACGGCTTCCTTGGCGGCCTCCATAGTCTCGCCCTCGCCCACGGGCGGCGCCATGTACATGGTGACCGGCTCGGCGACGGCGAAAAACATAAGATCCACGCCAATGCCGGCGGCAAAGAGCATGGACACCCAGGAGAAAGTATTGAATTTGGGCCGCGAGTGGTCCGGGCCTAAGCGGATATTGCCGGCATTGGAGATGGCAATATAAAGGACGAAAACCACGGCGATGGTGGCGGTGAGAACATAGAACCAGCCGAGGTTGGTACCAATCCAGCCGGTGACATTGGCCAGGGTCTCCGCCGCCGATTCACGGCCAAAGCCGGCGTAGAGCACCATGGCGATGATCAACACGCCAGAGATAATAAATACCGGCCAGTTGGTTTTGGGGGCGGGGACCTCGGCTGCGCCTACATCATCGCCGGTTTCTGCCTTATAGCTGCCGACGAGGGCGCGGACTTGGTAGCGCGGGCTGCGCTTCTTGGGCTCTCCAGATGGGGTTGCGAGAGAGGTGTTTTTACCCCCTTGTTGGGGGTCTTTATTGGAAGTGTGAGACTCCTCAGGATCGTGAGGGTCAAAGTTAGCCATCTACTTCTCCTATTGTTGGTTGGTTTGGGCCGAATCTTTCGCACGAGTGCCCCAAAAGTCTCACAAGATCGCAGGGAGAGATAGGTGAGTGAAATGAATCATATTAGGGCGAACTATGCGCAAAGACTTCGGATTTCATCTCCAGAGACATCCATCCGGACAAGGTAAATATACATTAAGATGGGCAAACTTCTAGAGGGATGTGTACTCTGGAGATAGTGCCCGCACATAAGGCGATGTGAATAAATACAGACTTTTGTATAAATTACAATATTTTCACTTCCGGTGGGGCAATCTTGACGTGTGAAATATTTCACAGAAAGAAGGGGATTTATGGGTTTTATGGACAAGCTGACCAAAAAGCGCTCCGCTAAAAAGGTCACCGATGAAGTAAGCGACGTAGTCGTCGTTGGCGGCGGCTCCGCAGGCTCCGTCATCGCCGCACGCCTGACCGAAGACAAGAACACCCGCGTGCTGGTCCTTGAGGCTGGCCGCCCAGATTCCCTGTGGGATCTGTTTATTCACATGCCGTCCGGTTTCTCTTTCCCAATCGGTGCAAAGAACTATGACTGGATGTACGAGTCCGATCCGGAGCCGGAGATGAACGGCCGCCGCGTTTACCATGCCCGCGGCAAGGTTCTCGGCGGATCTTCTTCCATCAACGGCATGATCTACCAGCGCGGTAACCCGATGGACTATGAGAAGTGGGGCCAGAACCCGGGCATGGAGAACTGGGATTTCGCCCACTGCCTGCCGTACTTCAACCGCATGGAAACCGCCGCTGCGGCCGAGCCGAATGACCCGCGCCGTGGCCACGATGGCCCGCTGTACCTCTCCCGCGGTCCGGCTACCTCCGAGCTCTTCCAGGCCCTGTTCAAGTCTGTGCAGGAAGCCGGCTACAACCTGACCAATGACGTCAACGGTTACCGCCAGGAGGGCTTCGCTCCGTTCGACCGTAATATTAAGAACGGCAAGCGCTGGTCCGCTGCCCGTGCCTACCTCTACCCCAATATGGATCGCGAGAACCTCGAGATCCGCACCCGCGCTTTCACCACCAAGATCCTCTTCGAGGGCCAGAAGGCCGTCGGCGTCGAGTACGAGTGGCAGGGCGGCGTTCACCGCGTTTATGCCGAAAAGATCGTGCTGTCCGCCGGTGCCATTAACACCCCGCAGCTGCTGGAAATCTCCGGCATTGGTGACCGTGAGATTCTGGAAAAGCACGGCATCGACGTCGTCAAGCACCTGCCAGGTGTGGGCGAGAACCTGCAGGACCACCTCGAGGTCTACATCCAGTATGAGACCACCAAGTCCACCGCTTCCTCCCAGCCTTACCTGGATAAGTGGCGCTGGCCGTTCATGGGCCTGCAGTGGCTGCTGACCCACAAGGGCCCGGTTGCTACCTCCCACTTTGAGGGCGGCGGCTTCGTGCGCTCCAATGAGAATGAGGATTACCCGAACCTCATGTTCCACTTCCTGCCGATGGCTGTGCGTTATGACGGCCAGAAGGCGGACGTCAAGCACGGCTTCCAGTGGCACGTTGGCCCGATGTTCTCCGATACCAAGGGTCACGTTCACATCAAGAGCGCCGATATCCACGACAAGCCGTCCATCCTCTTCAACTACCTGAAGACCGACCAGGACCGCCGCGAGTGGGTAGAGGCAGTACGCGTTGCCCGCTCCCTACTGGATACCAAGGCCATGGAAGAAGTTGGCGCCCGCGAGTTCAGCCCGGGCGTGGATGTCCAGACCGATGAGGAAATCCTGGAGTGGGTCCGCAACGACGGCGAGACCGCGCTGCACCCATCCTGCACCGCCAAAATGGGCGCGGAGTCTGATCCGATGGCCGTCGTTAACCCGGACACCATGGGCGTATGGGGCGTTGAAGGCCTCTACATTGCGGATGCCTCCGTCTTCCCGTCTGTGACCAACGGCAATATCTACGCCCCAACCATGATGGTGGGCGAGAAGGCTGCCGACCTCATCGCCGGCCGCACCCCGCTCGAGCCGAACCACGCCGAATGGTACAAGGCCAAGCAGGATATGCCGCTTTACGCTGAGGGCGAAGCAGTCCGCGATCACAAACACTCCATCCAGGGCGCTGACCACTAAGCACCCTCCCGCTGGATTGCTCTAGCGCCGCGTTTCCCATCCTTGGTGGCGCGGCGCTTTTGCTTGCCGACGTCCATTACGTTGTTGGCAGTTCCGCTTGAAGGGGCCCAGGATTCGTACTCCTAGCCCCATGCTGGGGCAGGTTATGTTTATCTGCGTTCCTTCTGCCTTGTGGCAGTGGAACTAGTCGCTGG
>NZ_JAKRNF010000036.1:0-5931 GCF_022347225.1 Corynebacterium sp. ACRPQ
CGGGTGTGCCCCGGCGAGAATCAGTGATATCGAAACCGGCAAGCGCCCTTTGCCGGAGTTGAGGTTGGCTTATGAAGAACTTCTCAAATCAGCTTGACACAACATAGGAGCATCACGCTCACCGCTTACTGAAGAGGAGAAGCTGCGGCGCCAGATTGCGCGCTTGGAAGCGGAGAACGCTTATTTAAAAAATGCGGGACTTGAGGAATCAGGGACGCACCTGAAAGTCCAGGTGATTGTCGTCCTCAAGTCACACCACCGTTTGGAACATCTCCTAGAAGCAGCAGGTATCCCACGGTCGACGTTCTTCTACCACCACTACTACCGGAAACGACTCGGCCAGCTAGATAAGCACGCCGTGCTCAAAGACGCGATCCGGGAGAGCTTTGAGCGCAACAAGCATCGCTTTGGCTGCCGGCGAGTACTGCTTGACCTGCGCAACCAGGGCTGGGTAGTCAACCACAAACTCGTCTACAGACTCATGCACGAGATGGGTCTGCGAGCTAAGATTCGCCAGCGCAGACCGTATGTTTCCTGCACTGGGAGGAACAGTCACATCGTTGAGAACAAGCTTGCCCGCAAGTTCAGCCCGGAGCAACCAAATACTGTTTTCGTCAGCGGTGCCACCGAGTTCAGGGTCGCTGGCCGCAAGGTCTACCTGTCACCAGTGATGGATCTGTTCGATCGTTCAATTGTTTCGCACACCGTGGCTACATCGCCGTCGACAGCGTTTACCGCTGATTCCCTGACCAAGGCGATCGTGGTTTGTGCGCCTGAACCTGGATGGATGATGCACACAGATCAAGGTTCCAAGTACCAGCACTCGTCTTGGCGCGACCTGATTAGTGACAACGGTGGCGTGCAGTCGATGTCGCGTAAAGCCAACTGCTACGACAATGCGGTCATGGAGAACTTCTTCGGACACTTGAAAACCGAAATGTACCACGGAGAAGTCTTCGACACCGGAACACGACAGTACCGAGTCCCCAGAACACCGGTACCAAAACTCGCATCTGACACCCATTGCTCCTACCCTTGGTAGGGTTAGCCGGTTCTGTCAAAGGCGGAGAGTATATTAGTGATACGTAAGGATTGCCCCAATCGCTAAGTTGAAACAACTGATTGAGGGGGATTCGAGTGATTGGCGTTTCATTGCCCTCCAGTGTCTGTATATGTACATACTGCGCCCCGGAGCGCGTCGTAGAGCAGAGGTCGATTGGAGAGGCTTGGGATTGGATTTGAGCTATACGCAGGGGGTGAACGTACTCCCCAGCATTGGATTTGTTGTATAAATCGATTGGTATCTAGTAGCGAACGAACTTGTGAAAGGCTGGCAATGTCTATCAATTCTTATCCTCGAGGGTTCCTCCTCTGTGGCTCTATTGACGATGTTCCATCGGGCTTTGTTCCCGGCCCAATCTTGGATAACTTTTTCGTTGATCCACTTTTAGAGATTAAATCGGAGCAAGACCGCGAATCTGGAAAATTCGTGATGATTTTAGGGTCATGTACGATGCTTGAGTATTCTAAGCAAAGTCCTGTCTCAATCCTTCTTGGGCGACTCATTGAGGGTGACGAAAAGTTTTACGAGGCGCTTGATTGGTTGGTGGGGCGGTACACGATCCTTTTTGGTAGCAAGGGCCAAGTCAAAGTGGTGTGTGACGCTACTGCGATGCGCCCCACATTTTACCATGTAGAGGGTGGTTTTCTTGCCTCTCATGCTTCTTTGATTGAGGTCACGCAGTTTGATTGTGAACTCTCAAATTTGCCATTTTCCAGTTCTTTTCCTGCGCATGGTACCCCGTACGAAGGCGTTCGTGTTCTTCTTCCCAACTTTGTGCTCGATTTAGAGTCTGGAAACCTAACAAGATTTTGGCCGCGAGAGCCTCTGACAAGTATCTCAACTGAGAGGGCGGCTAATATCGTGCTCGAACGAGCGTCAGCAGCTTTGTCGCGACTGGGGGAGGAACGAGATTCGTGGCTCGCACTAACCGCAGGACTTGATTCAAGGGTTAGTTTAGCGGTCGCAACGCACGCTGGAATTGATCTGAAGACTTTTACTTATGGGAAAAACAAAGATACGCGTGTTGATCGATCTGTAGCAAAGCTACTGTCAGCAAAGCTTGGGCTCAAACACTTCGAAGTTCCAACTCTGAAGCCTGAAGGTGAGCTTAAAGATAGTCTTGGAAAAGCCCACTATTGGGATCATCATCGATCTGCGGTAGGACCATTAGGGAAACTAGTAGGCAACCAGCGTGCAGCAGTTTTCAGCTCTAATATCCTTGAAATCGGTCAGAGTAATTTCAGAAAGCTCCAGTGGCGGTGGGGATGTGATGAGCCTGTAGAGGCGGATCAGATGGCGAAAGTCTATTACCGAAAGCTATCCAAGAAGGTTCGCGGTGAGGTGCAGGCTTTTGGCCATCAGCGCTACATGGGGGAAGTGACAGAAAGATTCCAAACTCTTATCTCTGAAACTGGCGGGTTCTGTCCAAATATCCTTGATCCTTTCGACGAATATTACTGGATGATAAGAATGGGAACATGGCACGGGCCGTCAAGCTTGGAGAAAGACTTCTACGGCGAGCCGCTGAATCCTTTCAACTCGAGGGCCATTATCACCCCCCTTATTTCGGTTTCCAAGCCAGATCAATATGATACTTCAGTTTTCTTGCGACTCATTTCTCTAGTAGATTCTTCGCTTCTGGATATTCCCATTAATCCTGCTCATCCGGTGTAAAAGGGGTATTGGAGGAATTATCATGTAGTAGGATATGTTTGTGTTGTCAGCATTATGCTTCTTGTTTCTCTCGCGCACGCGGGTTGCCCAAATGATAGCTCGCAGCGGCAATGTTCTTGTGCGCTTCTTCCACATACCGAAACTGAATTCTGTAGCCGGCTTTTGGTAGAAGCAAGGGTGGGCTCTCTGCTGTTCGTTGGTGAGGTTAGCGAGGGGTTGCGGAGCAGTCGCGGTGTTATAGACGGCAGCGGACTGGAATTCGGATCCCGAATCGAGGATGACGACAATGGACATGCGCCGCGCGAGAAAGGCCTTCTTATTTGACATCGCAATGAGTTGCTGGCTTGGATGAGAAAAAGTTGATGGAGCCGGCTGTCGGGACGTGACTAAGGTATCGCTGTGGTAGCAGGCTTTAGCACTGGTCAGCTCACGAGCACATCTATTCAATAGCGTCTAGACTTGCCAGGATAGTGCGTTGGGTAGTTCGCGAGGTCATGAGCTTGTTGGTAAATAGTCTGGAGTGAAATTAGAAGTCGGAGAGCGCGACCCAGCGGAAAGCCATGAAGCCCTCATGGGGCTTCGCCATGGCGCTCTGCGCGGCAATTGGTTGGGGTGCCTATATCTTGCCCTTCGACTGGATGCAGAAGGCGGAGCTGGCTGGAACGCTCATCGGCTTTGTCATTGGTGGTCTGATGATTGCCATCATTGGCTTGAGTTACGGCTTTACCATTCGTGCGCTGCCGCTGACCGGTGGTGGGGTGGCCTTCGCTATGGCGGCGCTGGGCCGGACTCATGCGTTTATCGCGGGGTGGGCGCTGACGCTAGGGTACTCGTGCGTCGTTGCGTTGAATGCCTCAGCGGTCGCGCTCATCTTTCGTGTCACGTTCCCTGATTTAGTCATGCGAGGCGCGCTTTACGACGTCGCCGGGTGGACCATCTATCTCCCCGAAGTAGCGATTTGCTCGCTGTTCATCATTGTGTTCGCGTGGTTGAACTCTAAGGGGGCGGCCCTTTCAGGCCAGTTTCAGTTCTTTGCCGTCGTGCTCATGATCCTGGCGGTGGTGGTCATCGTGGCTTTCCCCATGGGCCTACGTGGGGTTTGATTCCATCCCGCAGCTGGCGGGCGAGTTCAATTTCTCGTCGAAAAGAGCATTAGGCCTTCTCATGCGGGAAGTCATTACAGCAACGTTGATCTATTTGGCCATGATGCTCGCAGCCTCCATCGCTGTGGGAACCCGCCACGATGCTCTCGAAGGGGCGGCTTGGCCAACGGCAGCAGCCATCAGTGAGGTGATGGGGCCTGCCGGTTTGGTGCTCATGGTTGTAGCTGTGAGCGCCGGAGTCCTTACTGGGCTTAACGGATTTTTCACTGCGGCAAGTCGCGTCTTGTTTACTCTCGGTCGCGCCAACCTAGTTTCGAGTCGGCTGGGTGAGTTAAACGGTAAGCAGCGCACTCCACGCAATGCGATTCTTTTGGTGTGCGCGGTACGCCTAGTGACCCCGTGGTTTGGGCGTGCGGCATTGACGTGGGTCGTCGATATGTCCAGTGCTGGTATCACGGTGGCGTATTTCTATACCTGCTTTTGCGCCTGGAAGATTGCGCGCACCGGGCAGGTCCCTGGAATGTCCGAACCCGTTGCGCCGAACAAGTTTTATGAGTACTTCGCGCTGGCTGGGTGTATCCTCTTGGTCGGATTCATGGCGCTGCTCTTCGTCCCAGGCTCGCCTGGCGTGCTGGGAACGGCCCCGCTCATCGCGCTGGTGGTCTGGATTGCGCTGGGGCTGGTGTCGTGGGCCATCAAGAGTCGTCAGGTGAAGGATGTGCCTCCGGAGAAAACAGCATCGCTGATTCTGGAATAACAGATCGATACCACGGGTGTGCCCTCATACCGGCATAGAATTTGTCGCTTTGGCTGGGGCAGGGGAGACATCGCCAAGCGCCTGCTCATCTTTCCCGGCCCTAACGAACTCCCGCGGCGCGGCCATGCTTGGCTGTGGCTGCGGAGTTTCGATTCGCCGGCGTTGGTTTTCTCTGCAGACCAGAATCTCTCCGAGCGCAGGGCGGCAGCGTCATGGAGGTGCGATGCGCCGGTGCGGATGAAGGGGGGTGTTCCTATATAGGTTGTCAACCTCGCGGGTGGAGAAATCGGGGGCGGATTCTCTCTACGGGGTTGTTTGGTCGTGTGGTTTTCGGGCATGCCTGCTAGCCGACTGGGTTTTCCCAGTCGGCTGTTTCGTTCTTGGTGTTTAGGCTGCGATTCCTTCCTGTTGTAAGGCGGGATCGCGGTAGCGCTCGTGGTTGCGCATCATGGCGTAGAGGACGTTGAGCCGTCTGCGGGCTAGTGCCACTACTGCGGCGTTGTGTCTCTTGCCATCACGGCGCTTTCGTTCATAGAATTGCCGGGAACGCTCGTGGAATCTGATGGATGCAAAAGATGATTGCCATAGGGCGTTCTTTAATTTTTTATTGCCGGCGCGGTTCAGTGAGTTCGACATGATCGAGGTTCCGGACTGATTCGTTCGGGGCGACAAACCAGCGTAAGAGGCCAAGTGCCCAGCTGACGGAAAGTCGGACATGTCGCCCGCGGTCATGAGAATTTGTGCTGCCGTCTTTGGTCCGATTCCTGGCATGGATAGCAGGATTTGAGTGTGGGGGATGTCGTTGATGAGCTCGATGACTTCCTGCTCGATTTGTTTGCGATGTTCGAGTTTTAAGAGTGCGTCTTTCGCCGACATTGCTATGCCCATTTCGGCATAGTGCGCACCTGCAATGGTGACTGTTTGCTCAGAGATAGCAGCGAATATGGCATCGAGGACAGGTTCGGGATTGCGTGCCTTATATCGTCGAGCAAAGGCAGCTGCCTTGGCTTTTCCGAGGCGTTTTATCTTGGTCGGTCCACCGTAGCGCGCAAGTAGGTGCAGAACCCACTTGCGGTGGATTATCTGACCGCGAAGGGCCTGTTCGAATTGCGGGTAGCAGCCTACTAGTGCACTTCGAATCTGATTGATGAGCCTGGTGTAGGACCGCGCTAAGTCTTCGTCGATGCCGTTGAGGACTTTCAATTGGAGGAAGGCTTCTTCGACACGGTCGACGCTGCGGAGGGACTCCGGAAGGTTCTTTGCAGCGTGGGCAATGATATAGGCGTCCCGGATATCAGTTTTGGCATTGCCAGCGTGGATGCGTGAGAGTTGAC
>NZ_JAKRNF010000037.1:0-3113 GCF_022347225.1 Corynebacterium sp. ACRPQ
ATCGACACTGCCTACAACCACTCTATGGGAATACGCAAAGGCCACATACGCTAAACCCCACCAACACAAAATGTCGTTTAGCCCGACACGCCGCAAAACAACACATTCTGTCGTTTAGGCCCCCTCTCCTTCCACGCCCCAACCTGCAGACCCCTAAAACAGCTCCAACGCCCGGGCCTCGCTTGGGGCCACAGGGCGCTGGAACTGGTTCTCTCTATCTCTCTTGCGTTCTCTCGAACACGTAAATTAAAGATAACGCGCTAGGCTGCCATAGGTCTGGTATTTGCCTGTGAATATAGTGGCAATCATTTGGCGGAGGGTAAGAATGGCTCAATCAGCTTACGGGTATCAAGGTGGAGGCTTTTGGATCGATGAGCCTGATTCACAAGAGGCTTCTTTTGCGTAAGATTCTAGGAAAACTACAAGCGCGCTATCGGGTTGGGGTCGACAGGTCTTTAATTGTGCGCCAGGAGCAGTGTCAGAGGAGGAGAGATGGCACAACAATTTGATCCGGAGATGCATCGGCAAATGGGTGTCGAGGCGGACGTTGTATTGCGGGTGGGAATGCTCCTAATGGGGGCCGGCACCTCTGGTTATCGCGTACTTAGAGGGATGAAACGGAGTGCGCGAGCATTGGGGTTTGACCATCTAGATGCCACAGTGGGTCTGACGCAGATTACCTGTACGTTTCACCGCGGCGAATACTTCCGGACGGTCATTGCTCGGCAACATTCGCCTGCAGTTGATGCCTCTCGGATTGAAGCCTTGGAAGATTTAACCCACAATCGCCTCTACGCAGGGATAACCGCTCAGGAATTAGCGGCGATGCTGGATACTATCGAGCATAATGTCAAAAAGCGCTGGGGCGGTCTAACTCTTTCTTTCGCTGCCGCGATCGCATGTGCGGCGTTTGCGTATCTTAATTTTTTCCCGCTGGAAGCAGTGGGGTTGGTTGCTTTGGCGGCGTTTGCAGGCCAGTTTGTTCGTTATACAGTTCTCCACCGTCACGTTCATCAAATTGGAGGAGTGATTGCTGGTGGTGCGACGGCAAGCATAGTTTTCTTCTTGTTGACGGAATTTTTCGGGGCTATAGGCTCGGTGGAACCCAGTGAACTGTCCTCGGGTTTTGTGGCGGCCGTTTTATTCCTGATTCCCGGGTTTCCACTTTTCTCTGCTTTGATCGACATAGCGCGATTTGATCTTGATGCGGGGATTGTCAGATTGGGGTACGCCTTTACCGTCATATTCACGGCGGCTTTCACGGTCTCTATGGTTAGCTGGCTGACAAAACTTAGTCCTGACCCACCTGCACCTGTGCAGGATATGCAATGGTTTCTGTTGGCGCCGCTGGCAAGTTTTCTGGGCATTGCTGGGTTTGCTTTTCTTTTTAACTCTTCTCGCCGCATGGTCTTAGTAGCGGCGTGCGTTGGAACCGTGGCAAATGAGCTTCGTTTGATTCTAATTCACGCGGGAACAACCATTTTCTTTGCAGCCTTTGTGGGTGGATTAATCATCGGGTTGCTGGGGGCAGTAGCTTCTAAAAGGGCGCGTCTTCCTCGTATTACAACCACCGTTCCGGCCGCGGTGATTATGATCCCAGGGGTGACAATGTTCCGGGCGGTGTTTTATTTGAACGATGGTCAGATGGATCAAGCGTTGGCCAATGTGGCAACTGGAATGATGGTAGTTGGATCTATTGGTGCCGGTTTGGTGTTTTCTCGCTTGCTTACTGATAAGGATTGGGCCTTGGGTCGCCTAATTGATTTTGATAAAAAGCTTCCGCAACGGCCTTTTTCCGCATGATGTCTAGACTTTAGCTAGGGAAACGCCTGTGGCCCCCGGTTCCTTTCGGAGCTGGGGGCCACAGGCGTCTCTCATGTCGTTTCCATGTATCGGCATCTGCCGCCCTGTGGAATGAACTGGCCCCCAAAAGTTGGACTGGTTTAATTCTAGGCGGTGAGGGGTTCAAGGGCCTGATTCCGATATTGCATCGGGGTCAGGCCCTTGAGTCGTTGTTGGATGCGTTCGGTGTTGTACCACTGGATGTACTCGTCGATCGCTTGGGTGAATTCCTCGACGGTGTCAAAGACTTCCCCGTGGTACATCTCGGCCTTCACGTGCCCGAAGAAGTTCTCCATTACTGCGTTGTCGTAGCAGTTGGCTTTACGCGACATCGACTGGACACCGCCGTTGTCACCGATCAGGTTACGCCAGGAGGAATGCTGGTACTGGAATCCTTGATCGGTGTGCATCATCCACCCAGGCTTCGGCGCACAGGCCGCAATCGCCTTAGTCAATGATTCGGCGGTAAACGCTGCCGTCGGCGATGTAGCCACGGTGTGGGCGACGATTGAGCGGTCGAACAAGTCCATCACCGGTGACAAATACACTTTTCGGCCTGCGACCCTAAACTCGGTGACGTCGCTGACAAAGACGGTGTTTGGCTTATCTGGGGTGAACTTGCGGTCAAGCTTGTTGTCAGCAATGCGACTTTTAGTTCCTGCGTAGGAAATATACGGTCTGCGTTGGCGGATCTTGGCCCGAAGCCCCATCTGGCGCATGAGTTTGTAAACGAGTTTGTGGTTGACCACCCAGCCCTTGTTGCGCAGGTCCAGCAACACTCGCCGGTAGCCGTAGCGATGCTTGTTAGCCTCGAAGCTTTCTAGGATCGCCTCCTTGATCGCAGCGTGCTTATCTGGCTCGCTGAGTCGTTTCTGGTGGTAGAAGAATGTCGCCCGCGGCATACCGGCTGCCTCTAGGAGGTCCTCCAAGCGGTGGTGAGACTTGAGGATGACGATCGCTTGGACTTTCAGGCGCGTCCCTGATTCCTCAAGTCCCGCAATTTTTTTAGGTAGGCATTTTCGGCCCGCAACCGTTCGTTTTCGCGACGTAGCTTATCTTCTTCAGAAAGCACTTTCGGCTTAGCTGAACCTTTAGGCCTGCCCTTCGGCTTCGGTTTTAAGGCGTCATCGCCGCCTTTGCGCCATTTCCGGAGCGTGTCAAGTTGTTTGTGTGTGGGGCGGGGTTTATAGGTATTTGTCGAAGCGGTCGGGGTAGGCCACGGCCATTTGGTTGATGGCTTGTTTCCAGCCGGATACTCGGGCTCCTTCCAT
>NZ_JAKRNF010000038.1:0-2294 GCF_022347225.1 Corynebacterium sp. ACRPQ
GTCGGCCGTACTGGTGTCTGCTTTGACAATGCGATGGCCGAGTCGTTCTGGTCGACATTGAAGACCGAATTTTACGATCGGAAGAAATGACAAACCCGCAACGAAGCCCGGAAGACGGTGGGTCGCTGGATTGAGATCGTCTATAACCGGCGCCGTCGCCACTCGTCCATCGGGATGGTAAGCCCCGTCGATTTCGAAGCCCAGCTCGCTAATCAAAACGGTAATAAGAAAGCCGCTGCTTAACTCCTGAGCAGCTTAACAACGTGTCCACGACTTGCGGGTAACCCCACTACCGCTGACGATGGTCAGCGGCGAGGGCCGAGTCTGCGGGATATTTCCCAGCAGAAGTTAAACGCTGCCACCGATTACATGATTGATGAGTTAATGAACCAGGGCATGAGCGAGAAGGAAGCCATCGAGTATTTAGACCGTGAGTTGGAAGAGGCTATCCCGGATGATTTCTGGGAAAGCACCGACTAAGGACTAATCCTGTTCCGGCTCCGGTTTGATTAGAGTTCGGCGTCCTAATCGTCTTCATGCTGTGCTTCCAGCTCTGGTGCCTTGTTCTCACTCTGGGTGTCGTGAGCGTTATCCACGGTCTGGTAGCCGGTAGGAGCCTCCTCGCCTAGTTCGAGGCTGGTGAGAAAGTCGAGGTTGTTGTGTTCCTATGGGCCGTGTGCAGTGGTGGTCTGGGGCACTTCAATAGGCCATTTGGAACCAGATAAACCAGCCGGTGAAACCCGCGTGAGGCGCCCTAGGCTTGGGCCTATTGGTCTTGAACAGATTCTGATCCTTGGCGAGGATAATAGGTCTTGGTCGATTTATCGGGGCGTTGGGTTAGGATGAGGTCATGCTTTTTGATTCGCTGCCGCGGCCGAGCGTGCGTGTGGCTCCGGGGGTGGGGCATGTGCCGGGATGGGCGGGCATCGATAAGCAGAAGGCCTTGGTAGAAGAGATGCGCGGCATTGCGCGCGAGTATGCGGGTACGCCGATGGCGATGGTGCGGCCGCGGTTGAAATCCGGCGGGCAAATGAGCGTTTTTCAGCTGCATCTGGGCAGGTATTGGCATTATCCCAGCTATCGGTACGTGGACAATATAGACGGCACGCGGGTTCTGCCGGTGCCGGAGAGCCTGCGGCGGATTGCTCCGGGGACACTGCGCGCCGCGGCTGAGGTAGCACCCGAGCTAGAGCCATGGGTGGAGACCTTCGTGCCGGAGATGGCATTGGTGAATTACTATCCACCGGGATCGGCTATGGGCATGCACGTGGATGATTCCGAGGAGTCACCCGCCCCGGTGATTTCGCTATCCATTGGGGATGAGGCGCTTTTCCGCATGGGCCATACCGAATCGCGCACGCGGCCGTGGGATGATATCACGCTGTGCTCAGGGGATTTGGTGGTCTTTGGTGGGCCAAAGCGCTTTGCCTACCACGGCGTGGTGCGCGTTAATGATGGAACGTTGCCGGAGGGGTGCGGGCTGAGTGAAGGACGTATCAACATCACTATCAGACAAGTATCTGCACGGGCGGTAAGCTAGAGGCGTTACATAAAGCTTGAAGGAAAGAAGGTTTTCTCATGTCTCGTATCGGCATCATCATCGGTACTACTCGCGATAACTCGGCCGGCAAGGTCGTGGGTGAGTGGCTCTATGATCTTGCCAAGGGGCGCCAGAATGGGGTGGAGTACACCCTGCTGGATCTCAAGGAGTTTGATGTTCCACTGCTGACTACTGACGTCATTCCTGCCACCGCCAATAAGCAGTATGCAGATGAAAAGGTGCAGGCGTGGTCTGATGCAGTGGATGCCTGCGATGGTTTCGTATTTGTTACCCCGGAGTACAACCGCTCCGTGCCGGGTCCATTCAAGAATGCCTTCGACTGCTTGGCCGGGGAGTGGACCGGTAAGCCAGTCGCGTTCGCCGGTTACGGTCCAGCGGGCGCAATCCGCGGCGTGGAAGCATGGCGTTCTGTCGTAGTGAACTTCTCCATGCCGCAGCTTCGCAATCAGCTGGACTTTGGCTTCTTTACTGACTGGGCCGACGGCGAGTTCCGCCCTGTAGATGCCAAGGTGGAGCGCACCAATTCCTTGCTGGCCGAGCTGGAAGATGCCGTTTCCGCATAATCAGTGCCTGTTGGCCGCATACAAAAGCCAGCCCCCGCGCTCTTTCCGATGAACTGCTCCCCATTAGTTGGACTGAGAAATCAGTTTCCGATTAGTGGGGAGTAGTTTTCATTGAGAGCTCGAAGTTTGGTGAGTGAGCATCAGCGGGAGCAGTTGGTTGAACTATTTGA